>CAZWDN010000682.1:0-1547 GCA_964633125.1 uncultured Pirellula sp. | reverse complement strand
TCGTACTGCGCCTTCACGCCGGAGAGGAACTTCTTTTCCGCTTCGGGAATGCCGAGCTTATCGAAGGTGCGCTTGATATCGTCCGGCACTTCGTCCCAGCTGCGGCCTTGGCGATCGGACGGCTTGATGTAGTAGAAGATGTCGTTGAAGTCGAGGCTGACGTCGCCGCCCCACTTCGGCATCGGCTTGCTGTTGAAGATTTCCAGGCTCTTCAAGCGGAAGTCGCGCATCCATTGCGGCTCGTTCTTCATGTCCGAAATCTGATGGACGATTTCGGCGTCGAGCCCTTTGCGGCTCTTGAAGACGTACTTCTCCGCATTACGGAAGTCGTACTTATTGATTTCGCCGACGACGCTCGCGCTGAGCTGCGCGGCGTTTTCGGGAGTCGAGAGATCGGTCGCCATATCGGTTCTCGTTTCGCGCGGGGCCAAGCTCCGCGGCTAAAAGTTCGGTCGCAATACTTCTTGAGGACGACGTTTCGCTACACGGCGGCGGCTTGCTTCTTTTCCGTCATCGCCTTCTCCTCGGCGGCCGCATCCGGATACGCGGCGCGAATCCGGTCGTAGCCGCTGCGGTGCAGCTCTTCGGCCAACTCACGACCGCCGGTTTCGACGATCCGTCCGCCGAGCATCACGTGCGTGAAGTCCGGCACGTTGTGTTCGAGCAGTTTGTCGTGGTGCGTGATGATGATGATGCCCATGTCGGCGCCGCCGATTTCGGCGATGCTCTGGCTCGCCAGCCGCACGGCGTCGACGTCGAGCCCGGAATCGGTTTCATCGAGAATCGCGAACTTCGGCCGGAGCATGGCCATTTGCAGGATTTCGGCCCGCTTCATTTCGCCGCCGGAGAACCCTTCGTTGACGTAGCGGCGGGCGAACTCCGGGTCCATGCGGAGCTGTTCCATCTTGCTCTTTAGTTCCTTGCGGAACTCGCGCATCGGGATGAGCTCTTCCCCTTCCTTACGTTCGGGGCGACGGACGTTGGTCGTCGCGTGGCGGAGGAAGTCGGCGAGTTTCACGCCGGGAATCGACATCGGCCGCTGGAAGGCGAGGAACACGCCGCGACGGGCTCGTTCGTCGGCCTCGAGATCGAGCAGGTTGTAGGTCGTGCCGTCGACGAGCAGTTCGGCGCTCCCCTCGGTCACTTCATAGCCGGGGTGGCCGGCGATTGCATAGCCGAGCGTGCTCTTGCCCGAACCGTTGGGGCCCATCAAGGCGTGCGTCTCGCCGCGGCGCACCGTGAGGTTGACGCCCTTGAGAATCGGCTTACCGTCGACGCTCACGTGGAGGTTCTTGATCGTGAGTACGTCGTTCTTGATGTCGCCTGCCATCGCGGGGGAGTTCGCCTCGTTCTTTGTCGTCAGACCAACCATGGGGAAACGCTTCCTCAATAACTGCCGTGAACTACCGAACCGGACTAGCCGGTGATTTTTTGGTGATCGAACATCGGTTGCTTTTCTTCGACCCCCACATAGCCGCTATGGTGCGGCAGCGGGATTTCGGATTCGAGCTGCAAGCCTTGTTGACCGAACGCCGCGGTGCCTTGTT
>CAZWDN010000681.1:0-1550 GCA_964633125.1 uncultured Pirellula sp. | reverse complement strand
TTCCTGTATTTCAAAGACGCCCGCGGAACTTTTTGGTTCACGATGTTTGGCAATCCGCGCAGTGCTTGTCGACTCCGCTGGAACACCGTTCCGTGGTGGGCGGCTAGCGGATATTCTTCCGCTCCGCCGGTTGCGAGACGTTGCCGCGGGCGTCCGTCGCCGTGGCATGAATCACGAGCTGGGCCTTGTTCTTGACGACGGGAAAGTCGTCGAACACGAGCGTGAGTTCGTAGTGGGATTGACCCCGCTGGAACCGGCCCGGCTCGGCGCTCACATGGTTGACGAGCTGTTGATCGAGGATCTTCGCGCCGTCTTTCGCGGGCGTGAAGGCCCGATTCCATTCGTTCAAATCGTACGAACGTTTGGCGACTTCCTTTCCGGCGTCGAGCATCACGACATCGACGCGCAGGAAGTCCATTTCGTCGCCGGACACGGTCGTCGTTACGGCCACGGCCGTGTGGTCGCGCACCACGGCGACGCTATCGATCGTGATCTTCGGCGGACCGGAATCGACATACGGCAACATCCCGAGCGGATGGATGCAGAAGCGTTGCGGGCTCCCTCCGTCGCGCACTTCGAAGCGGAAGAGTTCGAAGTTGCGCGGGCTGCGGCCCGACTTGCCGAGGACGTCACCCTTCGACACCATCCGGCCGACCGTGACGCTCACGTCCCCCATGTTCATGTAGTTCGTGTAGTAATACTCCTTCGAGTCGGCCTTCTGGTGCCGCAATTGCACGAGCGGACGTTGGTACGCATCGTGGTTGCCGGCGATCCGCACTTCGCCGTCGGCCACGGCGTGAATCGGCGTTCCTTCCGGGCAAGAGAGTTCGATGCCCCGATTGAAATCGTGGCGGAAGCCTTCGATGGAAAGTTGTCGCGGGCCGAACGTGCTCGTGAATGGAGCGTCGGGCTTCGTGCCGCCGCCGATCGGCCAAACGATGCCTTCGGCAAAGGGGCCGATCGACACCGGTTCCACTTTGGGCGGCGGTTCTTGGGCGCTAGCCGTGGAGCAGGCGAAGATTCCGAGCAGGCAAAGCCGACGCACGAACGCAGCCGACAAAACGGGGCCGAGCATGGTGAAACTCATGGCGTGGTTGCGTGACGCTTCCCGGCAAGCGACCGACGGCCCGACGTTAGCTTTCGATCCACTTCCAGCCGATGGGGGTCGAAAGCTCTTGTTGCGCGGCGGCGGCCCAAGGAGTGCCCGGGTGCTCCTTGATGACGCGTTCCAGGTATTCGCGGGCCTTCTTGCCCATGTTTTCCAGCACGCTGTTTTTCTCGATGCCGTCGGCCTGTTCGAGCCGCCATAAGCGCGTGTCGGGCTTCGTCGCCTTGCGGCCCGATTTGAACGCGGCCAAGAGCACGACGTAGCCGTCGGTACGCACTTTGGCCGCCATGATGCGGCCCATCGCGAGGTCGAAGCCGGCCTGATGGCGCGGATCGGTGAGCTTCGGTCGGTCCTTTTCGCCTTCCTTGAGCACGTCGTAGATGGCGTTGATGCCCGGCGCGATGAGAGCCTGCGGACGTTGCGCCATGTCGATGTCGCGCGT
>CAZWDN010000680.1:0-1550 GCA_964633125.1 uncultured Pirellula sp. | reverse complement strand
TTGTGTAGCGGAGGTATGAGCCATGAAGCGGCTAATGTTGTTGGCGGTCGTAGCGACTGTAACGGTCGTTGCTTCCGGCTGCGGTCTTTGCGATCGGTTCCGTCGCGGTCCCCACTGCGATACGTGCCCGACCGCAAGCCCGTACGCGCCGGGTCCGACGGTCTCGTCGGCTCCCGCGGAAACGTATTTGCCCGCGCCCGGCTAGTCGGATTTCGGCGGGCGACGAACTCTCTCTCGTCGCGCGTCCGAGCCCTCTATCCTGAATTGCGGGAGTGCTTCCCGCGAGTCGTTGCGCCATCCTGAACGCAACGCTCGCGGGAAGCGCGTTTTCTCCATCGCCTCGCACGCGCTCTTCAACGTCGGCTCGCGACCTCGCCCCCTTCGGATCGATTCTCCTTCGATCGCGCGGAGCATTCTCTCGTGGGCGCCAACCGTTTCTTAGCCGTTCCCTCGCCGCACGGCCGCTTGGTCTTGCGGGCCTGGCTGGCCGCCGAACGTTGTGCGTCGCGCGACGGTCCGACGCTTCCCGGCGCAGCGACCGCGACCCCCGGCACGGCTCCCGGCCGATCAGCGAAGTTGCCCGCACACCCGCTTCCGCCGCCCCATTTTTCGCCGCTCCTCGGCGCCTCCCGGAAGTTCGCCGCCGCGCCGCAGGCCCGCCCGCGACTCGGTTTCTCGCAGCGCTAAGCGGTCTTTCCATCGCAGGCTTCCTTCTCGCCAAAGCGGCCTCGGCCCGAGTCGTCGCGTCCCGTTTCCCGTCGGAAACCGGCGGTCGCAACGGGCTGCGCAGGCGGCCCGCAAAAATCAACGGAATTGTCCGATCGACGTTGTATGCCGGCAAACCATCTGGATATACTTCGTTTGGTTGGTTCGTTTCCGGGCTCGAAGCCAGACGTTTGTCGGTCGTGATCCGATCTGAAAAGTCTCCGCTCGATTTCCGCTCCTACCTTCCGGGCCGACGCGCCGGCCTTCTATTTAGCTCGGTTCGATCGTGCGCTCGATCGGACCAAGGCAGTGTTTGTTTGCAGGAGAGTTCGTATGGGTAAGCGGTTGTACGTAGGGAATTTGCCGTATAGCACCAGCAGCGCCGATCTCGAAGCGTTGTTCGGCGCCTTCGGCAAGGTGACCAGCGCTCAGGTCATCCAAGATCGTGACACGGGCCGCAGCAAAGGCTTCGGCTTCGTCGAAATGTCTTCCGATTCGGAAGCACAAGCCGCGATCAACGGCTTGAACGACAAGGAAAACAATGGTCGTCCCCTCACCGTGAATGAAGCCAAGCCCCGGGAAAACAACCCGCGCGGCGGCGGCGGTGGTTACGGCGGCGGCGGTGGCGGCGGCGGACGCCGCTACTAGTCGTCGCGCGTCGTCACGACGCGTGCGCGACGCAGCGGCAGCACCATGCCGCAGGGCTACGACGAAGTGCCGGCTCTTCCCCAAGGAAGAGCCGGCTTTATTTTTGCGCCGCCGCGCCGGGCTTTTCGCCGCTCCCGAGCGCCGACCGGGGGCCCAATGGTTAGGCGTATTCATGCTTCTGACTCCGCGCAGATCGC
>CAZWDN010000679.1:0-1554 GCA_964633125.1 uncultured Pirellula sp. | reverse complement strand
GCTCGGGAATTGCCGATGCCGTAGCACCTCCTAGCGCCCGACACCTGCCGCCTAATGCCCGCTTCTTACACGTCGACGATCATGGCCGTGGCTTGATCTTTCACCACGCGCGGCAGGCCCGGCAGCATGATGACGATTCCGGAAGCGTTCGCCGCAATATCAACGGCGTGCGCTCCGCCGACGTCGGTCACCGTGCCGAGCCGGTCGCCTTGGGCGACTCTGTCACCCAGAGTGACGCACCCCTCGAAGACGCCGGTCAGCGGCGACGGGTGCCCCACTTGCAGATGGCCCGAGCCGTCGCGGGCGTCTTCCTTAACGTAAAGTACTCGATTCTCGGGCGGCGTCCGATCGAGCATGCCGAACTCCGCCAAGACGTTCAGACACCCGTCGACGTAAGCCGCCGTGCCTTGTGGAGAACAGACGGCGCCGCCGCCGTACTCCGCGTAGATCGCCGGTACGCCGGCATCGCGAGCGACGCTCAGGCTCCGGCCGTCGAGATTCGGCGACGTGCCCCAGACGAGCGGCAGATTGAAGGCGCGCGCCATGCGGCGCTGAATTTCGAGAATCTCCGGGTTGCGATGCAGCGTGTAGCCGGCGAGCGGAAAGATTTCATACGCGACGCCGCCGGTATGCAGGTCGATGTAATAGTCGGCCGCGCGAATCAGTTCACTGAGCGCATGAGCGACGCGTTCCGTCGGCCGGCCGTCGGCCCGGCCCGGACAGGTGCGCGCGAGGTCGAGCCCGTCGTCGGCCGTGCGCGCGCCGCGCTCGAACGCCGCGACGTTCACGCACGGCACGATCGTCACCCTGCCGCGTAGGACGCCGCCGCGCAGCGTCTCCTGCCGCAGTAGCTCGGCCAACTTCCGGCAGGCGACCATCGGTTCATACTCGTCGCCGTGCACGCCGCCGGTGATCAACAGCTTCGGCCCGGCGGTCGCACCGGAAATCTCGACGGCGTGCAGCATGGGCGCGGTGTTGAAAAAAGAAGAGTTCTCCCCTTCGAACGACTTGCGTCGCTAGCCGTCGACCTTCTTGACGGCCGCCACGCTCGGCCGCCGTCGGCGCGACTTAGGCTCGGCCAAGGCATCGACGATCAGTTGGCCCCAGTGTTTCACCGCCGCATCGATATGCTTCGACATGGCACGGGACGCGCTCTTGCCGTCACCCGCGGCCAACGCTTCGGCGATCACCAAATGCTCTTCATTTTCCTCGGCCATCCGCGAGAAGTCGTTCCGCTCTTCGAAGCGGATGTAGCCGACGTCGCGAAACGCCCGAAACAGCAACTTGAACTGGCCGATCGCCTCGGCCAACCGCCGACTGCCGCAGTAATTGGCGATGAGATCGTGGAGTCGCGAATCCGCGACTCGGGTCTGTTCAATAAATTGAGCGCCGTCGAGATTCTTGGACTGCCCCGATTTCACGAGCCGGCGAAGCTCCTCGATCAGCGATTGAATCTCCGCTTGATCGACTCGTTCGCAGGCGCAGCGGGCGGCTTCCGATTCGAGAACTCGGCGAATCTGGCAAAGCTCGGCCACGTCGCCGCGCGTCACTTGT
>CAZWDN010000678.1:0-1582 GCA_964633125.1 uncultured Pirellula sp. | reverse complement strand
CCGAGCTTCGCGTAGTTGATGATGGTCATCAGCACGTTGTTGAATTCGTGCGTGGTCGTACTGATGAGTTCGCCGAGGGCCGTCAGCTTTTGGGCCTGCGCAAGCTGGTCTTTCAGAAGCGCGATTTGTTCGATGAGCCGAGCCTGATCCGATCCGCCTGCCGACATCTTGGGCTTCCCCTTCCCTGGACAAAACCGCTCGGAACTTCTTGCCGCTCTTGCCTAAAACCGAGGAATCTACGCCGTCTGCCGGGACTTCCTTGCCCCCGCAACCGTCGCATACTTAAACCTCTGGCCGGCAATGTTTTAGCGCACTGAAAAGCCTATCGTCATGTCGGCCTTCGCGACTGAAACCGAGATCGGTATCATTCCGCTCGGGTTTGTAGGGAACGCCCTCCGTGGCGTTCCGTCCGAATTTGCGGAACGCCACGGAGGGCGTTCCCTACAGCTCATGGAGCGGCACGCATGCATACCGTCGAACTTCTGGAAGCGGCGATCGCGGCGGCTAAGAAACTCGGATACCGCGTGCGGACCGAGGTGCTCGACGAAGGGGCCGAAGGGGGCGTGTGCGAATTCGCCGGCCGACGCTGGCTGTTTCTCGACGCGCGGCAGAAGCCGATCGAACATCTGCACGCCGTGCTGGAACTGCTTCGCAGCAAACCGCTGCCGGCGAAACTCGTGCTAGCACCCGAACTCGAACGGCTGGTGTACGTACGTCGCGCCGCCTAACGAGTTAGCGATATAGCCCCGACGTTTCGATGAACTTCTCCACGGCGCGAGGCACTTGGTAGCGAATGCTTTTGCCGGCCGCGATGCGGGCCCGCAGGTCGCGGCTGCTGATGCCGACGAGCGGCATTTCGACGCGCAACTCGCGTAATCGAGCCAGTCGCGACGGTTCGACGAACGCCGCAAGCGGCGCGTAGTCGAGCTCGCCTGAGCCCGGGCGGCAGACGGCCGTCGGCAAAGCCAGCTCGCAGACGCGTCGCGGGTTGCGCCAGTTCGGCAAGTCGGCCAAGGTGTCGGCGCCGATGAGGAGATACAGTTCGGCGGCGGGCCGCTCGCCGTGGATCGCTTCCAGCGTATCGACCGTGTAGCTGACGCCGCCGCGCTTCAACTCTAGTTCGCTGACGTGAAACGCCTCGTTGCCGCCTGCCGCGAGCTTGAGCATTTCCAGGCGCTGGGCGGCGTCGACCAGTTGCTGGTCTTGCTTATGCGGCGGTACGGCGGCCGGCACGAACCACACTTCGTCGAGCCCGCGCTGTTCGCGGCACGATTCCGCCAACAGGAGGTGGCCGTAATGCACGGGGTTGAAGGTGCCGCCGAAGATACCGATGCGCATGGAGCCTACTTCCCGACCGGACAAAACGTACAATGGAGGTTCGCAATTCTACCGACGAAGACTTCCGGCAAGCAATGACCGAGCGCACCCAGCAAAACCTCTTCGGCGACGACGCTCCTTGGGAAGAGGACGACGCCGAGTTGCGCACGGTCGCCGCCGTGGTGTTTGCGAGCGGGCCGCACCAAGAGTTCGACTATCTCGTGCCGGACGAATTGCTCGACGTGCTCCAAGTCGGCTGCCGGGT
>CAZWDN010000677.1:0-1582 GCA_964633125.1 uncultured Pirellula sp. | reverse complement strand
GCATCCTTTCGGAACAGAGAACGGTTTACGATGCGTCGCGGTGCGCGCCTGGCCGGCGAAGGGAGTGGCGAGTGGCGGGATACGTGAGACATGACTGTTTCCTGCCGACCGCCGACTGCCTACTGCCCCCTTTTCCGTCGCTTGGCCCCTAAAATCGGCATATTCCCCCATGTTTTCCCGCCTGGACGGTCGTACGGACCGGCGAATCGCAGTCTCTTTTCCTTGAATTGCCTATTTTGCCTATCTAGAATCGGAAGGAGCTAGGTTTCATTACGAAGCCTTCGCTGCCATTTCTACCTGCCGGGTCAACAACGCCCCCGGCTTTGGGCGGCACCGGAAGTTTTCCAGTGCCGGGGGCTTTCGGACACGTCCGTTCGTGCGGTGCTGGGCCGCCGCTGCTTTTCACGCGACTGATTTATCCGCTAGGAGTTTGCCGTTATGGGTTTGCGACGCAATTGGGTTCGGGTTCTCTGCGGCGCGCTGCTCGCTCTCGTCGGCGGTCTCAACGCCTCGACCGTTCAAGCTCAGTTGGTGCCGGGCGCCGGTGTGATCGTCGACGCCAACGGCGTGCTCCGCACCGAGGTCTATCAAGACCCGACGGGCCAATTGATGCGCGAGCGCGTGCAAGCCGCGAAGTCGATCCTGGCCGCCGACCTGGCCAAGCCGAGCAAGCTCCGCAAGGTGTCGCTCAATCGCTTGGAGAAAGCGATCGAAGCCCAACACGCCAACGATCGGAAGCCGACCGACGACATGAAGTACCTCGCGGGCCTCACCCGCATTCAATACGTGTTCTTCTATCCGGACTCGGGCGACATCGTGATCGCCGGCCCGGCCGAAGGTTACGTGCCGGATTTGTCGGGCCGCGTCGTCGGCTTGAATTCCGGTCGGCCGGTGCTCGAACTGCAAGACCTCGTGGCGGCGATGCGGGCCTATGCCCCGGGCCAAACCAGCGGACCGGTCGTCGGTTGCTCGATCGACCCGACGCAGGAAGGTCTGCAACGGATGCAAGATTTCTTGCGTCAACACGGCGGCCAAGCCACGCCGAACGACACGCAATACATCGTCGACAACCTCCGCACGAGCCTCGGCCTGCAAACGGTGCGCATCATGGGCGTGAACCCGACGACGCACTTTGCCCAGGTGCTCGTGGAAGCGGATTATCGGATGAAGCTGATCGGCATCGGCCTGGAGCCGCCGCAAATTCGGATGACGACGTTTATCGACAAGGCCGATCCGTCGAGCGTGCGCAACGCGCTGTTCCGTTGGTACTTCGTGCCGGATTACAAGTGCGTGCGGGTCTCGGAAGACGCCCAAGCGATGGAACTCGTCGGCGACGGCGTGAAGCTGGTCGATGAAAAGGAAGTGGTGCTCGACAACGGCAAGCGGGCCATTGCGGCCGGCGAAGTGAACCGGGCGAGCCTGCTCTTCACCAACGCGTTCACGCAGAAGTATGCGGAACTGGCCGCCAAGAAGCCGGTGTACGCTCAACTCCGCAACCTGATCGACATGGTCGTGGCCGCGGCCTACATCCAACAGCAAGACTACTACGGCAAGGCCGATTGGCAGATGCCGACCTTCATGA
>CAZWDN010000676.1:0-1584 GCA_964633125.1 uncultured Pirellula sp. | reverse complement strand
GCGTCCCCCGTTCCTTACGGTTGAGCATGGCGTCGTAGCCGAAGTAGTCGGGCGCTTCCGGGAGATCGGTCGTCGCCAAACGGATAAACTCCATTTTGGTCATCGGCGCCAAAGCATAGTTGTACTTCCGCTGCGTGCCGATCGTGGAGACGGTGTCTTTGCTCAGGTTTTTTCCGCACATCGAACCGGCGCCGTGCGCAGGGTAGACCAAGGTCTCGTCCGGGAGCGTCAGCAGCTTGTTATGGAGCGAATCGTACAGCTCGCCGGCCAAATCCTCAGCCGAAATGCCGATCGACGCCATGAGGTCGGGCCGACCGACGTCGCCGATGAAGAGCGTATCGCCGGTCAACACGGCCTGCGGCTTTTCAGCGTCCTGGGCTAAGTCGAACACCAGAATCGAGATTCCTTCCGGCGTATGGCCGGGAGTCTCCAACACCTGCAAGCGGACGTCGCCGAACTCGACGGTCGCTCCGTCGCGAGCATGGACGAATTCGTACTCGGCTTCGGCGCGCGCACCGAGGTAAATCTGCGCGCCGGTGCGGTCGCGAAGTTCGATATGTCCGGCAATGAAGTCGGCGTGGAAGTGCGTGAGGAAGACGTACTTGATTTGGTACCCGCCGGCCTCGGCGTCTTGCAAGTACTGATCCACATCGCGCTGCGGATCGACGATGGCGGCGACCTTCGTCTTGTCGTCGGCAATGAGATACGAGGCGTGCGCCAAGCAAGCGAGATAGTATTGCTGCAGTTTCATAGCGAGGATCCTTGATTTCGTGTTCGTCCGGCGAGGGCCGCCCAATTGTTAGCGGGCACAGCAAGATTTCCCGCCGCCGGACGCGGGAGCGGAGCAGGATTCCCGGACCTGATTCCACGGCATGCGAGCCAAGCACATTGCCATGCCGCAGGTGTCGGTGACGCCGGCGAAGATCAGTCCGGCGCCGACAAAGGCGGACAGTCCGATCCAAAGCGGATTTACCAGCAAACCGAGTACCGCTCCGGCGAGTACGAGCGCTCCGGCGGCGACGCGAACCTGACGCTCAAGCGAAATCGCCTTCTTGCCGCGTACCAACGGCAATCCCGCCTGCTCACAAGCCAGCGTTCCCCCTTCGACGTTTACGACCTGGGAGTATCCGGCCGCCGCGAGTTTTTCGCAGGCTTGTTTCCCGCGGCTTCCACTGCGGCAGATGACGTAGAGCGGCTTCGCCCGCTCGCCGCCCGTTTCCGCACGCAACGTCGAGGGGTCGAGTCGATCGAGCGGTACGTTGCGAGCCGCCGCGACATGCAGCTCGCGAAACTCGGTCGGAGTCCGAACGTCGATCAATTCCAGCGATTCGCCGCTGCGGCAGAGAGCATTGAGTTCCTGAGGGGTGATAACGGCAGTCATGGGACGTCTCCTTTGGTAAGGTCGACATATCGTGACATTACGATACGTTATACGAAAAAAAAGGGTAGGGTTCTAGCTCTTGCCTCCAAAGCGGCCTTCGACGCAGCGCATGATGTCGGCCAAATGCGGTTCGGCGATCGTGTAATACGCGAATCGCCCCTCCTTCTCACAGGCCAGGAAACCGCAGCGTTGCATCAAGCGCA
>CAZWDN010000675.1:0-1611 GCA_964633125.1 uncultured Pirellula sp. | reverse complement strand
CATTTTCGGCGAGCTTCGTCAGCCGGGCGACGACGTCGGGATGCTCGGCGGCGACGTCGCGCGTTTCGCCGACGTCGTCGTTCAAGTTGAACAAGGCCTGCGGCTGCCGGCGGACGACGTAACCGTGCCGGCTCGCGATGCCCGCCAACCCCGAGACCGACATCGCCAGCGGCTTCATGTTCGCGTAGTTGGCCGGGCGACCGTCGCGGCCGGGGGGCGAATCGCTGGTGAGATAATCGTGCGCGAAGTGCAGTTTCCAATCGCCGCTGCGCACGGCTTGCAACTCTTCGCCGGCGTAATAGTAGTAGGCCTCGCGCGGCGTTCGGGCCTCGGCGTCGCCGCGGATGAGCGGCCAGATATCGAGGCCGTCGATCTTCTGGTCGGGCAGTGCCGCGCCGACGACGCCGGCCAGCGTCGGCCAGAGATCGATCGTGGCCGTGAGTTCGTCGCAAGTGCGGCCGGCCGGCACGGTGCCCGGCATGCGCATGATGCAGGGGGAACGGACGCCCCCTTCCCAAGTCGTGAGCTTCCCTTCGCGGAGCGGCTTCGCGCTGCCCGCATGATTGCCGTAAGAAAGGAACGGGCCGTTGTCGCTGGTGAAGATGACGAGCGAATTGCGATCGAGGTCGTGCCGCTTGAGCGCGGCCAGCACCTCGCCGACGCCCCAATCGAGCTCTTCGACCACGTCGCCGTAGAGCCCGCGACTGCTGCGCCCCTTGAACGCTTCGGAGGCGAAGATCGGCACATGCGGCATGACGTGCGGCAGATACAGAAAGAACGGTCGCGCACGGTTCTTTTCGATGAACGCACAGGCCCGCTGCGTGAACATGCGCGTGAATTGCGATTGGTCGGGATCGTACGCGACGGTCTTCTCGCCGTCGATGAGCGGCAGCGGCGGCAGCCCCTTTTGCGAACCGTGGAGCGGACCGTTGTCGTTGGAGTAGGGGATGCCGAAGAATTCGTCGAAGCCGTGCCGTGTCGGCAGCAGTTCCGGTTGCAGACCGAGATGCCATTTGCCGAAGGCGGCCGTCGCGTAACCTTTCGACTTGAGCATTTCGGGCAGCAGATACTCGGAAGCCGCGATCCCGATCCGGCTTTCGTGGTTCAGGGCTCCGAATAGCCCGACGCGGTTCGAGTAGCATCCGGTCATCAATGCCGCGCGCGACGCCGTGCAAACCGGCTGCGCAACGTAGAAGTTCGTGAACCGGGTTCCTTCGGCGGCAAGCTGGTCGATGTTCGGCGTCTTGATGTCGGCGGCGCCAAACGCGCCGACGTCGCCGTAGCCCAAGTCGTCGGCAAGTATGAGTACGATATTGGGTCTACACGGCGTTTCTGCTAAGTTATCGGCATAAACGTGGCATATTACGTGTGGAAGGTTAGCTGTGACAAGGATGAGTGTAGCAAATATGTGTAGTAATTGACCTCGAAAATACAGCCTCAGACTGCGAGGATTGCGAACAAGCAAGGGCATGGGAGTCTCGAACTGAGGGAGTAATTGACGTTCGACCGGCTACTGACGGCTTCGGGGCCTTCAATATCGGTTCCGACGGCGGGGCGGTCAACTTTTTGCAGGGAAGGTCGTGATGGGAAGAACGAAAAAACAACGCCGTA
>CAZWDN010000674.1:0-1627 GCA_964633125.1 uncultured Pirellula sp. | reverse complement strand
TTCATCCCGTCTTCCACCTGGATCTTCACCGGCACGTAATACGGATGCACGGCCGTGCCGAGTCCCGGCTTGTTGAAGACGCTCTTTTCCATTTCCATGCACGGCGGGCACCAGGTGCCCCAAAAGTGCACGAGCACGAGTCGGTTGGTTTGCGCGGCGAGTTGCCGGCCCGTTGCGAGATCGGTCTCCCAGCGGATCGTATCCTGCGCCGCGGCCGTCGAGGCCCCGATGCTGAAGGCGAATGCAAACGCGATCATCGTGCGGCTGAACATGTCCATCGACCTTTGCCGGGGAAGAAACGTCGAAGCCTTGGCGGGCAACTCCGCTCCCTGTATCGACCGAATGGAGGAGCAAAGTTTTGCTAAAGATTCGGAATCTTCCGATAACGGGGACTTTTCCGTCGCCGGCAGCGCCGGCCGATGGCCCCGGCGCCTCGGCCCCGGCCCGCTGCTCGTTCCGGCGGAGCGACGTAATCGCCTGTCGGGGCGAACTTTCCGAAGAAAGCTTGCCTTGACATGCCGGCAGGGACGATTAAGATTTCGGGTAGTTTCAAGCTGCCTGACACTCAGGCGCCTTCGGCCCGCGTTCGTCGCGGGCGTTTCCCGGCCCGTATTGCTCTGTAGGATGCGTTGCTCTGCACGATGTTGCAGGGTCTTCCTTCGGGAGATTTGCTCCCGTTTAATCGGATTCGGTCTTCTGTTTCCGGTTTGGCGTCCGCAGAGTTTTTCGGCCGGCAAATGCTCGAAGTGGGCCGGCTTTCCCGGGATGATATCGCCCGCAGCCGTATGCTTTCGGCGTTGCATCCCCCGCGAGTTGTTCGATTGCTCGTTCGCCCCGGGTTTGGCGAGACTTTCGTTTTGCAGAACCACAGTTCGGCTTGTCCGTGCGCGGCCTTTGTATGCTGCGTGACGCACGCCGAACGGGACTTGTTCCCATCGAGGCGTTTTCCGGGTCCGGCAAGTTGCACGTAGCAAACTTTGCACGTTGCAATTTGTGTGACGCGGACGCACGCCTCGTTGCGGCAGCGTTTCGCCGGGTTCGATCGCGGCGATTTGCGAAGCGCGACCGCCGGGTTACCGGTACGTCGGCGGTGTTGGATTTTGCCGCGTTGTTTTTGCCGCATTGAGTTTTACGGCGTTGAATATCGATCGCGTTAGTTGCGTCGCGAAAGTCGGCCGTGCGAAACACGTTTCGACGTGACTCGCCGGCGAAGCGGGTTCGGGCGGAGGCCGGGGCCCGTCGTTAGACGGTTGTCGGAAGCCGACTTTCAATCGGAGTTTGCCTCAATCAGGGTTTGCACTGGAAGCATCTGCTCTCCATTGCATTGGAATCGTAGCGAAGCTGAGCCCCGGAGGGGCAAAAGGCATGTTTGCCGCCGTGGCGGCAGAAGTTCGTGGTGCGATGTTCCGCCGTGTGACTACGCCGCGCGGAACGAATGTCGCGTTTGTGAAACTCTCCTCGCCGGTCGTTAAGCGGTCCGGCGGCGAAGTCCTCGCAAGGTGGGCGCATGTTGACGAAGGTCGTGCCTTGGAGGCGCGGCGAATCGCAACCTATAAGTTTTTGTCTTTCGATCAGGGTTAGAAGTTATGTCGAAGAAGCGTCGGGGACGGGGCCGTCAAGGTCGTGG
>CAZWDN010000673.1:0-1638 GCA_964633125.1 uncultured Pirellula sp. | reverse complement strand
AAGAGCGTGATTCTGCTCTGGATGGCCGGCGGGCCGAGCCATATCGACACCTGGGATTCGAAGCCCGATCGGCCGGAGAACAATCGCGGGCCGTTCGGCGTGACGCAAACGAAGCTGCCCGGCGTCGTCATCTGCGAACACCTGCCGAAGCAGGCCGCGATGCTCGACAAGTTCACGATCATCCGCTCCGTCGATGCCCGGCACAGCAATCACGAACCGAACAAAGTCTTTCAAACGGCCAACCTCGCGGCCGAGGCGCGTACGAATCCGGAAGCGGAACGCTACCCGGCCTTGGCGTCGATCGTCGCCAAGCACCACGGAGCGAATCATCCGTCGATGCCGCCGTATGCGGCCTTCATGAAGTCGCGGTCGCACTTGGCGTTCGCCGGCTACTTGGGGAAGCAGTACGACCCGTTCCTGTGCGACGACGCCGCGCGGCTGCCGATCTACACCAACGTCGGCGTCGATACCGGCGCGGTCACCGGCGGCGGCTTGTTTCAATTGCCGACCGGCCTTTCCGTCGATCGCCTGCAAGACCGGCGCACGCTCTTGCAGCAGTTCGATCGGATGCGGGCCGGGCTCGATCTCTCCGGTTCGATGGATGCGCTCGACGTTTATCAACGCCAAGCGGTCGACATGCTCCTCGGCGAGCGCGCTCGCAACGCTTTCGATCTCAGCCGCGAGCCGCAGGCGACGCGCGATCGTTACGGCAAGCATTTGTGGTGTCAACAGGCGCTCGTCGCGCGAAGGTTGGTCGAGGCGGGCACCGCGTTCGTGACGCTCGACTTGAGCCACCACACGGCTTCGGGCACTTGGGACACCCACGGCGACAACATCCCGCCCTACGGCGGCATTAAAAACGGTCTCGGGCCGCTGCTGCCCCGGTTCGATCATCTCCTCTCCACGCTCGTATCCGACCTCGACGAGCGCGGCCTGCTCGACGATGTGCTCGTCATCGCCATGGGAGAATTCGGCCGCACGCCGAACATGGGTACGCAAGGAAGCACCGACGGTCGCAACCATTGGCCGGTCGTCATGTCGATGTGCTTGGCCGGCGGCGGCCTCCGGCACGGGCAAGTGATCGGCGCCACGGAGCGAGACGGCGGCGCGATTCAAGAACGTCCGGTAACTCCCGGCGATCTCGCCGCCACGCTGTTTCGCTATTTCGACGTGCCGGCCGACGTACAGTATCTCGACAATCGAGGCCGGCCGCGCTTCGTCCTCGACAACGGCGGCGAGCCGATTCGCGAGTTGTTCGGTTAGGCCCGCGACCTTGCGTCGGCAATCTCTTTGTTTTCACGAAAGCTCACTTTGATGCGCATCGCGATCGGCGGCATCCTTCACGAGACCGCGACGTTTATCGACCGTCGTACGACGCTCGCCGATTTCGAACGCGGCCTGGGGCTGTTTCGCGGCGACGAAATCATCGCGCGGTTCACCGGCGCGAATATGTGTCCGGGAGGCTTTATCGCCGCCGCGCGCGAGCAGAAGTTCGAACTCGTTCCGCTGCTTTGGACGTTCGCGTATCCTTCCGGTTTGATCGAGCGCAGCGCCTACGAGGCGTTGAAGTCGGAGTTTTTCGAGCGGCTACGCCAGGCTGAAGCTGAGCAGGGGCCCGTCGACGGCATGTTGCTCGAT
>CAZWDN010000672.1:0-1648 GCA_964633125.1 uncultured Pirellula sp. | reverse complement strand
TCGTCGATCTTCATTTCGCGCGAGAACTTTACGAACTCCGCCGTCGTATGCAGGCCCAGCTTTTCGCCGATCCGCGCGCGATACGTCGCCACGGTTTTGGGACTGACGTCGAGCGCTTCGGCCACGGCTTGATTGGTCATGCCGCGTCCCAGCATGCCCAGCACCTTGCGCTCGCGATCGCTGAGTTTGGCGACCGCGCCGAGTTGTCCGGAGTGTCCGCGCGCCAGCGCATGAAAGACCCCGGCGTTGAGCGCCTCGTCGTCGAGGTCGACGATCACGCGCCCTTGTGCGACCGTGCGCACGGCGGCCAACAGCGACTGTTCGGAGATCGTTTTGACCACGTAGCCCGTCGCGCCGGCGGCCAAGGCCGAGCGAACGTAAACGACGTCGTCGTGCATCGACAAGACGAGCACTCGCGGCGCGAAGTCGAGCGCCGTCAACGGCTCGATGAGCGCTAGGCCGCCGCTTTCGCCCAGCGACAAATCCAACACGATCACGTCGGGCTTCGTCCGCGTCGCGAGTTGCAGCGCTTGGGCCGCATCGGCCGTTTCGGCGACCACGCGCACGTCTTCCTGTTGATTCAGCAGCAGCTTGAGCCCGCCGCGCAAGACCGTGTGATCGTCGACGAGCATGACGCCGATCATGACTTCGCCCGCGGCAGGGGAAAGCGGACCGTGAGTTGGGTGCCGTGCGGTTCCATCGTGTGGAGTTCGTAGGTGCCGTTGAGCAGTTTCGATCGCTCCTGAATGCCGATGATTCCCAAATGGCCGCCGTTGCGCATCGCCGCCTGCAGTTCGGCGTCGCTGATTCCTTTCCCGTCGTCGGATACTTCTACCACGCAATCGCCGCCGTCGGTAGCAATACTTACCTTCGCCGAGGTCGCTTGGGCGTGCTTGACGACGTTGCACAATCCTTCTTGGACGATCCGAAACAGGTGCGTTTCGATATTATCGCCCCAGCGCTGATCGACCATTGCTCCCAAATCGGCCTGCACGGCGAGCGCGGAATGTTTTTCCACGTCGGAGATCAGTTGCATGAGGGCCGGCCGGAGGCCGAGGTCGTCGAGCAGGCTGGGGCGCAACCCCAACGAAAGCTGCTTGGCTTCGGCCAGCGCATGTTGTGCGGCCGTCAGCAACTCATCGCACTTACGGCGTGTTTCTGCGAGACCCGGAAGTTGCGCGGTCGAGCGCAATCCGGAGATGACCAACGAAAGGCTTTGGCCGACTCCGTCGTGAACCTCTCGCGCGAGTCGTCGTCGTTCCGCCTCGATGGCCGTGAACATGTCGGCGAGAAACCGCTCGCGCACCGCGGCGGCCCGCTTCAGCGGCAGCACAATCAAGAACCACATCAGCGGTGCTACGAATGCCGTTAACGCGACCG
Source organism: uncultured Pirellula sp. (assembly GCA_964633125.1). Lineage (GTDB taxonomy): Bacteria > Planctomycetota > Planctomycetia > Pirellulales > PNKZ01 > PNKZ01. Next base: position 268 of record CAZWDN010000672.1, on the reverse strand, counting down.
CATCGACGATCGCCTCTTCGACGGGGGAGCGATCGGGACCGAGCACATACGGGATGCCCCGCATGATGAGAAATTCGGCGGAGAAAATCACCGCGAGGATGACCGACCAAGTCAGCCACGGCGAGCCGGCGGGGCGCGAGTTTCCCAGACGATGGGGCATGTTACGAGTGCCTCGCGACGCGGATGGCGAGGCCGCCGAATTGGAGTCGTGCAAACCAGCGGGATCGGCTTGTACTGTACGCCGAAATCAAGCGTGCGGACAGTCTTG
>CAZWDN010000671.1:0-1649 GCA_964633125.1 uncultured Pirellula sp. | reverse complement strand
CGCTTCAGGTTTTCAAACTCGCTCTCGGGGGCTTTGTCGCCGGAGCGAATCGAAGACTGGAGAATTTTGGCCATGGGGAATCACGTTGGGAAAGTCGGACCGGGAGCTTGTAGGGAGTTTCGGGGACAACGGTCCCTGGAAAACTCTAGCTCACAGTTACGGCTTGCCGAGAATCGGCAACATTGAAGAATTTTCGCGACGCGAGGTCACGGCAGGAGCGCGCGGGCGCGGAGCGGTCGTTAGGCGTTCGGCCCCGAAACGCGGAGTAGCCGACGTTGCTTACTTGCTTTTGGCGGGCCAGAAGCTGAACAAGCCGCTCTTGTTCGGCTTGGCGTCGCCGGCGGCGGCCGGAGCCGCGTCGTCGGCGCCTTCTTTTTTCGCGCCGGTGAGCGCTTCGGCAAGTCCGAGCACCGACTGCGTCACCGCGGCTTTGGGGGCTTGTTCGACCAGCGGAACGCCGTTGTTACGCACTTCGACCATCGTGCGATAGTCGTTCGGAATCTGCCAGAAAATCTCGCGACCGATCGTTTCTTGCGCCTTCTTGAGCGTAATGGCGCCGGTGTCGAGACCGGCCCGATTGATCACGATCTTGATTTTCTCGGAGAGTTCCTTGTTCTCTTTGAACGACGTCAGCAAGCGGACGACGTTGCGAAGGCAGGGCAGGTCGAGCTGCGTGACCAACAGGATATGGTTGGCCATCTGCAGGGCGACCATGTCGTTGGCGGTGTAGCCCTTGGAAAGGTCGATCACCAAGTGAGAGAACGTCGCCTTCATGAGGCCGATCACGCGCTGGAGATCGTCCGGCGTGATGAGCGACATATCTTCCATCTGCACCGGACGGGGGAGGAGATACAGCCCCGAAGAGTGCTTGGTGAGCGATCGCTTGAGCAGCGAAAAGTCGAGCCGGGAGACGTTTTGGGAGACGTCGACCAGCGTGTAGTCGGGAATCGAGTCGAGGAAGACGTCGGCGTCGCCGAGACAAAGATCGAGGTCGATCAACGCGACGGACTTCTTCGGGTCTTTTGCCAGCGCACAGCCGAGATTCACCGAGAGGCTCGTCGTGCCGACGCCGCCGGTGGCTCCGGCCACGGCGATCACGGTGCTGCCGCGCGCCTTGCTTTCACCCTTGCCGAACTTCCGTTCGCTGATCCGGCCGAGCGCGTCGAGAACGTCCTGCAGCTTCAGCGGCAACGAAAGAAATTCTTTGGCTCCGGCCCGCATGGCCTGGAGGATCACTTGGCCGTCGGTCGTCGAGGCGATGACGATGATCGCACAATCGGGCGAAGCTTGGCCGAGGCGTTCGACGAGTTCGAGCCCCTTCGACGTATTGCTATCCAACGCGACGACGCCGATATCCGGGTGCGTCTGGGAGATAACATCGGCGAAGAACTCGTATCGCGAGCACTCGGCTTCCAGCCATACGGTATCCATGCCCAAGAGCATGGTCTTGAGCGCGTTCCGCGTGGAATCGTTGGGATCGACGATTGCCAGTCGTAGGACGTTACTCATGGATGGGAATGCCGCGACGAAAGCGTTGGTGATTTGGAGTCGTCCCTAGCGGACGGCAACTCACGGCGATCGTCGTAAAGGCCCTAGTGCGTAAACGTGTTCTAAAAGTTCCGGTCAAATATAGAACGAGTTTACGGCGA
>CAZWDN010000670.1:0-1651 GCA_964633125.1 uncultured Pirellula sp. | reverse complement strand
TGATTCATGCCTTTAGTTTGGCATTTTGACTTTTTACTTTTGACTTCCCCCATGATTCGCTCCGCAGTCACCATTAGTCTCGTCAACGAAGCCCGCGGCGGGCCGTTTGTGTTTTGGGACGATCTCGCCGCCGGCGTTCGCAAAGCGGCCGAACTCGGGTACGACGCCGTCGAACTGTTCGCGCCGTCGGCGGATGCGGTCGATCCGCACGCGCTCAAACAGTTGTTGATCGACCATAAGCTCACGCTCGCGGCCGTCGGCACCGGCGCCGGTTGGGTGCGCGGCAAGCTCAACCTCACCCTCCCCGACACCGCGAAGCGGGCTGAAGCGCGGGCGTTCATCAAGTCGATCATCGATCTCGGCGGACCGCTCGGCGCGCCGGCGATCATCGGCTCGATGCAAGGCCGGCACTCGGTCGACGGCGCCGACCAACCGACGGCCCGCGCGTGGCTCAGCGAGGCGCTGGAGGAACTCGGCGAATATGCCCGACAGTACGCGACGCCGCTGATCTACGAACCGCTCAATCGTTACGAGACCAACATGGTCAACACGGTCGAGCAGGGGGTTGCGCTGTTGAAGTCGTTGAAGACGCGCAATGTGCTGCTGCTGGCCGACCTGTTCCATATGAACATCGAAGAGGTCGATACGGCCGCCGCCCTGCGCGCCGGTCGCGGCTACATCGGCCATGTCCACTTCGTCGACAGCAATCGCCGTCCGGCCGGCGACGGCCATATCGACTTCGCCCCGATCGTCGCCGCCTTGGAAGAAATCGGCTACGACCGTTACGCCTCGGCCGAAGCGCTCCCCTGGCCGGATAGCGACGCCGCGGCGAAGCAGACGATCGCCGCCTTTAAGAAATACTTTCGCCGATAATTAGTCAGGTGTTCCCGCGGCGGCAGACGCAGCACGTGCGGCCGGATGGGCGGGCCCGGCATCGTCGTCGCCGCGGTCGAGCTTGCCGGCGTTAGCCGTACGGCCCGAGTAGCGCTCAATAATGCCTACCATTCGGTGGTCGCCGTGCTTTTCGTTGGAAGCGATCATCGCCACGACTTCATCGTCTTCGCCGCCGTCGTCGTACCAGATGAGAATCTGCGAGTCTTCGACCCAACCATCCGAATAGTACGCATCGATGCTCGTGATCTTCTTATACGGCACGCGATCCATCACAAACGTGCCGGTTTCGTCGCTCCAACTGTAGATGGCGCGATCGGTCACGAGGTTGCCGTCGCCGCGGAACGACAGGAACGCCGCGGAGTAAAACATCAGCGGCTTTTCATTGGGTTCCAATTCCGCAATGGCCAGCACCTTCGCCTGATGCCTTTTGGGAATCTTCTCCCACGGCAACACTTCCGTGGCAGGCGACATGACGCCGATGACCATCAGCCCGATCATTACCGCCGCGCCGCAGATCACGACGCCGCCGATCAGCAGATTCTTAAACATGACGACCGTTAGTTCGCCGAAAGATTTCCGCCGGCGTCGTTCACCTTCTTAATCACTTCTTCCTTGCTGAACTTCGGCGGCAGCTTCTTCGGGTCGAAGTTCGCTTCCAGTTGGCTGTAGGTCGGCGCGGGGCTTTCCACGCCGCCCGCCGGTACTTCTCCCTTGGCCGTCCAAACGATGGCGTTCAGCACGACCTTGCGGAAGCTCG
>CAZWDN010000669.1:0-1666 GCA_964633125.1 uncultured Pirellula sp. | reverse complement strand
TGGCGAAGCCGCTGAATTGGAACAGCCTGGGCGACTTCAAAGCCCACCTGCCGCGTCATCGGCCGGTGGCAAAGGCGGAATGAAGACCGGAGTCGGAAGGAAGAAGGCGGGCGTCGTGAGTTCATTACAGGAACGACTCAGTCGCATCATAACTCGTCGTTCATAACTCATCACGCTCCGCCGTCGCCTTATGGCCTTGCTCGTCTTTCTCGCCGCGCTGCTCTACTCGACCGTCGGGCATGCCGGTGCGTCGGGCTATTTGGCGGCGATGGGGTTCATGGGCGTCGAGCCTGCGGTCATGCGGCCGACGTCGCTGGTGCTGAACATCCTCGTTGCTTCCATTGCCACGGTGCGCTACGCTCGGGCCGATTGTTTTCGCGCCAGGCTCTTCGTTCCCTTCGCCCTCGGCAGCATCCCGTTGGCGTTTGTCGGCGGTTCGCTGACGCTCTCGTCGCTCGTCTACAAACGCGTCGTCGGCGCAGTGTTGCTCGTCTCGGCCGCCAAGCTGCTCTACGACCCGACGCCGCATGAAGGGGTGCCGATGCAACCGCCGCGCTGGTGGGTCGGGGTCTTGGTCGGCGCGGCCGTGGGATTGCTCTCCGGACTTACCGGTACCGGCGGCGGTATCTTCCTCACGCCGCTGATGATCTTCTTAAATTGGGCCGATGCCCGGCGCGCGGCCGGCACGTCGTCGGCCTTTATCTTGGTGAACTCGATCTCCGGCCTGATCGGCGTCATGCTCAAGCGGCCTGCGCTGCCCGGCGAGATCGTCTGGTGGGCGCTCGCCGCGGGCGCGGGGGGCATCATCGGCTCGGAACTCGGCAGCCGGCGGCTCGGCAATAAAGGATTACGCCGCGTGCTGGCCGTGGTGCTCATCGTGGCCGCGGTGAAGATGTTTTCCGTGTAACGCGGCGGCTAAGCCCGGTATGCGGTGTTGCACGTTACGCGACGTTTTTCGTCGCATTATTGCGCGTCATCAGCGACACCAGAATCACCGTTGCGAAGCCTAGCGGGATTGTCACGATGCCCGGCTGGCTGAACGGCACGATTGCCTTATCCGGCGAAAGTCCGTAGACGTCTTTGAACGCGTCGGCGCTCAGCAAGACCCAAGTGAGCGACGTGATCATGCCGACCAAAATGCCGGCGATGATGCCTTGTCGCGTGGTTCCCTTCCAGAAAAGGAGCATCGCCAGCGAAGGCATGTTGGCCGACGCCGCCACGCTGAAGGCCCAACCGACCAAGAACGTGACGTTCATCTTCTCGAAGACGATGCCGAGTACGATCGCAATCACGCCGACCGCCAGCGCCCCGAGCTTGCCGACGCGCACCTTTTCATGGTCGGTCAGTTCGACTCGGAAGAATCCGGTGACGAGGTCGTGCACAATGGCCCCGGACGCGGCGACGATCAAGCCCGCCACGGTGCCAAGTACGGTCGTAAACGCGATGGCCGAGATAATCGCGAATAACAGTTCGCTGATGCTTTTGGCCAAGAGCGGAGCCGCCATGTTCGAGTTGGTCACGTCGATCGCGCCGCTCGTCATCGCCCCGAGGCCGATATAGAGCGTGAGCACGTAGAAGAACCCGATCGACGCAATGCCGACCACCGTGCTCTTCCGGGCCGCGGCCTGATCCTTCACCGTGTAATAGCGAATGAGAATGTGCGGCA
>CAZWDN010000668.1:0-1682 GCA_964633125.1 uncultured Pirellula sp. | reverse complement strand
CGACACGAGCCGGGAGCGGACGGCCTTCGACGACGCACCGCACGTGCGCACGCCGCATCCGTATGCGCGGCTCGTCTGTACGACCGAGCATACGATGATCGGCCTGGGTAGCACGCTGCTGGGAGCCAACGTCGCGCAATTTCGGATTTGGGACGGGATGCGCGTGATCGACTACTTACAGAGCCGGCCGGACATCGTCGCCGACAAGATCGGCTGCACCGGCAACTCCGGCGGCGGCACGGAAACGGCCTACCTGATGGCGCTCGACGACCGGATCGTCGCCGCCGCACCGGGCTGCTTTCTCACCACCTTCCGCAAGCTCATCGAAACCAAAGGCCCGCAAGACGGCGAACAGAACATCTTCGGGCAGATTGCGTTCGGCATGGATCAGGCCGACTACTGCATCATGCGGGTGCCGCGACCGACGCTGATCTGCGCCGGGACGCGCGACGTGACGTTTGATTTCGGCGGCACCTGGGATTTGTTTCGCGACGCAAAGCGTTTCGCCTCGCGGCTGGGCTACGCCGACAGCGTCGATATCGCCGCGCCCGACGCGCCGCACGGCTTCACGCTACAACTCCGCGAGGAGGTTACGCGGTTCATGTGTCGCCATTTGCTGGGCCGTGACGTCGTCGTTCGCGAGATCGACGCGCTGCCCGACACGTTTACGGACGACGAACTACGAGAGTTTAGCACGCCCGACTTTTTGCCGGAGCAGTTGCTTTGCACTCCCAAGGGGCAGGTGCTGTTGATGCCCGGAGAGAAGAGCGTGTTTGCGTTGAATGCCGAGACGGCGGCGGCGCTGCAGCGCGCGCGTATGCCGAATTGGATCGGCCTTGATGCCGCGGCGAAAGCGGCGCTCGTTCGCCGCACGATCGGCGCGCGCAGCGGCGAGGCGTCGACCGGTGCCGCTCCGCGGGTCGCAACGGTCGGCGAGATCGCGCGTTCGAACGACGTCGTTCGCAAGCTCGTGTTGACCGTCGAACCGGGGCTGCAATTGCCGGCGCTGGCGTTCGTTCCGCGCAAGGCGGACGGTCGGGCCGTGCTCTATTTGCACGACGCAGGGATGAAGCACGACGCCGCCCCCGGCGGCCCGATCGATGCCTTGGTCGACCAAGGCTACGTCGTGCTCGCCGCGGAGGTGCGCGGCATCGGCGAAACGGAGACCGGCTTCCGCCGTCGCGCGTACGGCGCGGGCCGCTTCGGCCGCGATTTGCTGGAGGTCCTCACGGCGTATCTCATGGGGAAGAGCTACGTAGGCATGCGCGCGGACGATATCGCCGCCTGGGCGAGCTACTTGCGATCGGCCGCACTGACGGAGCGCGCGCCGACCGATATCCGCTTGATCGCTCACGGCAAGGTCGCAGTGCCCGCGCTGCACGCCGCGGCTCTCGATCGCGGGGCCTTCTCCGCGATTACGCTACACAAGATGATTCCCTCGTGGGAGGCGATCGTCGCCGCGGACGAAACGTTCGACCAACCGGCCAACGTCGTCCATGGCGGACTGAAGCATTACGATCTGCCGGACCTTGTCGAGCTGGTCGGCAAGGACAAGGTTAAACTCGTCGATGCCGTCGACGTCATGGGACGCCCGTCCCGGTAGCCGGTATTCGATTGCAAATCCGCAACCTCACAACCTAAATCGAGAATAGAGCATGCGAACGATTCACGCCCCTTGGTTT
>CAZWDN010000667.1:0-1689 GCA_964633125.1 uncultured Pirellula sp. | reverse complement strand
CGACCAAATCCATCTGAAACGCCAACGGCGCGACCGACGGCGCCGGCGCGACGACCGCGTCGGCGATCGTGAACCGCGTCATCAGGAGCGACTCGCGTACCATCGGCGCCTCGGCCCACTCCGGCAGGCGGGGCAGGGCGGTGCGCAGGCCGATCGTCAGCAGCGTGCTGCCGGCGATGCCCCAGAGCAGGGAGCCCGGCACGCGCCGCGCGTGCAGCACGGCCGTAAGCAGCAGGCCGAAGAAGAAAATGAGCAAGTCCGGCGAATGGAAGTGCGGGTTGAGCGTCACCGCGGTACCGGGGTGCTTGAGTATCACGCCCGCGTTCTGCAGCCCGATGAAGGCGACGAAGATGCCGATCCCCGCGGCGATTGCGCTCTTCAAGCTCGGGCTCACGGCATCGAGGATGCGCTCGCGGATGCCGGTGAGCGTAAGCAGCAGAAAGAGCGCTCCCGAGTAAAACACGACGCCGAGCCCGACCTGCCAAGGCGCGACGCCGCGCGCCGCCGCCACGGCCGCGGCGGCCGGCAACGTCGTGAGCACGAAGAAGAAGTTCTCACCCATGCCCGGCGCTTGCGCAATCGGATAGCGCGCATACAGCGCCATGACGGCCGATGCCAGCGCGGCCGAGAGACACGTGGCGGTCGTCACCGCGCCGAAGTCCATGCCGGTATCGAACCCGAACATCCGCCCCGAAAGCACGGCCGGCTGCACGACGATGATGTACGCCATCGTCAAGAAAGTAGCGAGCCCGGCCAAGAGCTCGGTCCGCACGGTCGTACCGTTTTCCTTGAGACGAAACCAACGCTCGAACATGCTTGAGGGTCCTTCTACGACGGCGACTTGCGATTTCTTCCCGAAGATCATCCTCGTTGGCGCCCAATCACGGCAAGATCGAACGCGCTGCAACGCCACACTAGCCCCGACGCGTCAGCGAGGGGACGGACGGAAGGATTTCACCACAGAGGCACGGAGGCACGGAGAAAACAAGGAAGTTTGCAATCTACGAACCCTGCCGGCCTCCTTTTCTCCGTGCCTCCGTGGTGAATTCAAATCTCCGATTCGTCGTTCGCGATTAGTGCGACGAAGAGAAAATGTCCATAATATGAATCGGCCGCCAAAGTGCGGTCAAACTCTACCGCAATTCGGCGGTCTCCCATGAAACGCAGTCGTGAAATTCAGCTTTCCGCATCAAGCGACGCGCTTTGGGGGAGCGTGGGCTGGTTGGTCGCCGTCGTCCTGGCGACGGCGATGGGATTCTGTGTCGGGTACTGGTCGGGTTACGGTCATATTACGAGCGTTTCGCAAACCGCGGGCGCGTTCTGCCATCTGCCGCTGTTGTGGCTCGGTAGCGGTTGGGTGTTCGTTGCTTACGCCGTGACCGGATTGGCGTGGCGTCTCCCGGCTTACTTCGAGTCGCTTGGCTTGCGTATTTGCGGACTCGTCGCAACGGTGATCGTGTGGGCTGCCGTCATCGCGCCGCTCGCCGAGAGAGCTTCTCAGTCCAAGTTCGTGCGATTCTGAGACGCACCTTTGGTTTTTTTGCCGACTTGGCTTGTGAGCTTCGCGAGCCTTAGAATGTCCCCGAGTCGGCACCACTTCCTGCGGGCGATTGAACATCACCGTTAGTCCGCGTCTCTCGGAGCTTCGATGGATAATTTCTTTGCGAGGTTCTCGGCGTATCTCGCTAC
>CAZWDN010000666.1:0-1693 GCA_964633125.1 uncultured Pirellula sp. | reverse complement strand
AAGAGCCAGTCGCGGAGCTTGTAGTTCACCGCTTCGCGCGCCGCGCCCCGTTTGGCAAGTTCGGCCGTGATCTTGGTTTTGAATTCCGCGGTCGGCGTGCCGTCGTACTCGCCGGAGTTCATCGCCGTGCCGTGTTCGCCGAAGCAGGCGATGCCTCCCAGGACGTCGGCGCGAATCTTCGAGCCTTCGCCCGGGTCGACGACGGGGACGATCGGTAGATCGAACTGTTTGGCGAACGCGTAATCGCGCTCGTCGTGGGCGGGCACCGCCATGATGGCGCCGGTGCCGTAGCCCGCGAGCACGTAATCGGCGATCCAGACCGGCACCGGGCGATTGTTCGCGGGATTCGCGGCAAACGAACCGGTGAAGACGCCGGTTTTATGCTTGGCGAGGTCCGTGCGGTCGAGGTCGCTCTTGCGCGCCGCCTGTTCGCAGTAGGCTTGCACCTCGGCGCGGCGGTCGGGCGTGGTGAGCCGTTCGACCAGCGGATGTTCCGGCGCAACGACCATGTACGTGGCGCCGTAAAGCGTGTCGGGCCGCGTGGTGAACACGCGCAAAACTTCCGGGCCCGGCGCGCGAGGAAAGCCGCTTGCGCCGCGGGCTTCGCGCCATTGCTTAAACTCCGCCGGCACCGGCTTGCCGTTCTTGCTCGGTTCGCGACCGATGAAAAAGTCGACCTCCGCGCCGGTGCTGCGACCGATCCAATTGCGCTGTAGCGCCTTGATCCCTTCCGACCAATCGAGCCCTTCGAGATCGCTTTCCAAACGGTCGGCGTAGGCCGTGATGCGGAGCATCCATTGGCGCAGCGGAATACGCACAACCGGATGTCCGCCGCGCTCGCTCACGCCGCCGATCACTTCTTCATTGGCGAGCACCGTGCCGAGGTTCGGGCACCAATTCACCGGCGCTTCGAGTTGGTAGGCGAGGCGATGTTCGTCGCGATACTTGTCGGCGGCCAGGTCTCCTTGCGCCGACACTTCGGCCGGAATAGGCAGTTCGGCAATCGGGCGACCGCGCTTCGCGGACGTGTCGTACCAAGTATCGAAGAGCTGTAAGAAAATCCACTGGGTCCAACGGAAGTAGTCGACGTCGGTCGTCGAAACTTCGCGGTCCCAGTCGTAGCTAAAGCCCAGGCTCTTGAGCTGCCGCCGGAACGTGGCGATGTTCTTTTCCGTCGTCACGCGCGGCGGCTGCTGCGTTTTGATCGCGTGTTGCTCGGCGGGAAGCCCGAAGGCATCCCAACCCATCGGGTGCAACACGCTCTTGCCGTTCATTCGCTCGAAGCGGCAGACAATGTCGGTCGCCGTGTAGCCCTCGGGGTGCCCGACGTGCAGGCCGTTGCCGCTGGGGTACGGGAACATGTCGAGCACATAGAGCTTCGGGCCGACGGGGCTTTTGGGGGCCGCAAAGGTCTTTTGGGCTTCCCAATATTGCTGCCACTTCGGCTCGACGACGGCGGGGTTGTAGCGAGGCATAAGCGTTTACGGCGTATCGGCTTGGAGTCGTTCGTGCAGGGAAAGCTCGCGATTCTACTGCCGGCGGCGGAAATGGGGAATGCCGGCAAGTGCTCCTCGCGCGCTTTGCAATTGCTTGCCACGACCGATTTCGCTACAAGTCCGCCGGATTTTTACCGTCGTTATCTTTCGACGCGATAGACACTTCGGCGCAGCCAGAGGTTCGTCATGCGGTACAT
>CAZWDN010000665.1:0-1696 GCA_964633125.1 uncultured Pirellula sp. | reverse complement strand
CCCGCCATTCATAAAGGGCCCGCCATGAAAGCCGTCGCCTTCCTCGTGTTGTCGGCCTTGCCGACGTTGCTCTGGGCCGAAGGTTCCAAACTGCGCGTGACGCGCGATATCCCCTACGCCGAGCCGGCGCACGAGCGCAACGTGCTCGACGTTTACGCCCCGGCCGATGCGAAGAATCTACCGGTCGTGTTTTGGATTCACGGCGGCGGATGGCAAACCGGCGACAAATCGAGCGTGCAAAGTAAGCCGCAGGCGTTCGTCGATCATGGCTTCGTCTTTGTTTCCACCAACTATCGGTTGCTTCCCGACGTCGACATGGGAACCATCGTGCGCGACGTCGCGCATTCGATTCGCTGGGTTCACGACCATATCGCCGAACACGGCGGCGACCCGAAGCGCATCTTCATCATGGGGCATTCCGCGGGCGCTCAGCTCGCCGCGCTCGTCTCGACCGACGAGCGCTACCTGAAGGCGGAAGGGCTTTCGCTCGACATCGTCCGCGGCTGCGTGCCTGTCGACGGCGACACCTACGACGTGCCGCTGATGATCGCCGTCGGCGAGGCCCGTCGTAAAGAACTCGGCCAGCCGGAGCCGAAGTTCGGGCACCGGGTAAAATTCGGCACGCCGGAGCAGCATCGCGATTACTCGGCCGTGAATCACGTGGCGAAGGACAAAGGGATCCCGCCGTTCTTCCTGCTCTACGTGGCGGCTCATCAAGACACGACGGCGCAAGCCAAACGCTTAGGCGACGTGCTGACGCAAGCCGGCGTGCCGACGACGCTGTTCGGCGCGGAAAATACCGACCACACGAAGGTCAATGCGAATCTCGGCACGGCGGATGACGCGGCGACGAAGGCGCTGTTTGACTTCATGGAGACCTGCTTGCGCAAGCAGGCCGCCGGAAGGTAGCCGAGAATCAAGAATCGTCGCTACCGCGCAAGCGAGAGCGACGGATGGCCCGGCGTAAGTTGCAATGTGACGCCGGTGACGGGCTTCGCCGGTTGCGCCGGCGCGGCCCGGTAGCGCGGCAAGCTTCCCGCCGCGCCGAACATGGCGAGCAGCACGAAGCGGTAGTCGGACGCCAGCCAGACGGTGAATACCAATACGGCGACGGCGATGAACATGGCCGCGAAGTACGCGCCGAAGTAGCGACGGTCGTCCGTCCCCGCGACGGCCGACGTCGCGGCGTAGTAGGCGCTTGTGAGGCACAACATTAAGAACAACGTGATGCCGACGTAGCCGTTTTGCAGTACGAACTGCAGATAGTGGTTGTCGATCGAAAAGAACATCTGCCGTAGATGTTCTTCGATGTAGGGGATCTTCACGTCGGTGGCGGCCAAGGCGACGGAGCCGTAGCCGAACCAACCCGCGTGGGCGACCGCCTCTTCATACACGCGTAATTGCAGCAGGCGGTGCGACGTGCCGGTGTAATGCACCGGTTCCCCTTTAATCACCAACAACATCGACGACTCTTCGCCCGACCACAACTGCAACAGTTCGACGGCCTGATCGATCTTCAACCCGACGAGGCCGATCATGCACGCCAGCGGTACCAGTACCAGCAGCCGATACCGAGGAAACCGCACGGCGTAAGCGACGGCGAGCGTCAGCAGAATCGCCAATTGCGGCCCGCGCGACATTGTGAAGAACGTTCCCGCGCCGACGATCCACGGCACATACCGCCACCATGCCGGGC
>CAZWDN010000664.1:0-1716 GCA_964633125.1 uncultured Pirellula sp. | reverse complement strand
CGGCCGGCGTGCGCGCGGGGGCCGGCACCAGGCTCACGACGCTGCTGACCTTGGCCGAAGAATACCGCGGGAAGCTGGCCGAACTGCCGCTGCCGAAGAAGCAACGTCGCGTGCTGGAGATGCTGCAATCGGCTCTCCACGCGATGACGCCGCAACAGCTCGCGCAGGCCGCACAGTGCACGATGGCGCCGATCACGACGTTGCGACGCAAGGGGATGATCCGCTCCCAGGCCGTGCGGTTGCAGACGACCGACATCGTGCATCCGGTGCATGCGCGCGAGGAAAACCATGCGCTCAACGCCGACCAGCAACTCGCGCTCGACGCGCTCCTCTCGGCCTTGCGCGGCAAGCGGCATGAGACGGTGCTGCTCCACGGCATCACCGGCAGCGGTAAGACGGAAGTGTACATCCGCGCCATTCAAGAAGTGGTGTCGTACGGCCGGCAGGCGATCGTGCTCGTGCCGGAGATCAGCCTCACTCCGCAGGTGCAGGAGCGCTTTCGGGCCCGCTTCGGGCGCGTGGCGGTGTTGCACAGCCATCTGACCGACGCGGAACGTCACGCCTATTGGCAGCAGATTTCGCGCGGCGAGGTGCCGGTCGTGGTCGGGGCCCGCAGCGCCGTGTTTGCGCCGACGCCGCACCTCGGCCTGATCGTGCTCGACGAAGAGCATGAGTCGACCTTCAAACAAGAAACCGCGCCGCGTTACCACGCCCGCGACGTGGCGCTGTTTCGGGCCCGCTCGGAAAACGTGCCGCTCGTATTGGGCTCGGCCACGCCGTCGCTGGAAAGTTTTCAACGGGCCCGGGCCGGCGAGTTTCGGCTGATCGAAATGCCGCGGCGCGTCTACGATCGGCCGCTGCCGGACGTGCTCACCGTCGACCTGCGGCACGAAGCGAAAGAGCGCGGCTCGCGCGGGGCGCTCAGCCGACCGTTGGCGCAAGCCGTGGAAAGGGCCCTGGCCGATGGAGGCCAGGTGATCCTGCTGCTCAACCGGCGCGGCTATTCCACGCACATTCAATGCCCGGCTTGCGGCGAGGCGCTGAAGTGCCCGAACTGCGACATCTCGTTAACGCACCATCGCTATGAGGCAGTCGCGCTGTGCCACTATTGCGATTACGAGATCGCCGCCCCGCGCGCCTGCCCGAGCTGCCATAGCCCGGAGATTCGCTTCGGCGGCTACGGCACGGAAAAGCTGGAAGCCGAGGTCAACGCCCGATTCAAAGGCTACCGCTGTATTCGCATGGACACCGACAGCATGCAGAAGCCCGGCAGCCATGAGCGGGCGCTGGCGCAATTCCGCGACGGTGAAGCGCAGATCCTCGTCGGCACGCAGATGATCGCCAAGGGGCTCGACTTCCCAAACGTGACGCTGGTCGGCGTGGTGAACGCCGACACGGCGCTGCACCTGCCCGACTTCCGCGCGGCGGAACGGACGTTTCATTTGCTCGTACAGGTGGCCGGCCGCACGGGGCGCGGCGACCGCGGCGGGCGCGTGCTCGTGCAGACGTTGAGTCCCGACCATCCGGCCATCCTGGCGGCGGCACGACACGACTATCAGCTTTTCGCCTCCGAGGAATTGAAGAACCGAGCCGAGTGGGGCTATCCGCCGTTTACGAGCATGGTGCGACTCGTCGTACGCGGGCCGCGCGAACCGGTGACCAAGGAGTTCGCCATGCACCTCGGCAAATTGCTCCTGGAAGCCAACGCGGCGGACG
>CAZWDN010000663.1:0-1732 GCA_964633125.1 uncultured Pirellula sp. | reverse complement strand
GATGTCGCGAAGTTTTTCGGCATGGTGGCGAACATCGACGATAACGTCGGCAAGTTGCTGAAAGAACTTGCCGATCTCGGCATCGAGCGCGAGACGCTCGTAGTCTTCATGAACGACAACGGCGGGACGGCCGGGACCAAAGTTTTTAACGACGGTATGCACGGCCAAAAAGGCACGCCCTATCGCGGCGGTACGCGCGCCGCGTCCTTTTGGCGCTGGCCCGGCACGCTGAGCCCTGCCGATTGCCGTCGCCTCGCCGCGCACATCGACGTCCACCCCACGTTGGCTCAACTCGCCGGCGCTCCGCTCTCCGCCGCGGCACAAGCGCAGATCGAAGGACGCAGTCTTGTGCCGCTGCTCGCCGAGCCGCAAGCCGATTGGGCAGATCGGATTCTATTTACGCACTCGGGCCGTTGGCCGAAAGGAAGCGACGCGAACTTGGCGAAGTATGCCAACTGTTCAATTCGCAATCCGCGCTGGAATCTCGTCAGCGCCGCAAAGCCGGGGCCGCGAGGCAATCCGAATCCGGCGGTGGTCGCCAAGCGAACGACTCCGAATTGGGAACTCTACGATCTCAGCGCCGATCCCGGCGAAACGAAGAACCTCGCGGGAGAGCACCCTGAAGTGATCGCCGAACTGTCTCGAGCTTACGACCAATGGTGGGCGGAGGTCGTGCCTGCCACGCTGGAGAATGAAAAGGCCGAAGGTCCGGCGATCAATCCGTTTCATGAAATCTACTATCGTCAGTTCGGAAAGCCTACGAGCGCGACGGGTAAGTCCGGTTCGGCCGTGGCGCAAGCTTCCGCAAAGGAAAGCGCCGCAGAGCAACCGAAGGCCGCCGCCAAGCCGAAGCCGGCTCGTCCCGCAGTGCGTCGCAAGCCGAGTCCGTCGCTCCAGCCGATCGTCGACGATCCCAAGCTCCCGCGCGTGCTGCTGATCGGCGACTCAATCTCGATGGGCTATACGCTGGAGGTGCGCGAACTTTTGAAGGGCAAGGCCAACGTCCATCGGATTCCCACGAACGGCGGACCGACGATCAACGGCCTCGCGAACCTAAAGACTTGGCTCGGCGACGGCAAATGGGACGTCATTCATTTCAACTGGGGCCTGCACGATTTGAAGTATATGCCCGAGGGGCATCTGCAGGTTGGGCCGGAAGCGTATGAAAAGAACCTCCGCGAGCTTGTGGCGCAAATGAAGGCCGTCGCTCCCGGCGCCAAGCTCATTTGGTGTTCGACGACGCCGGTTCCGGAAGGGCTCACCGACCCGAAACGCGTAGTTTCCGACGTCGTGAAGTACAACGCCCTGGCGAAGAAGGTGATGGACGAGGCGGGCGTGGAAATCGACGACTTGTACAGTTTCACGCTGCCGCAAATGGCCGAATTGCAACTTCCCGTAAACGTGCACTTCCATGAGAAAGGCTCCGCCGTGCTGGCGACGAAAGTCGCGGCGGAAATCGAGCGGCGGTTGCCGAAGAGGTAATTAGTCGCGCACGGGCAATGCGAGTCGGCGGCTTTAGCTGAACGCCGAGTCGTTTAATTGCTCGCGTAGGGAATCGATGATCCGTTCCGGATTTCGGGCCGTGAGCCGGCCGTCGTTTTGTACGTCGAGGAATTGCCAGCGTATCAACTTGTCGACGGCGTCCGACACGTCGAAGTCGACGTCGCGCATCAGTTCCGCTTGCAATAGGCGCTCGGCGCTGCGGTCGAGTTCTTCCATCATCCAGCCGTCG
>CAZWDN010000662.1:0-1737 GCA_964633125.1 uncultured Pirellula sp. | reverse complement strand
ATAAAGACGTCGCGCGTGCCCGGCACGGAGCAACGCAGAGCAAGATCGATGGGGCTCGAGCCCGTCGACACGCGCGACGCAATGTTGGCCGCTATCCCGCCGTGCACTTCACGACGTAGCGCGGGTTCAAGACGGCCGCAGCGCCGCGTTCGCTCGCCTTGAAGCGGACGACGATGTCGTTGTTGAACTCCGCGTCGCTGCCCGGCGCCGATTGGCTGACGGTGATCGGCCAGTTTTCCATGTAGGCGAACGCCTTTTTGAAATCGCCGAGGAACCACCACCCCTTGGCCTCTTCGGCCGCCGTGCCCGCCGCGATGATCCGGCGGTAGGCGAGCCGGCTTTCGTAGGCCCGGTAGCTCGCCAAAGGGTTGGCGATCCGCGTGGTCGAGTCGCCGGTGGTGAAATCGACTTCCGCGGCCTGGAAAACCCGCTGCGCCGCCTGACGATAGGCGGGCATCACCAGCGCCGTCCGCGCGCTCACGAGCACCGGTTCGCCGGTTTGCGGATCGAGCATGTCGGCGAAGAGCTGCTCCGCGGCATCGACGTTGGTCCAGTCGACCAACTCGTTCTCGCCCTTTACGTTGACCCAAGCGCCGGAGGCGAGGTACGTGTCGTAGCTCGTGCCGCGCCACTTGTAGTTGTTCACCGCGCCGACGACGACGTCCAACAACCGCTTCTCCTTGTTCAGGCCGAGCAACTCGCCGACTTCCGAGGCGCGGGCCAGCACCAAGTTCGTGCGATCGAAAAAGATCGCTTCGCGCGTCACCGGCACGATCAGGCCGTGCTTCACGGTCGACGGCGTTTCGACGTAATCTTCCCCGAAGCCGACCTGCGGATACGGCATGCCGGGATGCACGGCCGCCACGCCGTCGGCCGGAGCCGTGATGCCGGGGATCTTCTCGCCGTCGAGCCGCGTCGGCACAGTGTCGACGAGTTTCGACACGACGAACGCCTCCTGCGAGTAGGCTTCCATGATCTTCGAGTAAATCACTTGGCCGGCCACATTGAGAAACGCCGTGACGTCGACCGCTTCGCCGGCCTCCAACAGGCTCACGCCGCCCCCGGCGCGCGGATCGAGCAGGCGAACCCACTCGCAACCGTCGGGCACCAGTGATTCGGCCAAGTCGCGCAGGCTGAATTCTTCGGCCCGCAGTTGCCGCGTGCGCAGGGCCTCGGAGAGGTGTTCGACGGTCCGCGCGGGGCCGTCGAGATCGTAACGTCGTTTGAGTTCGCGATAACGGATCATGGGAGTTCCTTGTCGGGAATGATGGGAATTTGCTGCTGGGAATTCGGACACGAACAACCGCTACGACGTGATGGTCGCCTGCGGTCCGCCGTACATCACCGTGCTGACGATGTCGACCAGCACGCGCGTATCGGCGGGATTGACGCGCTTCGCGCAGCGGCCGATCGCCAGATGCACCCCGGCGACGGCGTCGAGCTTCTGGTTCTCGAGCGCCGTGCCGCCGGACTGTTCGTCGACGTCCAACAGCGTGCCGACTTCATGCGTCGCCGAAGGCGCCGCGAATTCAAACACGCCGGTCGTGGCGACACGGATCGGATCGGAATCGCCGGCCCGCGAGCGCTGCATCGCCACGCCGGCGAACTTGTTGTGAAACAGCGCCTGATTGGCGGTCTCGCTCGACTGATCGGCCTGCGCCGCGGCCGGCTTGGCGTCGTCGGTGTCGAGATACACCAAGTCGCCGATTTCGATCACCGTGGCCGAGTCGACCGGCA
>CAZWDN010000661.1:0-1743 GCA_964633125.1 uncultured Pirellula sp. | reverse complement strand
ATCATCCTAAAGTGCTCGGCGAATTCAAAACCACGGGCGACCTGCTGCCGGCCGTCAGCCGGTTCGGCCGCGTCGCCCCCAGCGGCATCTTGCGCTACCGCGGCAACCATCTCGGCGCGGAATACACGAACGACTTGTTTCACGCGCAGTTCAACACCCATCGCGTGGTCCGCACTAAGCTCACGCGCTCGGGCTCCACGTTCACCTCGGTCGACGAGGACTTCCTCGTCTCCGAAAATCCCGACGTACATCTCACCGACGTGATCGAAGACGCCGACGGCAGCCTGCTCGTCGTCGACACCGGCGGCTGGTTTCGCATCGGCTGCCCGACGTCGCAGATCGCGAAGCCGGAAATTTTGGGCGGCATTTATCGCATCCGTCGCACGAACGACGGAAAGGGAAAGGTCGCGGCGAAGGCGGCGGCCGTGACGCTCCGAACCGGCGATGCGGAAACGGTCGAGCCGACCGTCGCGGATTTGCTCGCGGCCTTCGCCAAGGCGACCGATCCGTTTCTCGTTCGCAAACTGGCCGCCGAACTCGGCAAGAAGCGCGACCCTCGGGCCGTCGAACCGTTACTCACCCGGCTGGCGACCTCGGGGAGCGATCGGTTTCTCGAACACACCTTGATATACGCGCTGATTGAAATCAACGACGCCTCCAAAACGGCTGCGGGCCTCGACCACGCGCATCCCGACGTTCGCCGCGGCGCGCTCATCGCGCTCGACCAAACCGGCAGCACGTTGCTCACGCGCGAGCGCGTCGCGAAGTTGCTCGACGCCGGCGATGCGCGCCTGCAATCGACCGTGCTCGGCGTGATGCAGAAGCACCCCGATTGGGCTCCGGCGGTCGTCGATTGGCTGAAGGCGCGGCTGTCGAATCCGTCGCTCGCGGCCGAGCAGTTGCCGCTCGTCGAGAATACGCTTTTGGCGTATAAGGCCGATGCCGTGATCCAGCAACTACTCGCCGACGCACTGGCCGAAGACACGACGCCGACGCCGCTGCGCTTGAGCCTGCTGGCGACGATCGAGCGTTCGGAGCTCACCGGCAAGCAAACGCCGCCGGCGTGGACGGCCGGCGTGGCGCGGCAACTCGCCGGCGCCGACGACGCCGTGGTACGGCAAGCGATCGGCACCGCGCGGCAACTCGGCGAGGAATCGTTTCACGCGTTGCTGATGAACTTGGCCCGCGACGCGGCGCGCGACGAAAGCCTGCGCATCGCGGCGCTGCAAGCAATGGGCGCCAAGGCCGGCGCGCCCGACCGCAACCTCTTCGGCTTGCTGCACGGTCGCTTGACCCGAGCCGCCGATCCGCTCGATCGCCTGGCCGCGGCCGGCGTCTTGAGCGCGCTGCCGATCTCCAGGGCCGACCGCTCGGTGCTCGTCGCCGCCGTGCCCGCGGCCGGTCCGCTCGAGTTGCCCGCGCTCCTCGGGGTGTTCGAGACGGCGGGCTCCGCCGATGAAGGAAAGCTGCTCATGGCCGCGCTGGCCAAGTCGCCCGGGTTGGCAAACGTCACCGTCGGCCAATTGCAGCGCATCGTCGCCGGCTACAACGATAGCGCCGTCGCCGCGGCCGCCGAACCGCTCGTCAAACGTTTGAACGCCGACGTCGAATCGCAACGAGCCCGGCTCTCGGAACTCGCCGCGCAGCTCGACGGCGGCGACGTCATTCGCGGCAAGAACCTCTTCACGATCAAGAAGACCAGTTGCATCGCCTGCCACACCGTGCAAGGGCAGGGGGCGCAGA
>CAZWDN010000660.1:0-1745 GCA_964633125.1 uncultured Pirellula sp. | reverse complement strand
ATCCACGACCTCAAGAACTCGAACCACCATGCCCGCGTCAGCGTGAAGCTCGTGGCCGAGGTCGGCGTCGGCACCGTCGCGGCGGGCGTGGCGAAAGGCAAGTCGGACGTCGTGCTCATTTCCGGCTACGACGGCGGCACCGGCGCTTCGCCGCTCACTTCGGTCAAGCACGCCGGCATTCCCTGGGAACTCGGCCTCGCCGAAACCCATCAGGTGCTCGTGAAGAACGACCTCCGCGGCCGCATCATCGTGCAGACCGACGGTCAGCTCCGCACCCCGCGCGACATCGCCATCGCCACGCTGCTCGGCGCGGAAGAGTGGGGCATCGCCACGGCGTCGCTCGTCACGATGGGCTGCATCATGATGCGCAAGTGCCACTTGAACACCTGCCCCGTCGGCATCGCCACGCAAGATCCGGCGCTGCGGGCCAAGTTCACCGGCCAGCCCGAACACGTGGTCAATTACTTCGTGCTCGTCGCCGAAGGGCTCCGCGAAATCATGGCCTCGCTCGGCTTCCGCACCGTCAACGAAATGGTCGGCCGCGTCGACCTGCTCGACGCGAAACAAGCCGTCGACCATTGGAAGGCCCGCGGGCTCGACTTCACCGAAATGCTTCATAAGCCGGCCGTGCCGCCGCACATCAAGACGTACTGCGCCGAAACGCAAGACCACGGTATCGAGAAGTCGCTCGACATGACGACCCTCGTGCCGCAATGCCAAGCGGCGATTAACGACGGCAAGCCGGTCACGCTTAACTTGCCGATCAAGAACGTCAATCGCACGGCCTGCACGATCCTCTCCAGCGAGGTCACGCGCCATCACGGCCCGAAGGGCCTGCCGGAAGATACGATTCAGCTCAACTTCACCGGCACCGCCGGCCAGAGCATCGGCGCGTTCGCCGTGCCGGGCGTCACCATTCGCATTGAAGGCGACGTCAACGACTACTGCGGCAAGGGCCTTTCCGGCGGCAAGATCATCGTCCGACCGCCGCGCGTCAGCACGTTCAAGGCGCAAGACAACATCATCGCCGGCAACGTCGTGCTCTACGGCGCCACGAGCGGCGAAGTCTACCTAAACGGCATCGCCGGCGAACGCTTCTGCGTCCGCAACTCCGGCGCTAAAGCGGTCGTCGAAGGCGTAGGCGATCACGGTTGCGAATACATGACCGGCGGCGTCGCCGTGATTCTCGGCCCCACGGGGCGCAACTTTGCGGCCGGCATGAGCGGCGGCATCGCCTACGTGCTCGATCGCAACGGGTCGCTCCCCGTCCGTGTGAATAAGGAAATGGTCGAGCTCGAGTCGCTGACTCCGGCCGACGAAAAGGAAGTCCTGCGTCTCATCCGACGACACGCCGAATTCACCGATAGTGAGTTGGCGACCGAAGTCGTGGAAAACTGGGACCTGCTGAAATCAAAATTCGTCAAGGTGATGCCCGTCGACTACAAGCGGGCCTTGGCCGAAATGCACGCCAATCAAACTAACAATCAAAAGCAAGCGGCGGCGGGCAAACCGGCCGCCGAGCCGGCGGAGGTGTCGCGTGGGTGATGTTAAGGGTTTCTTGAAGCACGGTCGCAAGCATCACGGCAACCAACCGCCGGACGAGCGCATCAAGCACTTTAAAGAGTTCATGGTGCTGCTCCCGGAAGCGGAGCTGAAGACGCAAGGCGCGCGCTGCATGGATTGCGGCATCCCGTTCTGCCACACCGGCTGCCCGCTCGGGAACATCATTCCCGACTGGAACGACC
>CAZWDN010000659.1:0-1763 GCA_964633125.1 uncultured Pirellula sp. | reverse complement strand
GCCGCCTCTCGGCGGCACCCTCTCCCGCCAGGGGAGAGGGGATAGGCATTTCACCGCTTGCGATATTTTCTCCCGCCCGCGCATCTGTTTCTCCGGATGTTCCTTCTCGCTCCGGAGATTTGCTCCCATGAAGTCGTTTCGATCGGTCCTTGCGCTGTGGGCCGTCTGTTTCGTCGCGTCGTCGGCTCATGCCGCCGAGGCGCGGAAGCCGAACATTATTTTGATCTTCGCCGACGACTACGGTCTGCCCGGCGTCGGTTGTTACGGCGGCGCTTACAAGACGCCGCATCTCGATGCGCTCGCCGCCGGCGGGCAGCGCTATACGCACTGCTACTCCATGCCGCTCTGCGGGCCGTCGCGGGCCACGGTCCTCTCGGGTCGTTACTTATTTCGCAATGGCGTGCTGACCAATCAATTCGGCGACGCGTACAAGCCGACCGATTCGCCGTCGATCGCCGTGGCGCTGAAGTCGGCGGGCTATGTGACCGCCGTCGCCGGCAAATGGGGGCAGCTCTCCTACATGAACGGGCCGGAGGATGCCCGCGCCTGGGGCTTCGACGAAGCGCTGGTTTGGAATCCCGGCGGCGACAACGAAAAGGGCTCGCGCTATTGGGACCCGGTGTACTTCCGCGACGGCAAGCAGATCGACGGAGCGGGCAAGTACGGCCCGGACCTGTTGCACGACTTCACGGTCGACTTCATCCAGCGCCGACGCGACGAACCGTTCTTCATCTATTATCCGACGCCGCTCATCCACGGCCCGATCTTGCATACGCCCGACAGCGCGAACAAGACCGACGAAAAAAAGAATAGGTTCGCCGCGGATCACTACGCCGACAACGTCGCGTATCTCGACAAGCTCGTCGGCAAGCTCACGGCCGAACTCGACGCCTTGAAGCTCCGTGAAAACACGCTCATCGTCTTCACCGGCGACAACGGCAGCACCGGCGCCGGTCCGTTCACCGTCGACGGCAAGACGATGAGCGGCAAGAAGGGGACGATGCTCGAAGGGGGCAGTCGCGTGCCGCTGATCGTCAATTGGCAAGGAACCACGCCGGCGGGCCAGGTCGTCGACGATCTGGTCGATTTCACCGACTTCTATGCGACGTTCGTCGAGCTTGCCGGCGGAAAAATGCCGGAAGGAACGAAGTTCGACGGCCATAGCTTCGCGCCGCGCGTGCGCGGGGAGACGGGCACGCCGCGGAGTTCGGTGTTCGTGCAGTTGGGCGCGCAGTGGTATGCCCGAAATAAGGATTGGAAGCTCGATCAGTCGGGCCAGTTATTCTCGATGAAGAATGCGCCGTTTGAACAGATCGAGGTCGCGGCCGATGCGAACGATCCGGCGGCGGAGAAAGCCCGCGGCGAGCTGAAGGCCGCGCTCGACGAACTCAATCCGGCCGGCGGCAAAACGGGCGGTCGTCCGGGCGGCAAGAAAGTCAAAAAGAAGAAAGCGAAGGCCGCCGAATAAATTGCCGAGAAGTTCACCACAGAGACGCAGAGGCACGGAGAAGAGCGGAATGAACCCCTCCTTTCTCATCTGCCCTTCTCCATTTCATCTCCCCAATCCCCTCCGCGTCCCCCGTATCTCCTTCTCTGCGTCTCTGTGCCTCTGTGGTGAAGAAAATCACAGCCGGCCAAAAATCGCCTGGATTTCGGGCCGGCACTTTCGGGATACTGACGCCTGAAATCGCGTTCGACCTCTGCTGCCTGGCAGTACGTCGAAGCGTTCGTCTGCGGAGGAAGGTGCTCGTTCGACGCTGTCG
>CAZWDN010000658.1:0-1766 GCA_964633125.1 uncultured Pirellula sp. | reverse complement strand
GTCGACGCTGCGGCGTTGCTGCAAGAGCTCGAAACATCGAAACAAGCGACGATCGAACTCGCCGACGGCCCGCTGGCGCTCGACGCCGAAGAGGTGCAGGTGCGACTACAAGCGAAGCCGGGCTGGGCCGCCGCACACAGCGGGGCAGGGGTGGTCGTCGTCTCGACGGAGGTGACGCCGGAGCTCGTCGCCGAAGGCCTCGCACGCGACTTTGTTCACAGCATCCAAAACATTCGCAAAGACATGGGCTGCCGCTACACCGATCGGATTGCGATCGGCATCGCCGGTGAAGCGGACGAAACCGTGGCGGCGATCCAATCGTTCGCCGACTATATCCAAGGGGAAACCCTGGCGAATTCGTTGACGTTTGCTTCCTTGGCAGGCGTTGTGCCGGTGGATGTGCCGGTCGGCGGGGCGACGTTGCAGGTGTTCGTTCAAGTGAGCGCGTCATGAGCGCTCCCGCTGCGAAAACGCTGCGCGTCGTCGTCCTGATCTCCGGTGGTGGGACGACGCTGCGTAATCTGCTGGATCAGATCGCGCAGCGCGGTTTGCCGCTGCAGGTGGTCGGCGTGATCTCCAGCAACCGGAACGCCCGAGGATTGGAATACGCAACGGCCGCGGGCATCAGCACCAGCGTGCATGAGCGTCGCGCTTTTGCTTCCGATGTTGCGTACAGCGAAGCGATCTTCAACGACGTCCGCCGCATCGGATGCGACTACGTCGTGATGGCCGGCTTCCTCAAGTTTGTGCCGATCCCGGACGACTTCGCTCTGCGCGTGCTCAATATCCATCCCGGATTGATTCCCGCGTTTTGCGGGCACGGCATGTACGGGCACCATGTACATGAAGCGGTGCTCGCGTATGGCGCTAAGCTCAGCGGCTGTACCGTGCACTTCGTCGACAACCAATACGACCACGGCCCGATCATATTGCAGCGGGCCGTGCCGGTGCTCGACGGCGACACGCCCGATGCGCTGGCGGCCCGCGTCTTTGAGGCGGAGTGCGAGGCGTATCCCGAGGCGCTGCGTCTCTTGGCGGCCGGGCGCGTGCAGTGCGACGGACGCCGCGTGCGGATCGTCTAAATCCGCCGGTATCCGGCCGATTCATAAAGCTGCACGGCGGCAGTCCAGGCGGCGTGCGTCTCCAACATGAGAGTTCGTTCGCCGGCCTCCCAGGCCGAAGTTTCCAGGGTCGCCAGCAAAGCTCGGGCTATGCCGCGCTTGCGGTACGCCGGGGCCACCATGAGCCAGGCGACGCAGGCGTGGTCGTACGGCGGGCGGCCGGTGCGGGCGAGCGCGATCGTGCCGCAGACGGACTCCGGTCGCCCATGCTCCCGGCTCGCTTCAGAAGCGAACCACATGCGTTCCGGTCGCCACCTGGGCTTGCCCGTGAACTCGCGGTGGAAGTCGGCCGCGGTCCAAGGGCGTCCGGCTGAGTCGAATTCGGCGAATGCCGCGGAGCGGAGCTTCAGCCAGCGTTCGACGTCGTCCGGCCCGTTAAACGTGCGGACCGATACGCCCGGAACGTGAATGGGTGTTGTTCCCGATTCCAGCCTCTTTTGGAGTCGCAATAGGTTGGACACGTGACCAATTTCCGGCAAAACTGAGCAAGGGGCATTGTCGGCAAAGTTATCGCAAAAGACCTAAGTTACTCAATAGCAATAGATTACGTCATTTTGCGGTGACTAGAGCGACTGCCAAGGCGAAAAATAGCGTCTAGTGATTGATATGTGGCAAAAAATGGAAGATACTTGTCACTGATCTTGG
>CAZWDN010000657.1:0-1767 GCA_964633125.1 uncultured Pirellula sp. | reverse complement strand
ATCATCTTGGCGTTTACGTTCGGCGGGAAGCCGACCTACGTCATGCCGCTCGTGTTCGGCGGAGCGCCGGTCATCAATACGTTGGTCACCATCGGCCCGGGCGTCGCCAACGGCACCATCGGCGCGATCAGCCCGCTCTTCTTCGCGGGCCTGATCATCGTGATCGCCGGAGCGGCCACGGTACTTGTTTTCGCGCCGAAGGGAGCGCCGCACGGCGCAGCCAAATGACCGCGGAGATTCACCACAGGGACACAGAGACACGGAGACGGGGGCGGAATACGAGTCGCCTTCTTTGCTCACTACTTCTTATCTCTGTGACTCTGTGTCTCTGTGGTAATTCCTTCGGCAAGGAATCGCCAACAGGCGAGCGGCCGAACGTCGTTCTGATCCTTTGCGACAACCTCGGCTACGGCGACATCGGTTGCTACGGCTCCAAGCTCCATCGCACGCCGGCCCTCGATCGCATGGCGGCCGAAGGGCGGAAGTTCACGCATTTCTACTCCGCCTCGGGCGTTTGCTCGCCGTCGCGAGCGGCCTTAATCACCGGTTGCTATCCGCTCCGCGTCGGCCTGCATCACAACTATTCCGACGGCGCGGTACTGCGACCGCTCGACCGCCTCGGAATCTCCGCCGACGAGTTCACGCTGGCCGAAGTCTTTAAGGCCCAAGGCTACGCGACGAAAGCGATCGGCAAATGGCACCTCGGCGATCAGCCGCCGTTTCTCCCGACTCGGCACGGCTTCGACGACTACTTCGGCATTCCCTATAGCGAAGACATGACGTCCGATAAAGCGCCCGGTTGGCCGGAATTACCGCTATTGCGCGGCGAGCGCGTGGTCGAAGCGCCGCCCGATCGCGACTTGCTCACGCAGCGCTACACGCAAGAAGCAATCGAGTTCATCGAAGCGCACCGCGATAAGCCGTTCTTCCTTTACTTTCCGGAAGCGACGCCCGGCAGCGAGAAGCAATCGTTCGCGTCGCCGCAATTCAAAGGTACATCGAAGAACGGACTGTTCGGCGATGCCGTCGAAGAGCTCGATTGGTCGGCCGATCAGATTTTGCAAACGTTGAAAAAGCTCGGCCTCGACGAACGAACGCTCGTCATTTGGACGAGCGACAACGGGGCCGTGCTCCGCAATCCGCCGCAAGGGTCCAATGCGCCGCTCGGCGGCTGGGGCTACTCGACCAACGAAGGGGGCCAGCGGATGCCGTGCCTCATGCGTTGGACGGGCCGCATTAAGCCCGGCACTGTATGCGACGAACTGGCCACGATGATGGACCTACTGCCGACGCTGGCAAAGCTCATCGGCACCGAGCTTCCGAGCGATCAGCGGATCGACGGTCGCGACATCGGCCCGCTCGTTTTCGGCGACGGCACGGCGCGCTCGCCGCATGAGTTCTTCTACTTCTACCAGCGCGACCAATTGCAAGCGGTGCGCTCGGGCCGGTGGAAGCTGCATTTGGCTCTTGAAAAGCCGCTCCGCCTCGGGCAGGCCGGCAAGCCGCGAGCGGCGGCGTTGTACGACGTCGTCGCCGATCCGGGCGAAACGACCAACCGCATTGCGGAACATCCGGATGTGGTCGCGAAGTTGGAAGCCGCGGCAGCAAAGGCGCGCGAAGACCTCGGCGACCAAGGTCGCCCGGGCCGCAACGTGCGCAAGCCGGGATATGTGGAAAGCCCGACGCCACGATTGCTCGGAGCCGACAGATGACGCCTGACGAAGCGATGCACCGCGTCGATGAACTCCTGAGCCACGTCTGGATGGT
>CAZWDN010000656.1:0-1795 GCA_964633125.1 uncultured Pirellula sp. | reverse complement strand
TTCGGATAGGGCTTCGAGAAGCTCCGTGAACGTCTGCTCTCCTTCGCCGATCGCCGCGTAGTCGACCGCCGGATGGTTGAGCGTCCAGGAGTTATCGGCCGTGATTTCCGGGCCGCCGATGACGACGACTAATTCCGGCCGTCGGGCCTTCAATCGTTCGGCGATCCAGAGCGTCCGGTCGATGTTCCAGAGGTAGCACGTGAACCCGACGAGCCAGGGATCGCGCGCGAGAATCGCCTCGACGAGGGCCGCGTCGCCGAACGTGTTGGCTTCGACGGTCGGCAGCAAGTCGATTTGATAACGATCGCCGAGGCCGCGCAGCTCGGCGTACATCTTCAGATACGCCCCGGCCAAAGGGACGTTGCCGCGCACCGGCGCCGGTCCGGCAGGCGGAATCGGCAACTGGCAGAGAAGTACGCGGCGTCGGGACATTACTTCGACAGTTCTTTAATTTCGATGTTGCGGAACTGCACGAGCGCGGGCGGGCTCGTCCATTGGCCGTCTTTCTTTGCGCCGTGATGTTGTAGCGCGATCTTGCCCTTGGGGGGCAACTCCGGCAGCCGGGCGTTCTCGAGCACCTGCTTGCCGTTGAGCACGACGGAAAGCGTTTCGCCGCGCACCGTCAGTTCGAACTTGTTCCACTCGCCGATGTTATTGTCGGCGTTCAGCTTCGGCGTGACTCCGGCGCGCACTTCCGGCGGTTGCGATTGATCCATGCGGTAGCCGTAGACCTCGCCCGAGCCGCACGGCCAGCACCAAATATTGACCTGCGCCTTCGACGTGCCGCGGAGGTAGATGCCCGAGTCGCTGTCGGGCATCGTCAACGTAATCGGCTTGCCGGCGGCGTCGAGCTTGTGGCTGCCGTCGAATCGCAAGACCGGAATCCTCGGGTTCAGGTACGGAGTTTCCTTGATTCGCCATTCGCAGCGGAAAACGAAGTCGCCGTATTCCTTCTCGGTCCAAAGGTTCTTGTCTTTGCCGGGGGCTTCGCTTTCGGCGTCGTAGTCGATCACGCCGTCGACAATCTTCCAGTGCCCGTTGTCCCCCTCGGGCACGGTCCAGCCGGCAAAGTCTTTGCCGTTAAAGAGCGATGTGAAGCCTTCCTCGGCTTCGGCATCGGCGACCCAAGCGGAAACGGCAAGAGCGGCGACGATCAGGGCGATCGCGGCAATGCGAACGTGTTGAAGGCGCATGGTAAAGTCCCGGCGGAAAGGCGGTGGGCAGGCGAAAAATCGCAAAGGTCCATCGTATCCGCCGGGGGCAATGCGTTCAATTCGACGTTGCTACGCCACGCCGAGCAGTTTGCACGCTTCCGCGTAACCGGCGGCCGGTTGGTTGCATTCGCTCGCCGTTACGCGGGCCAAGGCAATGAGCTGACGCCATTTGTGCATCGGACGGGCCGCCGCGAATTCTTCGCTCGTCGTGCGGTAGAACTTCTCCGCGTGGAGCGCACCTTCTTCGCTGCAGGCGTACTTCAGCAGCGTTTCGAAGACCGGCCGGGGCGGATAGCCGAGCATGCCGATGCGGCGCACTACGGCGCAGGCCCGCTCTTGATCGTTCTCGCGGATCGAGCCGTTCAGTTCCTTGAGCAAGCTTTCGGTATCGTTGGCGGCGACGCGCTTCAAGACTTCGTCAGTCGGGCGCGGTTGCCAATTGAGGAAGTCGCCGCCCCGTTCAATGCGGTCGAGCGCGGCTTGGTAGCCGGCGAGTATCAGGCAGGCGTTGCGATTGCGATCATTGGCCGCGGCCGCCATGGTGCGCCAGGCGTGAGCCGAGTCGCAGGCATGAACGCCGA
>CAZWDN010000655.1:0-1801 GCA_964633125.1 uncultured Pirellula sp. | reverse complement strand
TCGATGCCCACGCCTTGGATGCGGCTGGCCGTGCGCGTGAAGTATTCGTCGATGAATTCGCGGTTCAGTCCGATGGCTTCGAAGATCTGCGCGCCGCGGTAGCTTTGCAGAGTGGAGATGCCCATCTTCGAGGCGACCTTGAGCAGCCCCTTGCCGACGGCCTTGATGTAGTTCTTCTCAAGCTTCTCGGCCGGGATGTCGGCGGGCAGTTGCCCTTCGCGCTGCATCTGGTGGATCGTGTCGAACGCCAGGTACGGGTTCATCGCTCCGGCTCCGTAAGCCGAGAGCAAGCAGAAGTGGTGTACCTCGCGAGCGTCGCCGGTTTCGACGACGAGGCCGCAGCGCATGCGGTCTTTGCCGCGGATGAGGTGGTGATGCACGGCGCTCACCGCGAGCAAGGCCGGAATCGGGGCCAGCTCGCGCGACACGCCGCGATCGGACAGAATTACGATCGTTGCGCCGCCGGCGACGGCATGCGTGACTTCGGCGCGGATCTCTTCGATGCGCCGCCGCATTCCTTCGGCTCCCGCGGCGGCCGGGAAAAGCGTGGAAACGGTGCAGCTCTTGAAGCCCGGCTTATCGAGAGCCCGAATCCGCGCGAGTTGTTCGTTGGTGAGCACCGGCGAATCGAGCCGCAACAAGCGCGCTTGCTCGGGCGTTTCGGCGAGCAGGTTGCCCTCGCTGCCGATCGTCGTGATGAGCATCGTCACGATCTCTTCACGGATGGCGTCGAGCGGCGGGTTCGTCACCTGCGCGAAGAGTTGCTTGAAGTAGTTGTAAATCACCTGCGGCCGGCCGGAGAGCACGGCGATCGGCGTGTCGCTCCCCATCGAGCCGATGGCTTCCATTCCTTCGGCGGCCATCGGCGCCATGAGAATCTTCAGGTCTTCCAGCGTGTAGCCGAAGGCCCGTTGCTGCTCGCGCAGGGCGTCGTGCGATTGGCCGTTCGTGCCCGGCGCGTGGCCGTTCTTGCCGTAGTCTTTGACCTTCGGCAGGTCGTCGAGCTTGAGTTGGTTGTCGTTGATCCATTGGCGATACGGATGGCGCGAGGCGAGGCCGCTCTTGATTTCCTCGTCGGCGATGATGCGCCCTTGCTTGGTGTCGACCAAGAACATGCGGCCCGGGCGTAGCCGGCCTTTGCTTTCGACTTCTTCCGGCGGGATTTCGAGCACGCCGGCTTCCGAGGCCATGATGACCCAGCCGTTTTTCGTGACCCAATACCGGCTCGGACGCAAGCCGTTGCGGTCGAGCGTGGCGCCCATCACGACGCCGTCGGTAAACGCCATCGAGGCCGGGCCGTCCCACGGCTCCATCAAGCAAGCCTTGAATTCGTAGTAGGCCTTGCGCTCGTCGCTCATCGTCTCATGGCCGGCCCACGGCTCGGGCACCATCATGCTCATGGCTTCCGGCAGCGAGCGGCCCGTGACCACGAGGAGTTCGAGCACGTTGTCGAAGTTGGCCGAGTCGCTTCCGCCGGTCGTGTAGATCGGCAGCACCTTATGCAGGTCGGGCCCGTACTTCTCACTGGCGAGCAAACTCTGGCGAGCGCGCATCCAGTTGACGTTGCCGCGGAGCGTATTGATTTCGCCGTTGTGGGCCAAGTAGCGGAACGGATGCGCGAGGTCCCACGTCGGGAAGGTGTTGGTGCTATAGCGTTGATGCACCAAGGCCAGCGCCGAGACGAACCGCTCGTCGGCCAAGTCGAGATAGAACCGTTCGACTTGCTCGGCGAGCATCAGGCCCTTGTAGACGATCGTGCGCGTCGAGAGGCTCGGCAGGTAGCAATACTTTTTCTGCGTCA
>CAZWDN010000654.1:0-1806 GCA_964633125.1 uncultured Pirellula sp. | reverse complement strand
CGGCCAGGAGGTTTTCCGCAATGGCGCCATGTTCGTAGGTCGCCGGCCGATCCGTAGGCGGCGGCAGCGCAATGACGGCCGCAACGCGTAAGGCCAGCGCCACGGCCAGCATCAGCAGCGGAGCTTGAACGAACCGCCGCCGGAAGTTCACCGCCGGCCGGACATCGAGCGACGTACGTGCGACGGATTGCGACACAAGGAGCTCTCAGGCCTGTGATAGCGGCGACACGTTGAGCGGCGTCCCATAAATGGGGGCGGGATTGTAGCTGGATGCCGTTTTCGCCCCTAGCCCGGTTGGCAAAGGGGTGATTTTCGGGAGTTTTTTCCGAGGCAAGCGGGCCCCACCCGGAAGCTGCAGGGCACGAAAAGGCCCGACGGCGTCGGTACTTGCGCTCGCCGGCAAGGTCCGAGAGCGCGGATTGTCCCCTAGGGGAAAACCGATATACTCAAGGGCTTCGATTTCCGATAACTAGGCAGACTTTGCCGACTGCCGCGACTTCGGTTGCGAGCGCCGGTTTAAGCCGACTCACTTCTCGTACTTATACGTCTTCGGTTTTCATGCGCTTCACGCTGGTTGATAAGGTCGTCGAACTCGAACCGGGCCGCCGGATCGTCGCGATCAAGAATTTGTCGCTCGCGGAAGAGTACTTGGCCGACCACTTTCCCGGCTTTCCGGTGATGCCTGGCGTGTTCATGCTGGAAGCGATGACGCAGGCGAGTGCTTGGCTGATTCGCGCGGGGGAAGACTTCGCCAATAGTCAGGTGACGCTCAAAGAAGCCCGCAACGTGAAGTATGCGAGCTTCGTGGAGCCGGGGCAGACGCTCGTGATCACGGCCGAAGTAATCAGCCAGGACGAACATACGACGAAATTGAAAGCTCAGGGAATGGTCGGCGACGTGCAAACGGTGTCGGCTCGCCTGGTGCTCGAACGATACAACTTGGCGGACGCCGATCCGACCAAAGAGGTGACCGACGGCGTGGTGCGACACAAGATGCGCGAGCTTTTCGCGCTGTTGTGGCGCCCGGCTGCGGTGGCCGCCGGTTAAGTAAGAAATTGAGTTTGTCAGCGCCGCGCGTTGCGAATGGGTAGCGAAAGCGCGCCGGAGGCGTGGTCGTGGGCAGGCCGTTGGGTAGACGGCAGGCCCGGGTATGCGACCGTTCCTCGGCACGCGTTTCGACGCACCGTGCGGAAGGTGTTTTGTTTCGTTTTTTGGGAACGCCGTAAGGACCGAATAGCGGCCGCGGCGAGGGCTCGTCGAACCGAGAGTTTGGTTGCGCGTACAGGGTCGCCTCCGGGCGACGTTGTGCGGCGCGGCGACGGTTCGCTCGTTCGCTCGTCGACGCATCCGCTCCTGTCGGCCCACGGTCCGGCTCTATCTGGAGAAAAGTGTTATGCCGTCGCAGAACGAGGTCTTCGAAAAAGTTCAAAGCGTGTTGTGTGAAGCGTTGGGCGTCGATGAAGACGAAGTCTCGCCCGAAGCCACGCTGGTCGGAGATCTGGGAGCCGAATCGATCGACTTCCTCGATATCGTGTTCCGCCTGGAAAAGGCGTTCGACATTAAGATCAGCCGCGGTGAATTGTTCCCGGAAGACGTGCTCACCAGCACCGACTACGTGGCCAACGGCAAGGTGACCGAGACGGGCATCGCCGAACTGCGGAAGCGGATGCCGTTTGTGAACCTCGACAAGTTCGCCAAGAATCCGAACGTTAAGGATTTCGGCACGCTGCTGACCGTACAAGACATGGTGCGGTTCGTCGAAACGAAGTTGCCCAAGTAAACGCAAAAGTCAAAACGCAAAAGTCG
>CAZWDN010000653.1:0-1812 GCA_964633125.1 uncultured Pirellula sp. | reverse complement strand
TCTACGACGACGACGGCCGGATGCGCAACGCCAGCTTCCTCGACTACCGCATGCCCACGGCGCTTGACCTGCCGATGATCGAGCCGATCATCGTCGAGGTGGCGAACCCCGACCATCCGTACGGCGTGCGCGGCGTCGGCGAAACGCCGATCGTCCCGCCGCCGGCCACGGTGGCCAACGCCATCCACGCGGCGGTGGGAGCCCGCATGACCGACTGCCCGATGTCGCCCCCGAAGGTTTGGAAAGCAATCAGCGCGAAGAAGTGATTGTCGCGGCGCGCGGATGCCATCGCACACTTGTGGCCAGTCACGTAGGTTTTACCGGTAGAGACGGCCGAGTATGGTACGGACTATGTCGTTGGTGAAGCGCCTACGGACGGTGGTATCGTTACGGTTTCGTCGTTGAACCCAGGCACGCCGTCGTCGCGCGAGTTCGGCGGCGTCGGGTATGCGCGCGGCGAGTCGGGCCCTTCGATGACGGCGCTGGTCGGACTGACCGAACAGAACGACGACGCGCTTGCACTCCGGAATGCCGCCGGGAATCGTTGCGACTCGGTCAAAGTGCCCGGCGGCGCGCA
Source organism: uncultured Pirellula sp. (assembly GCA_964633125.1). Lineage (GTDB taxonomy): Bacteria > Planctomycetota > Planctomycetia > Pirellulales > PNKZ01 > PNKZ01. The sequence goes on along the minus strand of CAZWDN010000653.1, from coordinate 1,235 downwards.
CGGCATGGGAAAATGCGCGAGCAGGGTTCCGATTACCAAGCACAACTGATCGCATGCTTCGCAACGTAATGAATTGAGCCCCGTGGATGAGGGGTCGCATCGTTGTCGGCGTGGGATTCATTGTCTTCGCAACCGATCGAGAGCGGCCGGCCGCACTGAGTACTTGACAAGCTTTAACCATGGGGTAGCCTACATCGGCTGCATAGTCTGCGTCGAGTTATGAACCGACGCGGCGAGTCGAGCCTACTTACGGCAGACTAAGTACGGATTGCTTAGCTGCGTAGCTCACTGGACTTCCCGGAGGCGCGCGTGGCGACTTGAAATAGTCACCATGTCTTTCTCGTCCTCCGTTCGCGTAAGCCTCCCAAGTTGCTGATTTTGTCGCATCGTCGACCGACGAGGCGTTCGACCATCGCATCCGACTTGGAATAGCTTCCGCCCGGCAGGCCGACGAATGCCCCCGGCCTAAGGAAGCTCATGTCGGATAACCTTCTGCAGCGCAGCGTGACGACGTCGACCGCCCGAAACTTGGCGAATACGACGAAGACGTCGCCGAAGATGATGTCGATTACCCCGCGGTGGCTTTTGAGCCTGCTGCCGTGGGTACAAGTCGACGGTGGCACGTATCGCGTGAACCGTACGCGCCGCGAGTTGCCGAAAGCCGAACGGATCGGTATCGACGTCTCCGGAGGCGTCGCATCGTTCGCACCGGAATCGCTTCGTAGCGTGCCCCTTTTTTCGAAGCTGCCCGACTCGATTCTCTCGCGGATGACGGGACGGTTCACCACTGAAGAAGTCTCGCTAGGCAATACGCTCGTCGGCGAAGGGGAGGGAATCAACAAGTTCTTCGTGCTGGCCCAAGGCCAAGTGGAAGTCTTGAGCAAGGGGGTGCACGGCTCTGACCTGCGACTCGCGCTATTGAGCGAAGGAGAATACTTTGGCGAAAGCGACCTAGTGGGGGACAAGCCGTCGGACGTGACGATCCGCACGATCACGCCGTGCGTGCTCTTGACCCTGTCGCGGAAAGACCTCGACGAAGTGCTGGCCGAACAACCGAATTTGGCCGACGATTTTCAACGAGCCATCGCCGAACATCTGGCGCTTCAGTCGACGGTGAACCGGTACGGGGAGCGGAACATCGACTTGGTGTCGGGCTTCGCGGAAAACGTCGAGATTCCCGAGACGTTTGTGGACTACTCCGAGCACCCTCGCGAGTATTCGCTCTCGGCCGTACA
>CAZWDN010000652.1:0-1813 GCA_964633125.1 uncultured Pirellula sp. | reverse complement strand
TGGCAGGCCCCCGCCAGCAATGTGAGAAATGCCGCTATACTTGGTTCCAGGAGAGACAGAACGCGGAGTAATGCGCCTAACGACTCGATGGCGACTGCAATCATCAGAACGATCCGCTCGCCCTTCGTGCCGGCAGACAACATTTGCATCTTGCCGATGATTTGAATCACCGTTGACACGGCCAGTAAAAACGTGAGTCCGAGCATCAGCATCGGTGATATTTGCGGCGGCTTTTTGGGTGTGGCATTGAGAAAGTAAGCGGCCGTAAGAATCCCAATGGCGGCAACGACGATGACAATCGCGATCGTTACCATGATCGCTCCCGAGCGAAGCGCCTGACGGGCCGCAGGTGACAGCGGTTCCACCGGAGGCGTCGCTACGTCACCGGCGACATCGTCCGTGACCGGAATCGCAACCATTGCCGGGGCGCGTTCCAGTAGAGTCATCCGCCGACCGTCGGGATCGGCGACGATGGCACGCCGGCCGCCGGGAGACGCCTGGACGTTTTCCACCACGCTCCCTTCGCGCTCGGCCACGGCTTGCATCATCATGTCGAGATCTTCGACAAGGAAGCACAGTGGCGCCGTCGGCTCGCGCGAAGCAGGTTGCCCGGCGACGAACTTCGCCGCAAAGCCCGGGCAGCGCCCAATGGCCGCCTGTTGGCCGTTCTTGTCGGTCTGAAGCTCGATCGCGATTCCCAGCCGATGATAGAACGCAATGAGCTTTTTTGCGTTCGGCGACGAAACGATCAACTTTTGTACGTCGTTGCCGTAGGGATGTCCCGATGGGTCGACACAAGCGACGGTATGGGCGGTGTCGTTCGACATTGAGCTGATTCTCGGCAACAGGTCGGGGGTTGGGTGCGCACCCGTGAGAGGGGTGCGGCCAAGCTATCCGCCCTGCCGGCCGAATTCAAGCAATACCGAGCGATAATTTGTCGGCAGCTGATTGCTTCTAACTACGCAAGCGGGAACCCCGGAGACATCGCGCCAACGCTACGGTGCTTGCCGCCCTTACTCCAGCAATTCCACACGCCGGCCGTCGGGGTCGGCGACGACTGCTTTGCGGCCGTGCGGGCCGATGCGCGGAGCGGTGACGAGCGAACCTCCCGCCGCCGTGGCGCGCTCGAGCGCCGTCGCGAGATGCGGCACCGTAAAGCCGAGTCGCACCGCTTGCGTATCGACGGCGCAGCTCGCCGGATAGAGTTCCAGCACCAGCGGCGATTCTGCCGTCGCAATGCTCGCCAAGTGCTCGGGGCCCGCGCCGTGTCGTTCGGCGACGAACCTGAAGCCGAACGCTTCGTAGAAGGCCGCCGTCGCGCGCAGTTCGGCGGCGCGAAGCACCAGTAAGTGGAGCGAAGGAGACGCAGCCGATTCGTCGGTCACGCGTTGGCCTTTGCGCGAAGCCGTTCTCGGGCTCGCGTAAGCGTGGGGCCGATGCTGTTCTCGGGCATCCCTACGGCCGCGCTGATCTCTTGGTAGCTCAGCCCTTCCAGGTGATAGAGTCGCACGACCCGAGCGTCGCTGTCTTGCAAGCCGTCGAGCAGGCGATCCACTTCTTCGCGATCGCTCACACGTTGCTCGTGCGAACCGTTGGCGGCGGGTTCCAGCGTCGCATCGGTTGCGCCGAGCGACAGCCGACCGAGCGTCTTCTTTTGCAGCAGCTCGCGCACGGCGACGCGGCGCGCGATGACCGTCAAGTACGTAGAGAGGCTGCACTGCGCTCGAAAGTGTTTGAGCACGGCGAACTCGTCGCGCACGATCGAGAGAAACACGTCGGCACAAAGATCTTCGCGGTCTTGCGGCGAGAGCTT
>CAZWDN010000651.1:0-1815 GCA_964633125.1 uncultured Pirellula sp. | reverse complement strand
GAGGCGTGCGCGCTGCCGCAAGCGGTCGCCGGCGCGCTGATGCCCGATGCGCACGTCGGCTACGGTTTGCCGATCGGCGGAGTGCTCGCGCTACGCAATGCCGTGGTGCCGTACGCCGTCGGCGTCGATATCGCTTGCCGGATGAAACTTTCGGTGCTCGACGTGCCGCCGGCGCTGTTGGACCAGGAGAAGCAGCAAGCGCGCTTCGACGCGGCGCTGGAAAACGGCACGCGGTTCGGCGTCGGTTCGGAGTATCGCAAGCCGCTCGAGCACCCGGTGATGGACCAGGATTGGACCGTCAGCCGCGTCGTACGGGAGAATCGCGATAAGGCCTGGCGGCAACTCGGCACCTCGGGCTCGGGGAACCATTTTGTAGAGTTCGGCGTGCTGACGCTCGAAAACGACGACGCCGAACTCGGCCTCGCCGCCGGTACTTATACGGCACTACTCAGCCACAGCGGCAGTCGCGGCACGGGCGCGGCCGTATGTTCGGTGTTTAGCGGCATCGCTCGGAATCAGTTGCCGCGCAAATATGAATCGGTCGGCCGACTGGCTTGGCTCGATCTCGATACGCAGGAAGGTCGCGAATACTGGGACTCGATGAACCTGATGGGCGACTACGCGGCCGCGAATCACGATTGCATCCATCGCAACGTCACCCGCCTGCTCGGCGCCCAGATTATCGCGGGCGTCGAGAACCATCACAATTTCGCCTGGAAGGAAACTCACGGCGGTGAGGAACTCATCGTGCATCGCAAAGGGGCGACCCCGGCGGCGGCCGGCGAACTTGGCGTCATTCCCGGCTCCATGGCCGATCCGGCGTTCATCGTGCGCGGGAAGGGAAACGCCGAGAGCTTGAACTCGGCCTCGCACGGAGCCGGGCGGCAAATGTCGCGTACCGCGGCAAAGCAACAGTTTAGCTGGCGCGCGACGCAGAAGGACTTGGAGAAGCGGGGAGTACGCGTACTTTCGGCCGGCGCCGACGAAGTGCCGGGCGTCTACAAGAACATTCTCGACGTGATGCGCGAGCAACGCGACCTGGTCGACGTCGTCGGGCGTTTCGATCCGCGCGTGGTGAAGATGTGCGGCGACGGAAGCAAGGCGGAGGATTGAGCTATGCTCGCCTCCGTGTTTTCACCCCTCGCCCCTTGCGGGAGAGGGGCCGGGGGTGAGGGGGCCGAGCGCTACTTCCTCGTAATGCCGCAACAATCCCGCCGCCGCTTGCTCGATGGCGAATGCCGACACAATTCGCGCGCGTCCGGCGCTTCCCATGCGCCGGGCGAGCGCGTCGTCGGCGAGGATCGCTAGCACGGCCGCGCGTGCCGCCGCAACGTCGTCGACCGGCACGAGCAGCGCTCCGTCGGCTTCCGCGTGAGGAAAGATCTCGCGCGTGCCGCCGACGTCGGTCGCCACGACCGGCACGCCGCACGCCGCGGCTTCGAGCAGCACGCGCCCGAGCGGTTCCTGTCGGGCCATGTGTAGGAGCAGCGTGAATTGCGGCAGGACTTGCGCGACATCGTCGCGCGTGCCGAGGTAATGCACCCGATCGGCGACGCCTGCTTCGGCCGCAATCGCATGAAGTTTTCGCTCGTAGTCGACCGTTTCCGGTTTCGTCGAATGCCGCTCGCCGAGAATAGCCACGTGCAGACTCGGATCGCTTTGCAGGAGGGGAGCCACGGCGGCCAGGGCCGTGTCTTGCCCTTTCCGCAGGATGATTTGGCCGATGAGGCCGATGAGCTTGGCGTCGGGCGACAGCTTGAGTTCGGTGCGGAGGTTGGTTGTTGGGTTACCCCTCACCCCCGGCCCCTCTCCCGC
>CAZWDN010000650.1:0-1817 GCA_964633125.1 uncultured Pirellula sp. | reverse complement strand
CGAATCGCGCCGACGATCAGCTTCTCCGTCAGGTCCATCATCGAGCGGTAATCGCCGTAGGCCTGATAGACCTCGAGCATGGTAAATTCGGGATTATGCCGGGGGCTGATGCCTTCGTTGCGGTAAACGCGGCCGAGTTCGTAAACGCGTTCCATGCCGCCGACCAGCAGCCGCTTTAAGTGCAGCTCCAGCGCGATGCGCATGAAGAGCGGCATGTCGAGCGCGTTGTGATGCGTCTTAAACGGCCGCGCCGCGGCGCCGCCGGCGATCGAGTGAAGCGTCGGGCCTTCGATTTCGACGAACCCTTCGCCGCCGAGCGTATTGCGAATCGATTGCACGATCCTCGTGCGGGCGAGAAACCGATCGAGCACTCCCTCGCCGTAAATCAGATCGAGGTAGCGCATCCGTTGCCGGAGTTCGGCGTCGTTCAGGCCGTGATATTTTTCCGGGTGCGGCACGACCGACTTCGTGAGGAACGTCAGCTTCTCGGCGAAGATCGTCAGTTCGCCGGTCTTCGTTCGCTTCAACTCGCCGTCGACGCCGACGATGTCGCCCAAATCGAAACATTTACAGAGGGCCCAATTCTCGTCGCCCACTTGCGACTTGCCGATGAAAACCTGGATCGTGCCGGACCAATCGCGGATGTTCGCGAAGATGAGCTTGCCCGTATCCCGCTGCAAGACGATGCGGCCGGCCGCGCGGACCTTCGGGCCGTGCAACACCGGGCCGTGTTTTTCATTGCCAGGCTCGGGATCTTGCGAGGTGATTTCGCTTTCGCGCGCGCGGATCGAACCGATCGACTGATGGTCGTCGAAACGGCTTCCCCAAGGGTCGTGTCCCAGTTCCGTAATTTTGCGCAGCTTGTCGCGGCGAGCGGCTTCGTGAATCCCAGGGCTTCCGGCTTCGTCAGACATGGCTACGTACGGTGCTCGCGCTTACATGGATGATGCAATAAGTCCAAAGAGTGCCGTATTTTAGGGAAGGTTCGGGGTGGGTCAACGTCAACCCCCGCGCGGCGGCGTGCCGGCACGGCAAAACGCAACCATCGGACGGACTTACGGTCGAATCCCGACTGCGGACTGCCGGCTGCTGAACGGGGGTCTCATTGAACCAAGGCTGCCGGAAGGGCGTCATTAGGTCGACGAATTCTCTACCGAGCTTGGCCCGGTCGTTCGCGGTCGGTGCCGCCGCTCGGCATCGCCGGCGCTTGTGGAACATTTCGTCGGTTTGCTCGCTTTTGCGGATTGCTCGGTGAGAATAGATGCCGATTGCCGGCGAGTCGTTCGATGTACCCAATCTCAAAGGATGGTCGCAAGATGATGTGCTCCCTTACTCGCTCACTCACCTTCGTGGGCTTGCTGCTTGTCTCGTCCGCGCCCGCCATGGCGCAAGCCACGGCCGAACAACTCGACGCAATCGCCAAGCAATCCGCCGAACAGTTCGACATGCAAAAGGAGGTGTTCAAAGAGAGCAAGGAGTGGCTCAAGAGCGAAAAGCACACGGTCGGCAACGACAAAGTGTCACGCGCGGACTTCGTCAAACTGATCGACGATCTGTACACGGCCGGCGCTACGCGCGTCTATTTCACGGCCATCATGTCGGAGGGGGATGTGGAAAAAGCTCCGGCCTTGATGCTCATCGTCGGCGGCGCTCCGGCGGTACGCACCAAGGTGTTCGACACGGTCAACGCGTTCAACAAGAAGCTTTTCACGGCGGCCGGAAAGCCGGAACTCATCGAAGCACTGAAACAGCCCGACGCCGGACAGCCGATCCTGCAAATGCAGTTCGAATTCTAGAACTCGAAGGCGCTCCCTAAC
>CAZWDN010000649.1:0-1820 GCA_964633125.1 uncultured Pirellula sp. | reverse complement strand
ATGCGGCAGGTCCAGAAGCAAATTCTGGCGCCGCGCATGATTCAGTCGATGGAGATTCTCCAACTCCCGATTCAAGCTCTCGAAGAGCGGATCGAGCAAGAATTGCAGGAGAATCCGGTCCTCGAAATGCGCGAGGAAGACCCCGACCTACCCGAAGAAGAAACCGAGCGCGAGAACAGCGACGCGAAGACGAGCGAGGAGAAAGAGCTCGTCGTCGATGAGACGAAGAACAACGCCGACGATTTCGAACGCCTCGAAAATCTCGGCGACGACTGGTCGCAAGACTACGACGAACGGCCGCGGATGTCGGCCAATCGGATGTCGGAAGAAGACGATCGTCGGCACGACGCCATCGCCAACATGGAGTCGAAGCCGCAAACGCTTTCCGACTACCTGATCGAACAACTCGGTTGGTACGAACTCGATGAACCGACGCGCCAAATGGCGGAGCGGATCATCTACAACCTCGACAAGAACGGCTACCTCTCCGGCCGGCTCGAAGACCTGATCGATCTCTCGGCCGGCAGCGGCGAGATCGCGCTGGCGCAAAAGGCGCTCGCGGTCATCCAAAAGCTCGATCCGCCCGGCGTGGGCGCTCGCAATCTCAAGGAATGCCTGCTGCTGCAATTGTTGCCGGGCGTCCACCTCTATGAGCAGATGCGGGTCATCATCGCAAATCACTTGGAGGACCTGGAGCACAACCGGCTCCCGGCCATTCAAAAGAAGACCGGCTATTCGCTCGAACTGATTCACGACGTGATGCACGAGCTGCGCAAGCTCAATCCGAAGCCGGGCGCCGCCTTCAGCGACGTCAACGCGCCGACGGTGACGCCCGACGTCTTCCTCGACGTCGACGAACACGGCAAATACACCGTGCGCCTTGAAGACGGGCGCGTGCCGAGCCTGCATATTTCGGGCTACTACCGTAAGATGCTCGAACGGGGCGTGACCGACCAAGAAAAGGAATGGATCAAGCGAAAGCTCAACGCCGCGCAATGGCTCATCGAGTCGATCGAGCAACGCCGCAGTACGCTCACCCGCGTGTCGCAGGCAATCGTCGATCATCAGACGGCGTTTCTCCTCAAGGGCCCCGAGGCGCTTGAGCCGCTGAAAATGCAGCAAATCGCCGACAAGGTCGGCGTGCACGTCACGACGGTCTCCCGCGCCGTCGACGACAAATGGATTCAAACGCCGCGGGGCATCTTCCCGCTGAAGCGATTCTTCGCCGGCGGCACGACCAGCGCCTCGGGCGAAGAAGTGGCTTGGGACACGGTGCGGCTGAAGCTGCAAGAAGTGATCGACAAGGAAGACAAGCAACACCCGCTCTCCGACGACGACCTCGTCACCGAACTCGGCAAACACGGGCTCACCGTGGCGCGCCGCACGGTAACGAAGTATCGCAAGATCATGAAAATCGCCAGCTCCCGCGAACGCCGCGTCTGGACGGAGTAGGAAGTACGGCGAGCCGTCGACGGGGCAATTCCTTAAGCTCCCCTCGCCCCTTGCGGGAGAGGGGCCGGGGGTGAGGGATCATACGCAATCCGCAACAGAACCCGCTACCTCCCGGCGGCATTATCGCCGCCTGCGTCGTGCCGTGGGATGCCGACGGGCAATTCCTCGGCGGCTCCTTCCGCAAACAAGTGCGGGCGATCGCCGGTTCGCTCACGAAACAGCTTTACCTCTTCGGCACGGCGGGCGAGGGCTACGAAGTCACGGAAGGTCAGTTCGACGAAATCGTCGACGCCTTTCTCGAAGAGTGCGGGCCGCTCGGCGTCGAGCCGATGATCGGGCTCATCAGCCTCTCGACCGGCACGGTCGTC
>CAZWDN010000648.1:0-1821 GCA_964633125.1 uncultured Pirellula sp. | reverse complement strand
GCCGCGGCCGCCATGGTGCGCCAGGCGTGAGCCGAGTCGCAGGCATGAACGCCGATCGAATCGCCGTGGACGCTGCCTTCGGGCTTGCCCTCTTGCACTTGCTTGCCGGTCCGGCCGGAGTCGCGCAGGATCAGCTCGTTCGTCGCCAGCGCGATCGCGAGCCCGACGGCATCGGGCGCGAATCCTTCGGCCAAGGCCGCGGCGACGGCGTCGGCGGCCCGGGCCGGAGTGGCTTGGAAGATCGTCCGGCCGAGTTCTTCGACCCAAGCGTCTTCCGCGACGCGCGTTCCCGCCGGCTTGCCGGCGAGCTTGTGTTGGTCGAGCAATTGCGGCAGCAGCGTGCGAATCTCCGGGTGGCGTTTCCGGTTCCACGCGTCTTCTTTGACGCAGTAGTGCACCGACTGCCGCAGCATGGTTTGCGCTTGCTCGATGCCGACGATCTTCAGCATGTCGACGCAGCGCGACGCGAGCACGATGCGATGGACGTCGGCCCCTTCCGTGACGGCGGCCAGCAGCGTGTTGAACGCGGCATCGGCGTCGCCCGCCGCGGCCAGCGCCGCTTCGGCGGCTTGGTAGTTGCGCTGCTCGACCGCCGTGCGCAATCGTTCGCCGGCCTGCGCGGCGGGCTTGCCGTCGCTCGGGATCACGGTCGCCAGCTTTTCGTTTTTCCGGCCTCCCTGTTCTTGCAATCGCTTCGTGTTGCGGTACAGCACTTTGAGCACCGGGATCGCGCGCCGCTCCGCGGGCAACTCTTGCGACATGGCCCAAGCCGGCGACATCGCCATGAAGGTGTGGAAGCCGATGTAGTCTTCGCCGCCGAACGTGCGCGCGTTCGCCAGCGCGCCGGCCGCGACGAGTTCTTTGAGGTCCGTGCCGTTTTTCAATCGCGCCACTAAGAGCGGCAGCAACTTTTCGACGGGCGTTTCCTGCAGCAGGCAGACGAGCTCTTCGCGCGCGCCGAACGTCAGCGGCTTTGCGGCCGCAGCTTCCGCTTCGGCGGCGCACGCCCGCGTGAGCCCGAGGTCGACGGCCGTGCCGTAGCCGACGCCGGCGATGAGCATGCCCCGAGAAACATCTGCCAGAAACGTGCGACGACTGCTGCGGTCCATGGCGGGGCTCCTGCAAAGAAACGAGGAGGCGAAACGACCTGCGCGGCGGGACGGACTCCCCTGATAGTAGAGCGTCAGGGGAAAAGATGCAAAGTTTCTAGCGGGGGGAACGTGCGTTTCGAACTGCAAATCAGCAAGAGCTCTGTTTCGCGTGCACCGTGCCGTCGCCGGCCGTGCGGCCGGCGACGGCGTGACCGTTCGAGGCGGCTTGCGCCGTGCTCAGGAGCACAAAGGGTTCCACATACGCTTCCGGCTTCGTATCCTCGGCGGCCACGACATTGATGAGCACGCACTTGAACGCCGGCGTTTTCGACGCCGGGTCGCGCGAGCGCGGCACCAGGACGTTGGCCTCCGGGCAGTACATCAAGGCGTTGCCGGGGCGGATCTTGTCGAAGGCCCGCACGATCACGTTTTGCATCCGGCCGACCTCGTTGGAAATGTGGCAACGGTGGTCGGCCTTCAGGCCGAGGCGGGTGATGTCGTCGGGGTGCAGGGCGATGATGTCGCGGCGGTCGATGCCGCGATAAAGGTCGTAATCTTCGTAAACCACCGTATTGAACTGTCCTTCGCTCCGCACGGTCATCATGCGGAGTTGGCCGACTGCCGGGTCCGAAAGATCGCCGCCGGCGAGTTCCGGCAGGTCGTGCGACTTGAGTTGGGCCTTGCCGTTGGGGGTGGCGAATTGCGGCGTGTGAAACGTCCGGCCGGCGAT
>CAZWDN010000647.1:0-1824 GCA_964633125.1 uncultured Pirellula sp. | reverse complement strand
TGTCTCGGGCCGCAGGCGAAGTTCATCAAGTGCCCGAAGTCCGGGGTCGAGATGTCGGAGTTCTTTCCGCATTTGGCGACCGTGGCCGATCAGCTTTGCGTCATCCGTTCGCTGAAGACGGAGCAGATCAACCACGACCCGGCACACACGTTTATGAACACCGGCACGGCGATCACCGGCCGGCCGTCGATGGGCTCGTGGTTGTTGTACGGTCTCGGCGCGGAGACGGAAAACCTGCCGGGCTACATCGTCTTGATCTCGACCGGCAAGGGGGGCCAGATGCAGCCGATTGCGGCGCGCCAATGGCATAGCGGTTTCCTGCCGAGCCGGTTTCAAGGAGTCGCGCTCCGTTCGCAAGGCGACCCGGTGCTCTATCTGCGCAGTCCCGACGGCGTGACGCAGCAGCGGCAGCGCGACATCGTCGATGCGGCGGTCGGTTTGAATCGGCTGCGCGACGCCGTAGTCGACGATCCGGAAATTTCGACGCGGATTTCGCAATATGAAATGGCGTTTCGGATGCAGACCTCGGCGCCGGAACTAATGGACATTTCCGACGAGCCGCAAAGCACGCTCGATCTTTACGGCACGAAAGGGCCCGACGGCACGTTCGGCTACAATTGCCTGCTGGCCCGACGTTTAGCCGAACGCGGCGTGCGGATGATTCAGCTTTATCATCGCGATTGGGACCATCACGGCGGCATCCGGAAGAATATGGAAGTCACCGCGCCGGAAGTCGACCGCGCGATGATGGCGCTCATCACCGATCTAAAGCAACGCGGCATGCTCGAGGAAACGCTGATCGTCTGGAACGGCGAATTCGGCCGAACGCCGATGGCTCAGGGAGACGGCCGCGACCACCATATTCAAGGCTTCAGCGCCTGGATGTGCGGCGGCGGCGTGAAGCCCGGCTTCACCTGGGGGGCGACCGACGAGCTCGGCTACAAGGCGGTCGAAAACGTCGTCGACGTCCACGACTACCACGCCACGATGCTGCACCTGCTCGGCATCGATCACAAACGTTTGAACGTCGGCTTCCAAGGACTCGACATGCGATTGACGAACGTGCATGGGCGAGTTGTGAAGGAGATTTTGAGTTAGCGCGCCGAAGACTTTCGACTACCCATCTATCGCCCATCGTTGTTTGATTTCGGAGTTCCCCGCCATGCGTAATGACCGCCTACTCTTCCCTAATAAACTTTCGCGCCGCGACTTTCTGCAACAAGCGGGCCTTGCCGCAGGCGCCGCCGCCGCGGGTTCGTCGTTGCTCGGAGCCGGCAACCATGCACGCGCCGTGGCCGCCGAAAAGCCGGTGACGATCGGTTCCGGCAAGTGGACCTACACGCTCGATCCGACTTGGGGGCAGCTCCCCTCGGGCATGACCTACGGCTTCGGCTGCGCCGTGGTCGTCGATTCGCAAGATCGCGTTTACGTCACATCGCGTTCGGAAAGCCCTTGCGTCGCCGTGTTCGATAAGGACGGGAAGCTGCTGGAAACGTGGAGCAAAGACTTTGCCGACAAGGTCCATTTCAGCACGTCCCAAGTCAAAGCGACGGCTCACGGCTTGTACTGGAGCAAAGAACCGGAAGGAGAGTTCTTCTACTTCACCGAGAACGTCAATAAGGCGACCGGCGACGGCGCTCGCGTTTACAAGACCGATCTGGCCGGCAAGGTGCTCTACGAACTCGGCAAGAACGTGAAGGCCGGCGACGCTTCGCAGCCGTTCGACTTCAAGAACCCGACCGACGTGGCGGTCGCACCGAACGGCGACATCTACATCGTCGACGGCTACGGCAGCCAGTTGGTCTACCGCTTCGACAAGAACTT
>CAZWDN010000646.1:0-1825 GCA_964633125.1 uncultured Pirellula sp. | reverse complement strand
TTCTGCCGTCGCGAGGAACTCGATCCCGCGGCGCTCGATCTCGAATTGCCGCAACGTCGGTGGCGCGCTCTCGGCGAACACCTGAATGTCGGCGTGGTCGATCTGTTGCCGACGCTCCGGGCGTCGGGCGACGTCGTTTATCGTGAAAACTCGTCCGAGTGGAACGATCGAGGCATCACGCTTGCCGCGGAGACCATCGCCCGCGGGCTCTAGGCTCGTCTTCGCAAACGGCGATCCTAGAAGAATACTGAGCGATGGAAGTCCGACCCGAGGATGACCATGCCATGCGCTGGAGAACTATTCGACGGCTAGTTCGGCTGCTCTCGCCCGCTATGCCAAACTCACGAGCCGTGCCGCCCCTACAAGGCCGGCGCGGTTGCCCAATCGGGCCTGCACCACGTCGGTGCAGCCGCGAGGATTCAAGGTCGCCGCATCGATCGCATGGCGTGCGGCCTCGGCAAACAAGTCGAACTGGTCGTCGATCATGCCTCCCCCGAGAATAATGCGCTCGGGAAGCAGCGTGTGCTGAATGGTCCAGACGGCGACGCGCACGGCGGCCAGCGCGCGATCGACAATGGCTCGTGCCCGGGCATCGTCGTCGGCCAGCGCTTGAAAAACACCGCGGGCGTCGCCGAAGCCGGCCGCCTTGCCGGCCGTGGATATCGCGGTGCCGGAGGCGAGCGACTCGATGCAGCCGCGAATGCCGCAATAGCACTGCGGGCCGTCGGGCTCGATCGGTAGGTGGCCGAGCTCAGGGTGCGTGTCGAGCGCGCCGCGATAGATTCGGCCGTCGAGCAAGATGCCCGAGCCGACGCCCGTGCCGAACGTGAGCATAACCAATGCGCGACGCCCTTCGCCGGCGCCGAAGTACGCTTCACCCACGGCCGCCGCATCGGCGTCGTTTTCCAAAAACGCCGGGCGATCGAACGTCGTTCGCAACGGAGTGACGATGTCGACGCCGTCCCACGTCGGCAACGTATGCGGGTTGTCGATGGTCCCGCGTTTCGGATTCACCGGACCGGCGCAGCCGACGCCGATGCCCGCCAGCAACTCGCGTCCGTGGCCGGCTTCCGTTAAGCAAGCGTCAATCGCGTCGGTGATCCTCTTCACACCGCGGTCGAATCCGAGCGCCGATTCCGTCGGAAAGGCCCGCTCCGCAAGAATGTGCCCGGCCGCATTGACGATGCCGACGGCAATCTTCGTCCCGCCGATGTCGACGCCGGCGGACAGGGGGCGAAGGTCAGTGGCCACGGGCTTTTGATCTACACGAGGTTCAAGAACAACATACTAGCCCCGACGCGCAAGCGAGGGGACAAAACGCGATACCAGAGTCCCCTCGCTTGCGCGTCGGGGCTAGTATAGGAAAGCAGTGCGAATCCCTATTTCCGAACTTGCTCGAAATAGAACGTGCCCTTCTTGTTCGACACGGCAATGTCGAGCAGACCGTCGCCGCTGATGTCGCGCACTTCGAATTGCGTGCCGACGCCCGAGTCGTTGTCGATTTGGTGCGGCTTCCACATCGGCTTGCCCCCCTGCCGCGTCAGCTCGTACCAATAGAGCACGGCCGGGTCGCCGGGATTGATGTCGCCCTTGGGACCGTGTGCCCAATAGCGCTTGCCGGTGACAAAGTCCATCAAGCCGTCGCCGTTCATGTCGACGAAGCACAGCGCGTGCGTTTGCGTGAACGTATTGTCGATCTCGTGCGTCGTGAACTTGCCGGGCTCGGTTTGCTCGTGCCACCAGATGCCGACTTGATGCGCGGCGCTCGAGAGAACGTCGGCATCGCCGTCGCCGTCGAAATCGTACACGTACATTTGTGCGGCAG
>CAZWDN010000645.1:0-1850 GCA_964633125.1 uncultured Pirellula sp. | reverse complement strand
GATTGCCTCCCGCTTCGCTCGATCAGCCGCATGGACGTGCCGCTCGACGCGTCGCCGAAATTCCGCGCGAAGTGCGAACGGATCAAGTCGGTCTTGGAACGACACGGCTCGCTCAATACGTATTACCTACACAACGCCCAGTGCGTCTTCCACCTGACGAACGCGCCCGACCTCGGCATGCTGGAGTTCGAGTTCGAAGGGGTCGTCACGACGAACGAAGCCGACGATCAAACGCTCCGCGCCGATCTCGAAGTGCGTCTCGTGCGCGAGACCTGCGATTGGCTCACGGAGCCGATCGTCTCATGGTTTACCGACACGGTACGCCAAGCGGTGAGCGCCGATTTCAATCTCTATATCGCCGCGGGCGACTTACAGCGCACGAAAGAACGTCTCGCGCGGATGCAGGCCGAAATGGAAAGCAATGGCGGCTTTGTGGGGATGGGGCTTTAGCAGTAGCTAGTTGCGAGTAGCTAGTGAGGAGAGAGTTGCTGATTTCCTGTCCCTACTAGAAACTAGCTACTTATTCCGTCAATCTTCGCCGCGAGAATGAAATCGTTCTCCGAGAGCCCGCCGATGGCGTGGGTCCAGAGCTCGATCCACACCTTGCGATACTCTTCCAGGTGCAGGTCGGGATGATGCTGATCCGCCTCGGCCGTGCGCGCCACGGCGTTGAAGAACTCGATCGCCGCCACGAAGTTCTTCATTTTCCAATCCTTGCGAATCCGCTTGCCGTCGTGCGTGAGTCGCCAGCCGGCGAGTTGGGCGAGTTGCCTTTCGGCATCGGCGCGCGAATAAGCGGCGACGCCCCCTTCGCACGGCAAACACTTCTTTCTCGCCAGTTGTTCCGTCGTTTGTGCGTCCATCGATCGGCTCCTCGTGCGCGTCGAATTACGGAGGCGGGTACCGCGGTCCTACTTCGCGGCGCGCCTGGGGGCATGATACCATTTCTCCTACCTGCTTCCGCGGCGCGGCCGAACTTCGACCGCCCCCGGCGTCGGAATCTCCCTACGGAGTTCGCTCATCGCTTCCGCTCCCCCCGCCAAAATCTCGTCGCTCGTCCTGGCCGCCGTTGCGGCGCTCGGCATTGCGCTCCATCTGTTGCTCCGCTTCGCCTGGAGTTTTTCCGGCCATGCGGCGGCGTGGCCGTTGTGGATCGTGCTCATCGTCGGCGGGCTGCCGCTCTTAGGGCAACTCGGCGGCAAGGCGCTCGAGCGTGATTTCGGCGCCGATTGGCTCGCCGGCCTTTCCATCGTCACCGGTGCGCTGCTCGGCGAATATCTCGCGGCCTCGATCGTCGTGCTGATGCTCACCGGGGGGGAAGCGCTCGAAGCGTACGCCGTGCGCGAAGCGTCGCGCGTGCTCGAAGCGCTGGCCAAGCGCATGCCCGACACCGCCCATCGCCGCTTAGACGGCACGCTCGTCGACGTGCCGCTGGCCGAAATCACGATCGGCGACCTGCTCGTGGTCTATCCGCACGAAAGCTGTCCCGTCGACGGCACCGTCGTCGAAGGACATGGCTCGATGGACGAGTCGTACCTCACCGGCGAACCGTACGCGATGTCGAAGGCGCCCGGCGCCGCGGTGCTTTCGGGAGCCGTCAACGGTGAAGCGGCGCTCGTGATTCGCGCCGATCGCAAGGCGATCGATTCGCGCTACGCGCAGATCATGCGCGTGATGCGCGAAAGCGAACAACGGCGTCCGCGGCTCCGCCGGCTCGGCGACTTGCTCGGCGGTTGGTACACGCCGCTGGCCGTGGCTCTGGGAGCCGTCGCCTGGCTCGTGTCCGGCGAACCGTCGCGATTTCTCGCCGTGTTGGTCGTCGCCACGCCGTGCCCGTTGTTGATCTCCAT
>CAZWDN010000644.1:0-1865 GCA_964633125.1 uncultured Pirellula sp. | reverse complement strand
AACTCAAGTAGTTGGCGGAGATCTCCGGCTCACGCGCAGCGAGATAACGCTCCGCGAGCGTACGCGTGGTGGGGAATCGCAGCGGCGTAGGGGGCGTGGCCGGCGGCGCCCAGGTCCCGCCGCTGAGGATGAAGTCGCCGGGGTCGACCCCGTCTGGAAGTTTGCTTTGACCGGTGAGCAATCGATGGAGCGTGAGCTCGACGGAATGCAGGGCTGCTTTGGCGGCATCGGCACTGCGGGTCTTCAGCGACTTCTTGTATTGCCGCCCTTGATAACGAAAGCGGACGACGAAGCGGTCGCCCTTCTTGTCGAGACTGGACATGAACGAATCCGTGCGGCTAGACAGTTGGGTCTATGCAACACGGGCGAGGACCATCCTGCCCGCGTGCCACACGGTGCAACACGAACGCCCTCTGTGTCACTATTGTGTCACCAGGGGTCACCGGCGTCCTATTATGGGGACGCCGGCGAAGGCAAGAAGACAACGTAAGTCGTTGTCAGAGAGAAAGTACCGAAGGTGGGAGTCGAACCCACACGCCCTTGCGGACACTGGATTTTGAATCCAGCGCGTCTGCCATTCCGCCACTCCGGCCCGAGGGGTGCGTGGGGGCATTGCCGCCCAGCACTCGATTCGAGTTTTCTAGTTTACCACTTGTCCGGACAATCGTGAACCGGGGTGCCGCGATTTTGCCGCCTCGTCCCGACCGGCGCGGATTCAGGGCCGGTGCCCTGGTTTGCCTCCGCGGTATTGTCCCGTCGGCCTTAAATGTCCGAGGTTTCCGCCCGCAGGCAGTCGACCTGTTAGCGGTGACCTACACTTGGAATAATCGTTGCCGTCGGACGATACCGGGCCGTCGCTTGCCGCGTCCTTGCCGGCGTCCGCACGGCTCGCCCACCGACCGACCCTGACGACCAGAGACTTCCGTTAACCGAAAGAGACCGCACGCGATGGCCGTCGTACTGTTCGAAGACGATCTCGTTGCACAGCTGTTCCCGATCTCGGTCGGTCGCGCCGCCGCCAACATCAGCTGCGGCGGGTTTACGCTCATCGAGTTGTTTCGCGCACTGGGCGTTCGCCCGCACCTAACGGTTCGACCACACCTGCGCGAACTACTGTGTTCCGACGGCTTGTTAACGGGCGCTACCGGCTCCGACGCGCCGCTCCGCGGCATGCCGGGAGAGGCGTTGGTACTGGTCAACGCGCGGTTGGTCCCGAGCGTCGCGCTCGTCGAGCGCGTGATTGGCTTGGTGCGCGACGGTAGGCCCGGCGTCGTGCGTTCGGGCGATTCCATTGCACTAGCAATACTCGCGCCCGACGCTCCCCCGCTTTCCGCCGATGCGCGACCTGGCGAAGTCGTCGAGTTTCTGAGTCATCAGCAAGGCGCTCCGCTCGAAGCCGACATGCCGCTGCTACAGTTTCCGCACGACGTCGTGCGTTACAACCTCACGACGCTCGTCAGTAATTTGGAGTTTCGACTCAAGCAAGGCTCCTATCGCGAAGTGGCCGACGGCGTCTTTGCGGCAGAAGATGCGAAGCTCGGCCAGTATTGCGTTTCGGAAACGCACAACGGCCCGGTTCTGCTCGATCGCGGCGCATCGATCGGACCTTACTGCTTCTTGCGCGGCCCGGCCTATCTCGGCCCCGGGGCGCGCGTCATCGAACAAGCGGCGATCAAAGATCATGTGAGCCTGGGCCACACGACGAAGATCGGCGGCGAGGTCGAAGGCTCGGTCATCGAACCTTACACGAACAAGCAACACCACGGCTTCCTCGGTCACAGCTATCTCGGAAGTTGGGTCAATCTCGGCGCCGGCACCTGCAACAGCGATCTGAAAAACACTTACGGCCACATCAACATGGAGTA
>CAZWDN010000643.1:0-1905 GCA_964633125.1 uncultured Pirellula sp. | reverse complement strand
CCGCAGGCGGAGCCGAGCCGAACGACGAGCGTGATGAGGCGGCGGAAGTCGTCGGGCGAGGCGAACGGATCGTCGAGCGCGCGGACTTCGTTGACGAGATCGAGCAATTCGCGCAGTTGCGCGAGGCGTTGCCACGAGGCGCTGCGGACGGAAAGAGTCACGGTCATAGTTGGTTTCTCCCGGGAAAAGCGAGGGTATTTGAAAATCAGGGGGCGTTACGAACGCGGCAGGCGGTCGGCGAGTTCGCGGAGCGCGTCGGCGATGAGGAGTTGGTCGGCGTGGCGCGTGCGGCGCTCGTCGGCCAGGTCGGCGTGCAACACTTCCCGCTCGGCCGCGCATTCGCTGCGCAGGGCCGTCATCTCTTCGCGAAATGCGCGGACGAGGTTGGGAAGCGTGTGCGACGCCGTGTGCCAGGCATACCAGCCGAGCACGGCCGTGGCCGACAAGGCGCCGAAGTTGTGCAAGTCGGGAACGTCGGGCATGGCTGAGTTCTCCTAGCGCGCAAAAAAAGAGCCCTCGCCGAAAGCGCGGGCTCTCGGCGAGGGCTCTGGAGATACCTGAACGAATCAGGCTCTTACGGATACCGCTCACGAACGAAACGGATCTTAGCGGAAGTGCCGGCCCGATTTCCAGGCGATTTTTGGCCGGCGGAAAGATTGCGCGAAGTGCCGTAAATTACGGCGTTTTAGCGCGCCGAGCGACGTTATCTCGCGCCGGCGGGACGGGCGGCGACGTTGCCCGGCCGGCCCCCTTCGTAGACCGAGAACTCGGCCCAAATCGGCAGATGGTCCGACACCTTCAAGGCCTGCTCTTGCGTCAGGTTGAACTCGCGCACGACGTCGAGCACGCCGGCTTGGCCGAGGTACTCGGTCGTGGCGTTGCGATCGAACAAGATATTGTCGTAAGTCTTATCGCCGCGGGTGTTGGTCGGCACGCCGGAGACGACGTACGTGATGTTCGGCACTTGGCCGAGCTGACCGAGATGTCCTTCGTCGACGTTCAAGTCGCCGAGCAGGATGACGTCGTCCTCGCCGCGCCCGTCGTTGCGGACCGCGCGGAAGACGTCGTCGAGCGCGTTGAGTTCGGCGTCGACTTCGTCGGGATCGGTGTGAATGTTCGCGAGCGCAAAGGTGAAGGCTTCGTTCGGCGGAGCCCCGCGGGCGCGGAAGCCGGTCACGAGCGGTTCGCGGTGGAGCAAGTCGTCGGGGTCGCGCACCGTGTAGACCGACGAACGGTCGATTTCGACGCGCGATTGATCGAAAATATACGCGTACTGCTCTTTGCTATCGGTCCGGCCGAGGCGCGGGCCGAGGACGAAGTCGTACTGCAGGCCGCCCGTGTTCACGAGCGCGACGAAGCGGGCCATGAAGTCGGGACTGCGGTCGCGCACTTCTTGAATCGCCACGATGTCGAACTTGCGAATGATCCGCGCGATGATGTCGATCGCCTTCGGGTCCGAGGCCTTCGATTCGCCGAAGACCTGAATATTGAAAGAGGCGATGCGGAGCGTGTCGCCCGGGCGAACTGGCACGACGCCTTTGACGGCCGTTTGATCGGCGCGCGGCTTGATGCCGAGACCGTTGAGTCCGGCGACTTCGTACTTCTGCAAGAAGTAGAACGCGCCGGCCATCGCGAGGACGGGCAACAACTTGATGAACAACCGCGTCACGTGCCCCTCCGTGGGCGCAGGGTGAATCGACGAACCCGAGCGCCATCGAGCGCTGTCGAATAGTATCGAATATTCCGCGCCGGGAAGATGAGGGAAATGGCGCGGCGCATCACGATGGAGACGCCGGCAGTGCGAGCTAGCGTCGCGCTTCGCGGACTACGTGTCCGAGTTCCGGCACGATGAGCCGTTCCATCGCCAAGCGCACGCCGCCGGGAGAGCCGGGCATCGTGAAGACG
>CAZWDN010000642.1:0-1919 GCA_964633125.1 uncultured Pirellula sp. | reverse complement strand
CTGGTCCAGGAAACGATGGTCGCCGGGCCGGCCGCGAAGAGGTCGACCCAGTTAAACGGGCTCTCCTCGGCGTTGAAGCTGATGATGCCGCTCTTAATCAGGTCTTTGCGGACGTTGTCGCCGTCGAGATGAAGGTAAAGCGAGGTTTCCAGTTCGCACGCATGGGCGCAGCCGCCGGGAAACTCACTTTGCCGCCAGCGCGGCAAGAACGTCTTGTCGACGGTCAGCAGATTCCACCACGCGCCGAGGATGCACTCGGCGTCGGTTTCCAGATTAGTGCGTCGCGCCACAAGATCAAGGTTCGGCATGTTCGAACCGTGACCGTTGAGGAGCATGATCTTTTTGAAGCCGTGGTACGCGAGCGACTTCGTTATATCGAGCACGTTGTCGATAAAGTGCGTGTAGTGCTGATTGATCGTGCCGGGAAAATCCATCACGTGGCCCGTGTAGCCGTAGGCGACGATCGGCAGGATTTTCACCTTGTCGGGGATCTCTCGCCCGGCGCCGTAAGCTATGCCCGTGGGACAAACCAAGTCGACGTCGAGCGGCAAGTGCGGGCCGTGTTGTTCGACGGCGCCGCACGGCACGATGCACACTTGTCCGTCGTCGACGGCGTCGTTAATTTCCGGCCACGTGAGTTTTTCGTAGCGATATTCGGTGCGGGCTCGCGACATCGTTCGTTCTCGAATTCTAGATGAGGCCGTCGTCCGTATGCCCGGGAGCGGTGGTTGCTTTGTCCGGGCAGGGCGCTCAGAATGACGCATCCACGCCTTCGAATCAATTCTATTTTTGGCCGGCTGCCTAACACTCCATGAAGATCACTTCCGTTCGCACGATCGCTCTCGGCGGCGCCACGCATGACCACGGCTGGCCCGGCGGCACCGACCCTAACGTGCAGTACAACACGCTGGTCGAGGTCGAGAGCGACTCGGGCCTCACCGGCATCGGCAGTTGCTACACCACGCGGCCGCTCGTCGAAGGGGCTTTGCAGCTTTTGCGCGAACACATGATCGGCGAATCGGCGCTGGAGCCGGATCGCGTCGCCGAGAAGTTGCGGCAATCGATGTTTTGGCTCGGCCGCGGCGGCTCGGTGGAGCATGCGATCAGCGGCATCGACATCGCGCTGTGGGACCTGTGCGGCAAGGCGCTGGGGCAACCGGTGTCGCGGTTGTTGGGGGGCAACTATCGCGACCGGATCAAACCGTATGCGTCGATTCTGTTCGACGAACCGGGCCGGCTGCGCGAAGCGCTGCAGCAGCAGCTTGCCCGCGGGTTTCGCGCCATCAAGATGGGGTGGCGACCGTTCGGTCGCGTGAACGATCGGTACGATGAACTGCTCGTGCGTACGGCCCGCGAGACCGTGGGGGACGATGTGGAATTGATGGTCGATGCCGGCGGCAGCGAGCAATTCTGGCCGCACGGCGTGAATTGGGCCCGCCGCACCGCGCAGATGCTCGGCGAATACGGCGTCGTCTGGTTTGAGGAGGCTTTGAAGCCCGACGATCTCGAAGGCTTTCGCGAACTCAAGCAATCGTCGCCGGTGCTCATCGCGACGGGCGAGGTCTTCACGCGCCGGCAGTCGTTTCAGCCGTTTATCACTTCGCGGGCGCTCGACATCATTCAGCCCGACCTGACGAAGTGCGGCGGCCTGGGCGAAGCGCGGCGGCTGGCTTGGATGGCGTACGACCACGGCGTGCTGCTGGTGCCGCACGGTTGGAATACGGCGATCGGCATCGCGGCCGACCTCGCGCTGTCGGCGGCCATGCCCGTCGCTCGTTGGGTGGAGTTTCAAACTGGGGTGCCGTACGTCGAGGAGATCCTCACCGAGCCGTTTAAGCTCGACGCCGACGGCCTGCTTCGCATTCCGCAAGGCCCCGGCCTCGGGATCGAACTCAATCGCGATGCGATCGCCAAGTACG
>CAZWDN010000641.1:0-1935 GCA_964633125.1 uncultured Pirellula sp. | reverse complement strand
TCGCGCTGGAGCCGGAGCGAGAGATTGAACCGGCCTTGCGGATTCATGGCGGCGATGGTCGGGCGCACCGTGTCGGACATGGCGCGGATCAGTCGCTCGTCGATGAGCAGGCCTGCGCCGCGAATGTCGGTCCAGCCGTGCGTTTGCGGCCCGGCTAACGTGAGTTCGCCGAGCACGCGCACCTCTTCGGTATTGGCGAGCGCCGTCAGGTCGAACTTCAGGGCTTTGTCGCGCAGGTCCAGGCGTCCGCGGCCGCGCTCGAGGCGATAGGGGAACTTGTGATAGGTGAAGGCGACGTTCAGGCATTGCAGCGAGGCTTGCTGGCGCCAAGTTTGTCCGTCGAACGAAAAACTCGCATCGACGTCGACTTCGCCGGCCGGCAGGAAGTTGTTCCATTGCGCTTGCCACGTGGGAGGCAGCAGGTCGAGCATTCGCGTATCGAGGGCGAGCTTGCGCGCGGAGAATTGCAAGTCGAGCGGCCCTTCGAGCGTGAGGCCGCTTTTCTCGACTCGACCGCTGAGCATCGACGAGCCGTGACGCGCTGCGATTTCCGTGATGCTCACGCCTGCGGGAGTCGCGCGGAATTCGCAGGCCAAGTCGGTGATGGGATGCGGCAGCCGTGCGTCTTCCCAGCGCCCTTCAACGACTTTGCCGTTGACCAGAAAGTCGAGCGTTCCGGCGGCGGCGGTCGGCGGAGGAGCGTCGGGCGGCGACGCAATATCGCTCGGCGCGGCGGTCGGCGGCTGCACTTGGGGCGGCTGGTACGCGGCGCGGAATTGCGCCGCGAGTTTGGCGCGTAAGCCGCCGAGCTTCACCAGCGGTTCGGCGAACATGGCGGGGAGCGCACGCCGCAATTCCGGGCCGAAGTCGACGGCGTCGACGCCGCCTTCGAGCGACCAGGCGCCGCCGCCGGCCGGGTCGAGTACGGCATCGATTTTGAGACCGCGTACGTAATCGGCCGCGAGCGATCCTTCGATGCGCAGCGGCTTGCGCGTGCCCGGCGGATAGTCGCCTTCGACGGGCGCCCAATGCAGATCGGCGTCGCGCAGGATGAAACGTTTCGTCCCCTCGCCGACGGTGTCGCTCAGTTCGACGGTGCCGTCTTCGATCGTTCCGGTCGGCATCCCGTCGCCGAACTTCGGCAGCGGTAGGAGTTTTGATGCCGACCAAGTGCCGTCGGGATTGCGTCGCGCGCGAATCACCGGCTTGTGCAGGGCGAGCCGCGAGACGTTGAGCTTGCCGTGCATCAGGTCGCGCGGGTCGGTGCTGCAATAGATGAACAGCTCTTCGGCGAAGAAGAGCTCCTCTTGCGGCCCGGAATGATTGGGCTCGACGATCGAGAGCCCGCGCACGCGAAGTCCTTCGCCGCTGATCAATTGCGCCTCGCGCACGGCGACTTGCAGATGCGGGTACTTCTCGCCGAGCTTCTGTTCGACGGTGCGGCGCACTTCGTCGTCGAAGCGGTGGTAGTAGTAGAACCCAAGCGCAATGGCGGCGCAGACGGCTAAGCCGACGGTCCACTTCAACAGCAACCACACGAAATCGACGAACAGCCGAAAAATGATCCCGACTCCCTTCGGGCTCCGACGCCGGGCCGCCTTGCCGCAACGTCTGTGTACGCTCGCGCTTGCGAGAATTCCGCGGCGAGAATGTTCGTCCGTTTTAGGTCGGGGGTCAAGCCGTGTTACGGGGCTGCCGGCGAGCCTTGCCGGCAGACGTTGCCGACTGGGCGATTTAGCGCGGACCGCGGCCGTTGCTGCGACGTCACCCGCTACCCGAAAACGATGGTTTTTCGCCGGTCGGCGGTTATACTGCGTGGCTTACAAAATCCGCCGGCAATGCCGGCGAGTCGTAAGTCGTGCTTTCCTCGTCGTCGCCCACCCGCATTAGGAACCCTCGCCCCATGTCTCAAGCGACCTCCGACACCTCGTCGCG
>CAZWDN010000640.1:0-1949 GCA_964633125.1 uncultured Pirellula sp. | reverse complement strand
AGACGAAGCGAGTCGTCGCCCAGTTCAACGGCTTCGCGGCCTTCGGCAACAACGTTTCGAACTCGCAATTGCTCGACGTGAAGACGCTCCGCTAGCGGGCTGCATCATCACGCAGCGCCTAACGGCATTCCCTAGCAACTAGCTACTAGCTACTGCTTTTACGACCGCCGCACGTCGAGCAGTCGCTGCTTCTTTTGCCCGGCGTACCACTGTTTCCAGTCGTTCACTTCAAAGCCGAAGTTCACTTTGCCGCCGAGAATCGTGATGAGCGAGTCGAGCACCGGCTGATTTTTGATTTCGTTGGTAATGATCACGGTCTTCGAGCCGCTGGAAAGCCCGGAGCCGCCGGGGCCGTTGCTGGCGCTGAGTCCGCCGCCGGGATTGCCCGTCGTCACGGCATATTTGTGCTTCGTAACGAGCGCGTCGATCAGCGGGCCGATCGAGCGCGGGTCTTTGAACCGCGACAATGCGATGCCCGCCGCCTTCACAATCTCGTTGTCGGTGCTGCGCAGCTCGCGAATGTAGTAGTCGATCAAGCTCTGCTGCGGCACGTCGTCGAGATAGTCGAGGCAGATGATCCGAATCTCTTGCGATGGATCGCGCAGCGAACGATCGGCCAAAAAGGCATCGGCCTGCGCGCTGCCGATATGGATGAGCGTTTCGGCGTAGAGCTTGCGCACTTGTTCGTTTTCTTCCTTGAGCATGTATTCGCTCAAGGCCGGCACCGCCAAAGGATCGGTCACCGCCGCGAGTTCCGTGATCGCCTGCTGCTGCTTCGGTCCGTTGAGCCAATCGCGCCACCGCTTCATGTTGCCGTACCACAGTTGGCGCGACGAGTCGGACTTCTGCTTCGCTTCGATGATCTGGATCTCTTGCGGGTAGCGCCACTGCCCCTTGTATTGCACCTTGCCCAGCGCCGAGAGATGCTCGGCCTGCGTGCGCCATTGCCCTTGAATGCGGTTGTAACCCAGCGCGGCCCGGGCCTTCACGTGGTTCGGCTCGAGTTCGATGATGCGTTCGAGATGCCGCTTGCGAAGTTCCGTCAGCTTGTGCTCGCGGCACCATTCGGCCAATTGCCAATGGCCGTCGACCGTGTCGGGCTGCTCGTGACGAACGCGCTCGTATTCGATTTCGTCGGGCGTGCGCCGCACGACGTCGGTCACTTCGTCCTTGTCGAACACGACGCTGCCGCCGCTCGGCAGTCGCACTTCATACTTCACACGCGGGCTCTCGGCCGCATTGGCCAACTCACCGACGATCCGGCCGCCGCCGGCCAACACAAACTCGTCGGCCACGGCGTTCGTCGCCGGCAACATGAGTACGACGGCAAGTGAATATCGAAGATTCATCAATGAACCGCTGTCGAGCGTGTTAGCCGCGATGCGCAGCAGAGCGCGTAACCGTCGCATCGCAAGCGACTTACCACTACTATAACATAGGTCGCCGAACCCCCTTCCGAAACGAATTCCGCGGTTTTACCGGTTATGAGCACCTCGTCCGCCCAACATCGGGCCGCTTCCCCCCAGCGAGTGCGCTGCGCCGTGGTGACGGTCAGCGATACCCGCACGCCCGAAACCGACACCGGCGGCCGTACCGTGGTCGATCTGCTCACGGCGGCGGGGCACGACGTCGTGGCCCGGGAGATCATTCCCGACGATCCCGCCCGCATGCGTCCGCTCTTGGTCGGCTACGTCTATCGCGACGACGTCGATGCGATTCTCCTCACCGGCGGCACCGGGATTTCGAGCCGGGACCAAACCTTCGAAACGGTGAGCGCCCTGATCACGAAGCCGCTTCCCGGCTACGGCGAGATCTTTCGGCTGCTCAGCTTCCAAGAAATCGGCGCCGCCGGCATGCTCAGCCGCGCCACGGCCGGCCTGATCGAACAAACGGCCGTCTTCACGATGCCCGGCTCTCCCGGCGGCGTGCGCTTGGCGATGGAACGGCTC
>CAZWDN010000639.1:0-1952 GCA_964633125.1 uncultured Pirellula sp. | reverse complement strand
GCGGCGCGGGATAGAAGGCCTTCTGCGCGACGCGCAACATGGCCATCGAATCTTTGCCGAGCGAGAACAGCATCACCGGGTTTTCAAACTCGGCGGCCACTTCGCGAAAGATGTGAATGCTCTCGGCTTCAAGTTGCCGAAGGTGCGTCAGCGTGTACGAATCGGTCATGGCGGAAGGCCTGAAGCGAATGTCTGCGGGCTGGTCGACGCAACGAGATGCCGCAGGGAGCGCACTCGCCGGGTCGGGAAACGGACGAACCCGGGAAGACGGCGAAAGACAGAAGGTCTTGCAGGATAGGTAGTTCCGTCTGCTCGACACAGGCCCGCCGTGGCCTTCCCTGGGAGACTTTTCAGTATAGGGAAACCCCGCCGGCTTCACAATGCGGGCCGGAGGGGGAGTTTACCGCCTGCGGCGGCCCATCCCAGGGGCGCCGGCGGCAAGGTTCGACGGGAAGCTTCGCCCACCACGCCCCGTCTTAGAGCCGAACCATTATCGCAACCTGCGGTAATTGCAACATCGCATATGCCAGCATCCCTGCGAAGAGGGTGCCGCCGACGAACAATGCCGTACGGACCATGTTGCGACGCAAGCCGAGCCAGCAGAGATACATTTCGGCGATCGGGCCGGCGAAGTAGCAGGCGTTGGCCCCAAAGGCGAGAACCGCCACCGCGACCCAGACTTCGAGGTGTCTCATCGCCTCGATAGGAATGTTGGAAAGCGTCGCGACCGCGAGCGCCGCCACATAGAGCACGCGCAGCTTTTCCCAGGCGAAGAAGACCTGCTTCAAGGTCGGCGCGGCCTCGTTCGCGCTAGGGGTAGTTCCCGGCATCGCAGCGGCTTGCGGCATGTTACAACCCCTTATTCAGGACGAGCTTCAACTGCTTGGCGTTGGCTAAATCGATCGGCGTGATCATTTCACGCTCCAGCGGCAAGCCGCCTCGCTCGAGGAAGCGAATCACCGTTTCGTGCGGTTTCCAATCGAGGTCGCCGAGCGTGACGATCTTGCCGCACTCTTCTCCCGTGGCGCTCTTGAACGCCTTGAAGATCAACTCCGAGCAATACAGCGCTTCGTCGTCGAAAGCATAGTGCATGTCGTACGGCTTACCGAGCCATTTTCGGGCCGCAGCCACGACGTGCGGCAACTTATCCGCGTACCGAGGTTCGTATCGGTAAACGGCGTAGGCGTTCTCGCGTCCTTGGGCGATCCAAGCGTCCAGCGGGGTTTCCTTGACGGAACCATTGGCCTCAACGACGACCCAACCCCCTTTAGCGCCCGGCGCCACGATGCCGCAGTGCGAATATTTGGAGTGCGTAGCCCCTTCGATCGCATCAATCAGCGGGCCGCGCGGGAGCGATTGAAATAGAACGTCGCCGAGTTGGGGCGAGTAGTCGCTCGGCGCGGCGATTGCGACCGGCTCCTCCGTGGCCGCCGGCTTTGCGCAGCCGGAGAGCGTTGACAGGAGCACGGCGAAAACGGCGAACTGCCGGCGATAATACATGATTGATTGCATGGCGGATTCTCCCGAGAGCGAGCCCCGGGGGCAAAATGGGATCCTGTTAAGTTCTAGTCCTGCTTCATTTCGTCCTTCTCAAACCACATCACGTGCTGCCACGGCAAGCCGTCGAACTCTTGCACGAGTTTGAAACCGTTGGGAGGCAGTTCCTTGAGAATCTGTTCCTTGCTCATCTTGTGTTCGGGCTTGATCGGCACCTGCGGATCTTCGGCGCGAAACTCCACCAACACGATCCGCCCGGCCGGCTTCAGGGCTTTACGCATCGCGGCCAGCATTTGTTCCGGGTGCGAAAACTCGTGGTACACGTCGACGCAGAGGATCATGTCGCACGATTCGGCCGGCAGTTGCGGATCGACGACCGTTCCCAACAACAACTTGACGTTATGCACGCGGTCGGCTTTGGCCCGTTCGCTGAGCATGCTCAGCATCTCGGGCTG
>CAZWDN010000638.1:0-1954 GCA_964633125.1 uncultured Pirellula sp. | reverse complement strand
TCGACGGCGACCGTCGACGCCCCGGGGGGCGGCTCCGCCGCGACCGCGGGGAAAGCGTCATGAACAAGCTGCATCGGCTGCGCCGCCGGCATGCTCGCGGCCGTTACTTCCCGCTCGCGCTCGTCGGCTTGCTAAGCGCCGTTTTGCTCGGCGTCGCGGGCTCGGCGTCGCTTGCGCAACCGCCGGCCGACTCGGGCGGGCAAGCGTTGCCCCGCTTTCGTCGCGTGTTTGCCCCCGCCGATCAACTTCAAGCGTGGCCCTTTCAGAACGAACGCTATTTGCCGCTGCCGGGCGCAGAGTTTGAAGACCTCGTGCGCCGCGCCGAAGCGGCCACATCGGATGCGGGCTTGCCGGCGGGTTCGGAGGTTCAGGCCTGCCGCTACACGGCGAAGTTCGACGACGTCGAACTGACGGGCGCCGGCGAAATCGATTTGCGTCGTCGCAACGGTGAAACCCGTATGGTGCGTCTCGCGCCGTTCGGCCTCGCGGCGTTTGACGCGCGCTGGCGCGAAGGAGACGTTCCGGCGCGATTCGGGGTCTCCGCCGGCGGCGACGCGTTGTTGTTGGTCGATCGAGACGACACGTTGCGTTTCTCATGGAAGCAGCGCGTCGTGCGCGAGTCGGCCGACGTGGCTTCGTTGTTCGTCGACTTCCCCCATTGCCCGGTGGTGTCGCTGACGTTGGAGTTGCCCGAGGCGTACGACGTTCAGCGAGGCGAATATGTGTTGCAGCGGAGCGCGACGCCGAAGGACGGCCGGTACGCTTGGACGCTGCTGGCCGCCGGAGGCCGCTTGCGCGTGCGGTTCGCGAGGCGCGAAGCGGAACTCGATCTGCGCCGCAACGGCGTGCGCATCGACTCGGCCTACGACTTCACCGAACGGGGCGTGGAGCTGACGGCCCAACTGCGCATCGATGCGCTCCATGCACCGCTGGAAACCATCACGCTTGAACTCGACCCCGGCTTGACGTTGGTCGATGCGCGGCTGCCGGATCGTCGGATTACTTGGTTCGCCTTACCGGAAGCTCCGGCGCCTGCCGCTCCCCCCGCCGCAACAAAGCCGCCGGTCCCGAATCCGACGCCGCCGAAGCCCGCCGCCGCGGCGACCAAGCCCGCGCCGCAAGCCGCGGGTACGAAGCCTGTTTCGGCGGCTACCGCCGCACCTACTCCGAAGCCCGCGTCGACTGCGCCGACGGCGGTTGTGCGTCCCGTCGCACCGGCGGCTCGTCCGCAACGTTATGTCTTGGAATTCGAGCGTCCGTTGGTCGGCGCCGGCCGTACGTTGTTTTTGAAGGCGGTGGCGCCGTTGGTGGTCGGGCGTCGGCATCGCGTGCCGACGTTGCGAGCGCCCGATCTGTTTTGGCAGCAAGCGACGCTGACGCTTTCGGTTCCCGCCCCGCTCGAAATCGTGCGGCTCGATCCGCGCGAGAGCGTGTTTAACAATCCGGTGCCGTTGGCGGGCAATCGGCCGGGCGAAGCGGTGGAAGTGCAATGCTTCGCCCCTTCGGCGAGCGTCGACCTACTGCTCGTCCGCCGCAATCGGCCGGTCGACGCCTCGACCGTGACGCTTTGGAACGTGCGCGAAGAAGAAGCCGCAGCGACGTTTCACGGCGAGTTTCGCATCGAGGTCGGGCATCGCTTCACGCTCGAGGCCGATCTTCCTTCGCGCTGGATCATCGATTCCGTGGTTTCGAGCCCGGCGACGGCTTTGGCGGACTGGTCGCTGTCCGACGCCGCCGATCGCCGCCGAACGCTCTCGCTGCGCCTGGCGCAGCCGTTGGCGCCCGATCGACCGTTGCGGGTGACGATCGTCGGACGGTTGAAACATCACAACGCCGGAGACCGGCTCACGCGCGAGCAGATGCGGTTCGTCGAGTTTCGCAACACTGCCGACCCGCGGCCGCTCTACGGGCTGCGCGCCGAAGAAGGGCTGCGGTTGCAACTGCGCGACGGCGA
>CAZWDN010000637.1:0-1961 GCA_964633125.1 uncultured Pirellula sp. | reverse complement strand
CGCTTGCAATAGGCGCTCGGCGCTGCGGTCGAGTTCTTCCATCATCCAGCCGTCGTGCGGGGCTTGGCGCCAGAGGAGGAACCAAGCCGTCAGCGCTTCGCGATATTCCTGGTCTTCGGCTTCGTCGCAAAGCCGTAACAGCGCCCCCCAATCGCCGTCGAGCTTTTGGTAGTAAAGATTCTGCGTGAGGCTGAGCTGGTACTTCTCTTTCGTGCGTTTGTAACCAAAGAACGAGCGCCAACCGTAGCCGACCGTGCCGATGAACAGCGTCAGATAGGCGAACAAGCCGTAGACGCCGACGGCCGCCACGAGCAGCGCCCCTTTGATAATCTTCCAAATCGTGACGACGATGCCCGTGACGACGGGGAACAGAATCTTGCCCTGATCGACCATCGTCATTTGTACATTGGTGCCGGGCAGCACCATGTCGACGTCCCCTTCGGGAATGTTCTTGAACAGCTTGAGATAGATGCGGTCGGCCACGTAGCCGCGCGTGTCGAGCTTCGTGGCCCGAGGACGGAAAATGATCATCAGCCGCTGATAGAGCGGCACGCGGAAGTGCTGCAAGCGAAACCACGACTTCCACGATCGACGCACGCGATGGTCGATCTTCTCCCCGCGCGACCAAACCTCCAAACGCTCGAAGACGTCGAGATTGACGCGTAGATTCAATCCCCAGGGGCTGACGGCGCTCACCGCCGCATCGACTTCCCCGCGGGGCAAGGCGCGGAAATTAGCCTTCTCCAGCAGCAGCTTCGCGTCGGAGAAGATCGCCTCGCTGCGTCGATTCAGTTCGGCGGAATCGCCCCGATGTAGCGAATGGACGTCCGTATCGGGGTCGAGGACCGCATAGTTCTCCTTCAAGCGATCGGCGATTGCGTGATACTCGCGATGGACGATCGCTTCCAGCAGCTTACAGACCTCGCGAAACCGCATCGCGCACACGGCGTCCGGTTCGACGTGGCGTGCCAGGAGCGATTCGAGGTCGCGACGTCCGACCGGAATGAACCGGCCCCGCTTGTACTTGTGCGGCCCCGGCTCGGCGTGCTCGGCCGCCTTCGCGACGTGTTTGGGAATCGTATCCGACATGGTTGCGTGGAGCCGGGCCTATTGGTCGCTTGGGAGATTTTCGCTCGACGGGCCCATAAAACGCGAGAGATCGATCCCCCCGCGTTGCTCTTCTTCCACAAGTTTCAACCGCGCTTCCAAGCGTTCCATGCGGCGCACCAAAAGCGGGAGCACGTGCTTTTGCTCGTCGGCCCGTTGTAGTCGAGGAACGGTGGGGTAATTCAAATGACGCTGCAAAGCGGCGAACAGCAATAGCGGGTCTTTGCGACGGTGGGCCAAGGCGATGCGGCCTTCTTTTTCGCCGAACAGAATCGGGCGTTCGGGACCGTCGAGGTCGAGCCCTTGGGCGCGCCGCGCCTTCAGGTAATGCTCGCTGCGCGCGTAGAGCAGGTCGGCGAAATCGACGATGCCGATTTGGCGGCGAACGTTGAGAATCCACTCCGACCAATCGGGCGTATAGATTGGATCGCGCGAAATGGCTTCCAATCCTCGATCGTAGCCGAGCCGGTTGCGGGCCAGGCTTTCAAATTGATAGACGAACGCCGCCTGCGGCGAGCAGCCTTCGCCGCGAAACGACGCCTCGCGACGGAGCACGTCGAGCGCCGTGCGGAAGTCGAACTTGCCGCCGTCGCGCTCCGATTCGCCCACAACATAGGCTTGAAACGGCGTGAAGTAATGGCCGAGTCGGCGCATTCCCTCGCTGAGTCCGCCGGTGAGTTTCAATTCGGCCGAAAGGAAGTCGACCGCCTTGGGGAGATTCGTCGTGGAGAGCAATTCCTCGCGAATCGACAGCAGCAAGTCTTGCACGGAAGCGTTGTCGTCGATCCGCTCCAAAAGCGAGCGGAAGAGGTACGCTTGTTCGATATATTCGTCCCGTTCGAGCATGACGTTCC
>CAZWDN010000636.1:0-1968 GCA_964633125.1 uncultured Pirellula sp. | reverse complement strand
GCCTGCATACGACGGCGGAGTTCGTAAAGTTCTCGCGCGAAATGAAGATCGACGAACGTGAGTCATGACCTGTCCCGGTCAGGTAGCGTGCCAAGCAACTTTTTTGGCTGCGGCAACCGAGAGGGGAACGCGTCGACACATCCAAGTATCCAGAACACGCTGGGCTGTAGCAGAGTGTAGTTAATTCGACGGAATTGCAAGGAATCGGCCGCAATCTAAGGGAATCCGCGATTGACGGCATTTGCTGCGAAACAGGCAGATCTGTCGCAGGAAACGAGAGCTTCTTCGTACCCGCAATTATTTATCGTCGGCGAGGATGAAGACGATGTTCGGTCGAGCCTTCGCTTCGCCGCGATCGTCGGCGAATGCGGGGCCGGATCCCGGAGCGAAGCGGGCGGCAAAGATGAGTGCGGCAAGCGCCAGATGCGCTCGGCCGGGAGCGGTTCGGCCTGTTTGCGGAATCGCGACGTTTGTTGCCATGACGATCTCGAAGCGCAGTGGAAGGAGTCCAGGTTGCCGCGGCGGGCGACCGGCATCGAATATCCGCCGGCCGCGCGCGCCGGTCAAGAAACGTGCGCGGTCGCGCGGACCGGAACGCAACGTCGAACCAGTCGCCGCTCGTGAGAGACTTCTTCGCGACGCCGCTCGTCGCGCTCTACGCCGCGCCGAGCGGGCCCGGAAACGGGGCGTCGTTCATCGGCGGGTTGAGAATACCCGCCGATGAGCGAAGGCGCGGACGGGCTATTTTGTGAACGTGAGCTTTTCGGCGTCGCCGATCGGCGTGAAGACCAGCGTGTCGGGATTCTCCAACGTGATCGTCGCGGGCATCGTGCCGCCGCTGTCGGGCTGCATCACGAGGTTGTTGCCTCCCAGCGCGTAAGCGCCCGAGACCGACTGCGGCTTGCCGTCGCGCGTGAACGACCAGGTGAACGTGTCGTCCTTAGCGAGCGTCAGGGCAAACTCGCCGCCGTCGGCCTGCGCTTTCCACGGGCCGGCCAGTTGATCGGCCGAGTACGCCGGCTTGTCGAGGTTCGGCGGAGCGGCGGCGGGCGTGGTCGGCGGCACGTCTTCCTTCGGGCCGTACATCTGCGCGAGCTCCGCGGCCAGCTTATCGCCCGGTTGGATTTGCACGACTTGCTTCCACATCTCGACGGCCGCGTCGGGGTGATCGGCCGTGAGGTAATGGTAGGCGAGCAAGAAACGCATATCGGCCGACTGCGGATCGGCGGAAGCCGAAGCCTCGAGCTTGCGCAGTTGCGCGGTGTAAACATCCGACGACGAGTACAGGCCGACCATCGTCGTCCAATCCCAGCCGGGGCCCGCAGCCAGTACGGAGTGGATGACCGCGGCGCTCTCTCGATAGCGGCCGAGCGCGAACAAGCAAAGGCTGCGGAACTCGTTCATGGCCGCGTCGCGCGGCGCTTGCTTCAACGCTTCATCGGTCAACTGCAGCGCTTGGTCGAACTGATTCTGCTGAAACGCCGCGCGGGCCTGATCGAACAACTGCGTCAGCGGATCGGTCGCCGGATCGGCGTTCTCGGCGTCGGCCGTTTCGTAGGCCGGGTCGCCGGTCATCGGTACGTCGTAGGCCGTGGGGTACGAACCGGAACTGTCGTAGTAGGGGTTGGAGTAAGTGCCGATGCCGAAGCCGTAGGCCAGCGCGTTCAGCCCCCACATCGTGCAACCGAACGCCATACCGACGGGATATTGATTCCACAAATAATCCCAACGACCGTTGCCCCAGGCCGGGCCGTAGCCGTTGTACCAACCGCCCCAGCCGCGCGACCAATAGCCGGCCGGCCCTGCGCCCCAACCCCGTGTGACTCCGTACGCGCCGTTCGGTCCGATGCCGGTCGTGTGTCCGATGTGTCCGCCGTTGGGTCCCCAGGCGCCGGTGTGGCCCCAATAGCCGTTCGGTCCCCAGAAGCCGATGTGATTGATCTGCCCGCCGTTGGGGCCGGTCCACGA
>CAZWDN010000635.1:0-1978 GCA_964633125.1 uncultured Pirellula sp. | reverse complement strand
CAGAACCGCTTGATGTCTTGCGGCTTCCCCATCACGACGATCGTGTCGCCGGCTTGAAACGTGAAATCGGCGTCGGGATTGAACACCATCCGGCCGTCGGCTCGCTTCACGGCGACGACCAGCAGTCCGTGCCGCCGCCGCACCAGCGTTTCGCTCACCATCCGGCCCACCAGCGGGCAAGGAGCCTCGAGCCTAAGTTCGTCGATTTCGACGTCCATCACGTTCTTGCCGACGAACAGCTCCATCAGTTCCACCGTCGAAGGCTTCGTGATCATCGAAGCGGCGCGCAGGCCGCCGATCGCCGCGGGCAGAATCACGCGGGTGGCGCCGGCTTGCAGCAATTTCTTCTGCGTGCTGGGAGATTCGCCGCGCGCGATGATTTGAAAGGCGGGATTGAGATTGCGCGACGTGAGCGTGATGAAAACGTTTTCGGCGTCGCTCGGCAGCACGGTGACCAGATGCAGGGCCCGTTCGACGCCGACGGCGCGCAGCGTGTCTTCTTCCGTCGCGTCTCCTTGATAGCTCAAGTACCCTGCCGCTTTCGCCTCGGTCGCGACCACCGGATCGCGGTCGATCACGACGAAGGCCACGTTGTTGCGTTGCAATTCGGCGCAGAGGATGCGTCCCATCCGTCCGAAACCGCAAACAATGACGTGCTGTTGAAGTACCTGCAATTCGCGAAGCATGCGACGAATTCCTATGGCCTTTTCGATTTCACCTTGCGTCAACAACTGAAACAGCCCTCCCAATGCGTATCCCGAGGCGGTCAGGCCGAACAGCACGACGAGGATCGTGAATATCTGCTCGCCCGCCGGAAGGGTGCTGCTCTCGCCGTAGCCGATGGTCGCCACGGTGATGACCACCATGTAGGTCGCGTCGAGCCAGGAGCGCCCGAACAATCGGTATCCGCAGATCGCGATGATGATCACCGCGACGAAAAAAACGGCTCCGCGGCGTACGCGAGCGAGCGACGGATTCATGCGGCGATGTTCCGGGGCGACGGCGGAGACTCGATCAAGCGGCAACGCACGGGGAGCATTGTAGCGAACGCTCGCAGGACCGCATCGTCAACCGCCTCGGTATATGCATCCCGTCGGCAACGCGCTGAGCAAACCGGCGCGCTGCGGGCTGCGCGAGTTTCTTGCCGGCGGCGTTCGCCCCCCGTACACTGCCGGGCATCGCACACCTCAGGAAATCAAGCTATGTCGACGCAGCCCGCTTTCGATCGCCGTCGTTTTCTCGAAGCCGCCGCCGCGGCCACGGTCGGCGGTTTGTTGCTGCCCGGCGTTTCCCGGGGGCGCGCCGCCGTTACCCGCGAAACCGAGCACTTCTGGTGTCGGCTCGCGCCGGAAGGTCCCTACGTCGATTCACAGCGCGAGAACAAGGCCTTTGGGTTCGGCGACGGGAAGGTATTCCTGTCGGAAGACAACGCGAACACCTGGGCGCACAGCGCGGCCTTTCCCGAGGCGGAGAACATTACGTTCAGTTGCCTCATGAAGAACGGCAACATTCTCTTCGCCACGCGTGAAAGGCTTTTCCTGAGCACCGACAACCTCAAGTCGCATCGGGAGGTCGTCGTCAAGGGGCTCGACGGCAAGGACTACTTGCCGCACAAGGCGAAGAATCCGGATCAGCCGGGCTGGTATTTTCATCCGCTCGACGGCATCCACACTTGGGACATTGACGGCCGAGAAATGCTCGTATGGGGCAACTATTGCAACGTCCTCGGCGGTCCGGTGCCGGTGAACATCTACTACTCGACCGACGGCGGCGAGACCGTGAAGCTCGCCTACAGCTTCGGTCGGAATCCGCACTTCCAAGAGAAGGGAACCGAACCGGCGGCGTTTCTCGGCGACCCGAACAATTCGACGATCTGCCGACACATTCACAACGTGGTGTATAACCCGGCGGAGCGCGCTTTTTACGCCTGCACCGGCGACGTCAATCGCGGGCACGGCGACGAATGTCATTGGTTGCG
>CAZWDN010000634.1:0-1990 GCA_964633125.1 uncultured Pirellula sp. | reverse complement strand
CTTCGTCGAACATCAACAGCGCGCCGTGCTTGCGCGGCTCGTCGCGCAAGGCCGCAAGAAACTCCGGCGTCGGCCGGATGCAGCCGGCGTTGAAGTAGATCGGCTCACAAAGCACGGCGGCGATTTCGTGCCCGTGCCGGCGGAGCGCCTCGGTGAGCAAGTCGGGCCGGTTGTACGGCACGAGAATCAGTTGCTCCGCCATGCCGGGAGCGATGCCGGTCGAGCCGGGCCACAAAGTCGGCGCGGTTTCCGGCCCTAGCTTGTCGGCGGGCGTGCCGATCGAAAACATCACTTGGTCGTGATAGCCGTGGAAATTGCCTTCGATCTTCAACAACTTCCCGCGGCCGGTGTAGGCCCGAGCCAGGCGGATGGCGTGCATCGTCGCTTCCGTGCCGCTGCCGACGAAGCGGACCCGTTCGCAGGCGGGCACCATCGCACAAACAAGCTCCGCCAACTGCGTCTGCAATTCGTTTTCGTAGGAACAGGCGGCGCCGGTCGCGAGCGCTTGTTCGACGGCGGCCCGAATCCGCCGATCGCCGTGGCCGACGAGCGTCGCGCCGTGACTGCAACAGAGATCGATGTACTCGCGCCCGTCGAGGTCCCACAGCCGGCAGCCGTCGGCGCGAGCGAAGTAGAGGGGATGCCCGAGCGCCCGATTGACGCGCGTCGACGACGAGACGCCCCCGGCCAGCGAGCCTTGAGCGCGAGCGAACAGTTCGGTGACTTGGGACATAGAGGTTGTTCCTAGTTGTCTGTAGGGAACGCCCTCTGCGGCGTTCCGTCTGGTTTTTTAAGGTCATTCCTCGTCAAGACACGTCGGCCTGACGGCTCGACGCTCGCCCCGTAACGCCGCGGAGGGCGTTCCCTGCAGGCATCAAGCGAGTAATTCTTTCACCACGCGGCCGTGGACGTCGGTCAGGCGGAAGTCGCGGCCGGAGTAACGATACGTGAGTTTTTCGTGATCGAAGCCAAGTAAGTGGAGCAGCGTCGCGTGCAAATCATGCACGTGCACTTTGTTCTCCACCGCGCGGAAGCCGAACTCGTCGGTCGCCCCGTAGGCCATGCCGCCGCGCACGCCGCCGCCGGCCATAAACATTGTGAAGCCGTAATGGCTATGGTCGCGGCCGTCGCCGTTTTCGGAAACCGGCGTCCGTCCGAACTCTCCGCCCCACACGACCAACGTCTCGTCGAGCATGCCGCGCTGCTTCAAATCTTGCAGCAGGGCCGCGATCGGCTGATCGATCGACTTGGCGAGCGTGCGCACCTGTTCGTGGTGCTTGTTGTGCGTATCCCACGGTTGACCGTTGCCGTAGTAAATCTGCGTGAAGCGGACGCCGCGCTCCGCCAAACGTCGGGCCAGCAGGCAACCGTCGGCAAAGTGGCCGGTGCCGTAAGCGGCGCGCGTCGTCGCCGTCTCTCGTCGTAAATCGAACGCTTCGGCCGCTTCCGTCTGCATGCGGAAGGCCGACTCCATCGCCGAAATCCGCGCCGAGAGTTGGTCGTCGGTCCCGCGCTCTTGCAGATGCTCCTTGTTGAGAGCCTGCATCAGGTCGAGCTGTTTCCGCTGCGCGCCGGACGCGAGTTCGGCATTCTTCAGAAACGGAATCATCTCCTGCGGGTCGAGGTTCGAATGGTTGATGTATGTGCCTTGGTACTCGGCCGGCAGAAACGCGCTGTTCCAAAGCTCGGCGAACCGCACCGGGCGGCCGGGGCACAAAACGACATATCCCGGCAAGTTGGCGTTCTCCGTGCCGAGACCGTAGAGCAACCACGAGCCAAGGCAGGGGCGCTTCGGCGTGATCGTGCCGTTGTTCATCATGTAGAGCGCCGGCCCGTGGTTCGGGTTGTCGCTATGCACGGAGCGAATGACGCAGAGATCGTCGGCACAGTCGCCGAGCTTCGGCAACAGTTCGCTCACCTGCAGACCGCTTTGCCCGCGCGCCTCATAGCGAAACGGCGACGGCAGCAAGCCGGCCGTCGCGCGCTCGGT
>CAZWDN010000633.1:0-1999 GCA_964633125.1 uncultured Pirellula sp. | reverse complement strand
GATCGGAATTCTCGGCCATCTTCGCGCCGCACGAGAGACAGACGTTCTCGTCGAGCTTGGCGTCGTCGACGTCGCTGCGCGACTCGGGAATCTGCTTCAAGAGTTCTCGTGCCCGTTCCGCTTGGTCGGCGGGAACTTGCAGTTGAATGTAACCGACGGCGTTGCCGAGCAACCAATCGGCTTGCACGACGGTGGAATTGCTCTGGAAGCATTGCACTCCTTCGCTTTCCAATAGGGCTTGGCAAACGTCCGCTTCGGCGACGAAGCGAAACGAACGGACGGTGACCAGCGAATCGTTCATGGCGGCGGCTCTCGAAAGGGGCGGTGGCGTGAGAACGCAAGGCGATGCACTTTGCGGCCGACCCGTAGGTATAGCCCTCGGCGCGGGCACTTCGCAACCGGTGTCGCAATACCTTGAATTTGGCCGGCGAAGCTGGTCTGCTGACGACGTCGTTCGAGTCGTCGTCGCTAAAACAGCCGGTGCGAGCCATGCGTCGCGGTCGTCGATTTGCAATCCTGTCGGCGGTGATCTGCTGCCTGTCGGTTTCCGATCGGGTGCGAGCCAATGATTTGAGCCGCGACGAAGAAGTCGTGCTCTTTCCGACGTTATCGGCCTGCGACGCGGCGGCCCCCGCAACGCAGTTTTTCATACGCGGTTGGATCTTCGAGCCGGAGGCCGATTCGAAATCGCGCGCGCTATTGCTGGCCCACCTTGCCGCTGGGCTGTCGTTGGCCGAGCAAGAACGGCTTTCGCCGGTGTTTCAGGAACGGGCCCGCTTGTTTCTGGTCGACAACGAACGAGGCCAGAAGCTGGTCGCCCGCGTGGGTGCGCGACAGGTGCCGCTGACGGCAAGTCAACCCAACGGGCATTTTCGTTCGTTAGTGACGTTGCCCGGCAGCGAATTGAGCAAAGCGATGCGGCCCCCCGGTGCAACTACCGGCACGCTGCCGTATTCGCTCGTCGTGCCGAAAGGGGATGCACGATCATTCAACGGGCGCGTCCATCTGATCGGCCCGGAAGGGTGGAGCGTCGTTTCCGATATCGACGACACGATCAAAGTGAGCAACGTGCTGGACAAGGCCGAGCTCATGCGCAACACGTTCTTGCGGGAGTTTCGCCCCGTCGACGGCATGGCAGAAGCTTATCGCGGCTGGAGCCAAGGGGGCGCGGTGTTCCACTACGTCTCGGGGAGTCCGTGGCAACTCTATCCGGCACTGGCGAAATTTGCCGATGCCTCCGGTTTTCCGCAAGGCTCATACCATCTGCGTACGTTCCGCTTGCAAGACGGTTCGTCGAACGAATTGCTCGGTTCCCCCAAGGATTACAAGCTGCGAACGATCGAGCCGATTTTGCAGGCGTTTCCCAACCGGAAGTTTGTGCTCGTCGGAGATTCCGGCGAGCAAGATCCGGAGGTCTACGGCGAATTGGCCCGCCGCCGTCCCGGGCAGGTGCGGCTGATTGCCGTTCGCAACATTACGCAAGAAACACTGGGCAACGTACGGCTGGCCGCGGCCTTTCGCGAGGTGCCGGCGGAGCGCTGCTTGCTATTTCGTGAACCGTCGGAACTTCCCGTCGCCAAGCAAATGATGACGTCGGCGAGCGATGAGAAGTCGCCGTCGCCGACGGCAAGTCCTCGATGAATAGCCGCGAAGCGGTGATGCCGGCGAACGAATGCCGGCGACATCGCGTCGCAGCGTAACTGCTTAACCGCCAGGGAAAAGCGGAGTAGTTGCGGAAGTCGCCTTGTCGCCCTGCGCGACTTTCGCTATTTCTACCCGACCTTTCTCGGCGATCGTTTGGTTCGGTTCGGAAAGCCGCTCGCTTCGGCGCGGCGGCAAATCGCGAAAAGCCTGGAAAACAGGTCGTTTCGCGGGCCGTCGAACAAAGCGCTCGCTCACTTCCCGTCGGCTCGTCGCCTCACTTCGCTACGCATCCTTTCGTGCACGGAACTCGCCTCATGGACGACGTTCGTTCCATCTCTCTACGCCTTGCGCGCCG
>CAZWDN010000632.1:0-2011 GCA_964633125.1 uncultured Pirellula sp. | reverse complement strand
CGCATTCTCCCAAACCCGCCGGCCCAAAATCCAGAGAACTTTTGGCCGGCCAAATTTGCGGTTGACTGGAACCGCTTGCCGCTTCATCTCGAAACGCGGCGTGAATCGTCCCGTCGACGGATTCTCGCACGTTGACGCGCGGCCGATTGCGAATGTGCGTTATTTGGAGGAGAGATTTAGATTCCGGTCGTCGCCAGTACGTACGGTCCCTTCGGAATCACGGCGATCTCCGCCGTCGGGCCGTATTCGGCGAGCGATTCGGCGACGGCCGTTTCGATGCTCGCGGCCGGTTCCACAAACAAGCCGCGCAGCGTCTCCGCCGGTAGGCCGTCGCTCACGACTTTCACGCGCGCTTTGCGGCGGACCTTGGCGAGCTCTTCCAGTTGCCATTGGTCCATCACAAAGTAGTCGGTGTTCGTGATGCGATCGACGAAGCCTTCGAGCGTCGGGTTGTCGCCGAAGAGTCCGGCGAACTCCGGGCTGCCGATTCCTTCGCTCATGCTCGCCGCCAGGATGATCGTGCCGCCGGGCTTCACAACTTGCATCGCGCCGACCATGCCTTTGACGGCTTGATAGAACGTGGTATCGAGCGGATAGCCGGCCCCGCTCGTGACGACGATGTCGACTTCGCGTTCGGCCCGATCGACGACGACGGTTCGCACGAAGGCGACGCCGGCCTCGAAGGCTTCGATCATGTCGCCTGCGCAGAAATAGAGCGGCCGGCGGTGAGCGTCGATCACCGTGTTGACGATGAAGTCGCACCCGGCGCGGCGGGCGATCCAGGTGTTTTCTTCATGCACGGGGTTCCCTTCCAGCGAGCCGCTTTGGGCCAGCGGATGTTCGAGAAACCGCGGACTATGCCAGATCTTGACGGTTTCCAAGGCCGCGATGCCCGGGCAGATGAGCTTGCGCCCGCCCGAAAAGCCGGCCATGAAATGAGGTTCGATGAGGCCGACGGTGATCTTGAGCTCGGCTTCGACGTAGCGCGTGTCGATCCAGATGGGCACGCCGCGCGGGCTTTCGCCGAGATGGGTATGTTCGTCGCGTCGCTTGCCGAAGTGGTTCTCGCAGCGGTAGTTCTCGGCGATCCGCCGGCCGACCAATTCGACGAGTTCTTCCCCTTCGTTGGGGCGATGCAGGCCCGTGGCGACGAGAATCGTGATGCCCGCTCGCGGCACTCCTGCCGCTTCGAGCGTACGAAGGATCGGCGTGAGCATCAGCTCATTGGGCACGGGGCGCGTGACGTCGCAAATGAGAATGCACGCGCTCTTGCGGCCGCGTGCGAGTTCGGCGAGCGGCGGCGCGCCGAGCGGCGCGGCCAGGACCCGGTCGAGATCAGCGGCGGGATCGGCGAGCGGCAGGGCGTCTTTATACGCCAGCGTGCGCACGACGCGCTCCGTCGGCAGTTCGACTTCGAGCCCTTGCTTGCCGTATTCCAACTTCACGCGCATGGGGGCACCTCTTGCGACTTCGGTCGACCGTGGTCCACATCGCCGTGGTTCACATCATCTTAGGCGCATAAAAAAGCCGGAATCCGAAATCCAAGGTTCGGGCGGCATGCTCCGAACCATCGACTTCGAATTCCGACTGGGAAGCGAGCGACCTCGCGAGGCCGACTACTTCTTCGCAGCGGGCTTCGCGGCGGGCTTCGCGGCTGCGGCGGCGGCGGGCTTCGCGGCTGCGCCCTTCGCACCGGCGGCGGGAGCAGCGGCGCCTTCTTCACCCTCTTCCTTCTTCTTTTTCTTCTTCTTCATCGAGAGCTTCATGACGCGCGTCTTCGGCAAGCCGTAAGGGCTCGTCGATTCGTCGGCGAAGCGATCGCTTCCCTTGAGTTGTTCGATCCGTTCGGCGCGGGTCAGCACGTTACGGGAGCGCGTGCTCCCGGCGCGAACGCGCAAGCTCTTGTCCATCGTCATCTGAAAAGTCTCCGTATGCGGCAGCCGGTCCCGACGGTGGCCCGGCGATGTCTCGGCAAAATTAGGGAAACCGCCATTCTACGGCAGGCCGGAAA
>CAZWDN010000631.1:0-2014 GCA_964633125.1 uncultured Pirellula sp. | reverse complement strand
CTCCTGAGGAACTTCGGGAAGAAGTTGCGGCGGTTGAGGCGCTTCGGCCTGGGGCAGGGGAGACGTATGCGACGCCGGGCGTACGGAAGACGGCCCGAACATTTTGCGTCCGAACTGCGCGAACGGTTCGGGACTCGCTTCGTGCGCGGCCGTGCGGTTGCCCGTCGCCGATCGACGGCGGGCCCCTTGCGGCACCGGCGAGCCGCCGTTGGCCGGGGGCACGAGACGCGGTTCCGTGGGAAGGTTCGGGGGCAACACGGGCGGCGCCGGATGCGGCGGTTTCTCCCCCTTCGGCGTCAGATTCATTTGCGGCATCGGCGCCATTTGCGGCACGGAAATGCCCGACTTTTCGTCGACTTCGCCCGGCACGAATTTCGGATCATTCGGTACCGGCACCGGCAGGGCGTCGAGTTGATCTTGATCGGCGCGCGGCAACGGTTCGTCTTTCGCCGGCGGCAGTTGTTCGACCGCGTCGAACCATTGTTGCGGTACGTCGGGGGGCAAATCCTCGTCGAAGCAGGTTTCCGCCGTTGCCAGCGCCTGGTCGAGCGGTTCGTCGACCCAGATGTTGCGGTCGTCGAGCTTCATCAGCCCGAGTTCGCGCATGAGCACCATGCGGGCCGCGTAGTGGTTGAGCCAGACGCTCATGAAGTTGTTCTGCGAGGCCTGCAAGTCGTTTAAGGCCGTGAGCAGGTTGAGCGCGGCCGTGGGGCCGAGGCCCGCCGCCGCTTGGCCGGGCACCGTCGGTTCCGGCGGCTTGCTCAAGACTTCGCGCGTTTGATCGACGCGCCGCGTCGCAATGGTGACGGCGCGACGCTGAATCTCCAAATTCACTTCCAACTGCTCGAGGGTGCGGAGCGATTGCCGCAACGTCTGATTGACGCCGTCTTCGAATTGAATCAACTGCCGGCGGTCGCGCTGGTATTCGATCAACGACGAAACGTAGTTGTTGCGCTCGACCAAGCGCGTGAACGGCGCGTCGAAGGCGAGGCCGGCCCGCAGCGTGCCGGTCTCCGATTGCAACTTCACGGGATTATCGCCGCGCGTGCCGAGGCTGCCGTCGATCGTGACGTTGAGCACCGCCAACAGCGAGCGCGCGTTGTAGGCGATCAGCCGCCAAGAATCGACGAGCGCCGCGCGGTTGTTCATCCAGTCGTAGCGATTGGCCCGCGCGACGGCCAACGCCAGTTTCGGATCGAGCGAGACCGGCGTGAGCGTGACGCTTTCCAAGCGCGCCCGCACTTGCACGAGCGAGGCTTCTTGCAGCAGCAAGGCGAGTTCTTTGGCGGTGACGACGAGACTTTCAATCGACTTCTTCCGCGTGTCGGGGGCGAGCCCCTTACGCAGGCCCTCGGCGTGCGCTTCCCCGGCTTGGAAGAGCCGCTCCAGGTCGGCAAAGCTTTGCTGGAGCAGTTTGACGTCGGCATCGAGGAGCGTCGCTTCCTCGGCACCAAGCGTCAGCTTGCGCGTGGGAACTCGGGCGTCGAGCAAGTCGAGATCGCGACGGATCTCGGCGAGGTTGTCGGCCACGGAGTCGCGGAAGCCGTCGAGTCGGTCGAGCGCCATCCGGAGCACGTCGAGGTCGGGCTCCTCCGGCAAGTTGCCGAGTTCGTCGACGAATTCTTCCAGCCCTTCGTAGAGCGCGTTCGTTTCCGGATCGATGAATTGAAACTGCTCGATCATGTCGTCGTCGAGCGACATCTCCAGGTCCGGCGGCAGGCCGATCTGCGTGCGCTTGTAGGTTTCAAACGTGTTTTCCAAGCCGATGCGACTTTGCAGCAGCGTCGCGCGGGCCGTTTCGATGTTTTGGCGGAACTGGTCGACTTGGGCGATGTCGATCGTGCCGGCTTCCAGATTGGCCTGCAGCAGCTTGAGCGTGCGGAGTTGTGCGTTGAGGTTTTGTTGCGTGTTGCGGATTTGTTGCGTGGTTTGCAGCAGGCCGACGTAGC
Source organism: uncultured Pirellula sp. (assembly GCA_964633125.1). Taxonomy (GTDB): domain Bacteria; phylum Planctomycetota; class Planctomycetia; order Pirellulales; family PNKZ01; genus PNKZ01. The sequence goes on along the minus strand of CAZWDN010000631.1, from coordinate 65 downwards.
CGCCGAGCGTTCCGGCGCCGCCGCCGGCAAATCCGCCGGTGACGGCCCCGCCGCCCCCCGCGGCC
>CAZWDN010000630.1:0-2024 GCA_964633125.1 uncultured Pirellula sp. | reverse complement strand
GCATTCCCCCGGAGGCGAGCTCCGGGGCTAAATAGAATCTTGATTCACAACACCTATCGCAAGCAAAACATGCAACCAGTACTGATCGCCGGAAAGTGGCGGGCCGCCGATGCCGCCGGAAGTTTTCAAGCCGCGAATCCGCAAACGGGCGCGACCCTGCCCGACGTCTACCCGACGAGCGCTTGGACCGATTGCGACGCCGCGCTGACGGCCGCGGCCGCCGCATTTCAAACGTTGCGCACCGTGCCGCGAGCCAAGATCGCCGGCTTCCTCCGCGACTTCGCGGCCCGCATCGAGGCCCACGCGGAACCGCTCTCCGCGATGGCCCACGCCGAAACCGGCTACCCCGTGAAGCCGCGCTTGGCCGAAGTCGAACTGCCGCGCACGACGGGCCAATTGCGCGCGGCCGCCGCGGCCTGCGAAGACGAATCGTGGACGCGGCCGACGATCGACACGAAGCTCAACATTCGCGCGCGGTACGAAGCGCTCGGGCCGGTAGCCGTCTTCGGGCCGAATAACTTTCCGTTTGCGTTCGGCAGTGCGAGCGGCGGCGACTTCGCCGCGGCCGTCGCGGCCGGTTGCCCGGTGATCGTGAAGGCCAACACGTCGCATCCCGGCACGACGCGCCTGTTCGCCGAACTCGCGCAGCAAGCCGCCGACGCGGCGGGCCTGCCTGCGGGTACCGTGCAACTGATCTATCGCACGTCGCACACCGACGGCGAACGCTTGGTGAGCGATCCGCGCTTGGCCGCCGTGGCGTACACCGGCAGCCGGGGCGCGGGGCTGAAGCTGAAAGCGGCCGCCGATGCGGTCGGCAAGCCGATCTACGTGGAGCTCTCGAGCGTGAACCCGTTGGTGATTCTGCCGGGCGCTTTGAAGGAGCGCGGCGAGAAGATCGTCGACGAATTTGTGACAAGTGCGCTGATGGGCACCGGGCAGTTCTGCACGAATCCGGGTCTGGTGGTGCTCTTGGCCGGCGCGGAGAGCGAAGCGTTTCTTGCGGCCGTGAGCAAGCGGTATGAAGCCGCGCCGGTCGGGGCGCTGCTGTCGAAGAACGTCTGCGAGTCGCTGGCGCGCGGTGTGGAAGTGCTCGAACAAGCGGGAGCCAAAGTGCTCGCCGGCGGCAAGCCTGCCGATGCAGCCGGATTCCGACATACGAACACGTTGCTACGGGCCACGGCGAAGCAATTCATCGCCGCGCCGCACGTGCTGCAAACGGAATGCTTCGGCAACGCATCGCTCGCGGTGGTGTGCGAAAACGTCGACGAACTGCTGGGGGTATTGAAGAGCCTGGAAGGCAACCTCACCGGCTGCGTTTATAGCGACACGGCCGGCGGCGACGATGCCGTGTACGACAAGATCGCACCGGCGCTGCGCGAGCGCGTCGGGCGATTGCTCAACGACAAGATGCCGACCGGCGTCGCGGTGTCGGCGGCCATGAATCACGGCGGGCCGTTTCCGGCGACGGGGCATCCCGGCTTCACGGCCGTCGGCATTCCCACGGCCATCGACCGCTTCGCGATGTGGGCCTGTTACGACAACGTCCGCGAAGCACGATTGCCGGAGTCGCTGAAGGACAAGAACCCGACGGGGAAGCTCTGGCGCTCGATCGACGGAGAATGGGTACAGAAGTAGCTAGTAGCTGGTTGCTCGTAGCTAGTTGAGGAAGGCGTCCGCTCGCTTGCGAGAACGCGGCTAGTATGTATCGGCCTTGTCTGTTCTAGCTACCAGCTACTAACAACTAGCTACCCGTCTTAGTACGCTCCCTTGCGGCTGATTACCGAGAGGGGCGTGCGGGCCAGGAGCTTGAGGTCGGTGAGCAGCGATTGGTTCTCGACGTACCAGAGGTCCATGCGAACCCAATCTTCGAAGCCGATTTCGCTGCGGCCGCTGACTTGCCAAAGGCACGTAAGACCGGGGGTCACGGAAAGTCGGCCGAGTTGCCAAGGTTCGTACTTCATGACTTCCGAGGCGATCGGCGGGCGCGGGCCCACGAGCGTCATGTGCCCCAGCAACACGCTGAA
>CAZWDN010000629.1:0-2046 GCA_964633125.1 uncultured Pirellula sp. | reverse complement strand
ATCACGGGCCCCGTCGTCAGCGCGAAGCCGCAGAGCAACAGTGTGGCGACGGTGATGTGCGGGATGTAGGGCGCGTGGATCGCGCCGTCGGCCCCGAGCTCCGGTCGGAAGACGAGCCAGCTAATCATTTCGCTAGTGCCGCGCGCCCAAGCCGGAATCATCCACGGCACGATGTTGAGAAACAGGAACAGGCCGGCCCAATGCTTACTGAGCCGCGCGAAGCCTGTCACGGCGCTTTCCCCGGTGGCCAGCGCCCAGCGGGTGATTTCCATATTCAGGAAATATTGCGTGACGACGCCGATGACGCAGGCCCAGAAGAAGACGAACCCGGACTTGTAGGTCAGGTACGGCCAGAAGATGAACTCGCCGCTGCCGAGCGCGAGCCCGGCCAGCATGATGCTGGGGCCGATCATTTTCCGCAGCGGCACCGGCTCCGGCAGGTCGCGCACGCGCAGCGGCGGCAACACGCCGCGCGGATAGTCGGCAATCGCGGCGTCGGGGGACGATTCGTCAGCGGCGTCCGACATAGGGCAAAGCGCTCGGGCAGGTAGGGACGGGGTGGTGCGAGGCTTCCAGTGATACTCGCCCCGCCGGCCGGAAACAAGCGCCGCCGGTCGACCGATTCATATTCCGTAGGGAACGCGGTCCGCGGCGTTCCGCGACGCGCGGAATGACCAATGACCAAGCACCCAATTCCAAACAAATCCGCAACTTCAATGTCCTCATGTGCGCCGCCGCGCGTTTTGGAAATTGCTGCTTCGGTCATTATTTGGAATTTGGTGCTTGGTCATTGGAATTCACGCGGCCCGCGTTACTGCACGACCTTATGCACGATCTGCCCCATCTCGAGCTTTTGCACCCACTTCTGAATGTTGGGCCGGCGCTTGAGCGGCGCGTCTTGCGGCGTGAAGGCGATCGACAGGCCGGTGATGCGCACGAGGTTCCAGTAGGCCAACGTGCGGAAATCGAGATTCTCGTGGTCCAGCGTTTCCACCAAATACTTGGCCATGCCTGCCTTGAGTTGCTCGTCGTCGTAGCTCCAGAGCATGCGGTAGAGCTCCGCCCCTTTCACGGGGCCGTGCTGCTTCACCATGGCGCTGCGAATTCCTTCGGCGTAAAACGGTCCCCAGTCTTGCGCTTCCGCCAAGTAATTCAGGTAACGCTCCCAGGTGCTATAGCGCTGCGCTGCGTCGTTCAGCGGCGGCATGTAGTCGTCGAAAATGCCGAGCTGCGCCAAACAACGCAGCGCGAGCTGCTGGTTTTCGCTCCGGCGATCTTCGACGAGTTCTTCCAGCGCCACCTTCACGGCCTTCCCGCCGCGCAGCGTGATCTCGACGTAGTCGGCCGCTTGGCGCTCCAGCAGGTCCCGTTCGTCGGCCGTCATCCAGAGCGGCGCCGCGCCGCCGGCCAGCGGCGAGAGATCGGTCGATTCGGTCCAGAGCCATTGGCCCGGGCCGGTGAGCTTCTGCGAATCGCCCGCGCGGACCGACCAGCCGACTTCGCCGCTCTTCACCGTGACGACGAGCGCCCAAGGCAACGGCGCCGCGGCGGGATCGGTGCCGACGTAACGGCGGAACACGTGTTCCAGGGCCACTTCCGCGCCCCCCAGCGTCAGGCCGACGCTCTTCGCGCCGTCTTCCAAGCGAAGCTGCGCCTTCGGGCCGCCGACGGTAAACATCATCAAGCGCCCGCGCAGCAAGCGCAAGCCGGGTACGCCCGCGGTATCGACCGGTAAGATTTCCACGGCGGTGCCGCCGAGTAAGTCGACCGTCAGGCCGTTGCCGAGCGCCACTTGCGGACGGTACGCGGGGAGCGCGAGCAAACGGTCGCCGACGGAAATCGCATCGCGGGGTTGCACGCGGAGCCAGCCGTTCTGCGGATCGAACCGCAGCAACACTTGCGAGAGATCGGAACTGACGCGCCCCACTTGCTCGATCTTCAGCGGTTGACCGCTGACGGCGGGCGTCGCGACGACGGCGGCCGTGCCGGTCGCGGCGGGCTTAGGCGGCGCGCCGGTGCCCGCCGCGGTGCCTGAAACCATCGCTC
>CAZWDN010000628.1:0-2049 GCA_964633125.1 uncultured Pirellula sp. | reverse complement strand
TCGGCAGCAGCCACGGCTTTGCCCGCGGCTTTGCGCAGCCGGAGCAAACGGCCGAATGCGTCAAGATATTGAAGGAGCAACTCGACCTGGCCGCGGCCCACGACGTGTCGAGCATCATCACGTTTTCCGGCTTCCGCAAGGGGCTCACCACGGACGACGCCGTGAAGAATATGGTGGCCGGCTTGAAGCAGATCGTCGGGTATGCGGAAGAGAAAAGGGTGACGCTCTGCCTGGAAATGCTCAACTCCCGCGTGCCGATCGAAATGAAGGGGCACCCCGATTACTTCTGCGACGACATGGATCTGACGATCGACATCATCAAACAGGTCGGCTCGCCGCGACTGAAGGTGCTCTTCGACATCTATCACGTGCAGATCATGCAAGGCGACGTGATTACGCGCATCAAGCAATATCACGAGTACGTCGGCCATTACCACACGGCCGGCAACCCGGGCCGGAACGAAATCGACGACACCCAGGAGATCAACTACCCGGGGATCATGCGGGCCATCGTCGAAACGAAGTACGACGGCTTCGTCGGCCAGGAGTTCATTCCGCTACGCGATGCGCGGCAATCGCTCGCGGACGCGGCGCGGCTCTGCGACGTGTAGCTCGTTTGCGGTCAATTCCTTTGTAAAGCCCTGGGAAGGCCTTCCCAGGGCTTTACGATGCAACAACACGGAATTGCGGCGGCTCGGCGTTACTTCCGTAGCGTATTCGCTCGCCGCGAATTGCCCGGTGCCGCCGTGTCGGCGTCGGCGCTCGTGGCCGTCGGGCGGCCGGTGCCTGCCGGGTGGGCCAGCGGCGCCGCTAAGTCGGCAGGGCGCGTGCCGCCGGTTTGCAGGTAGGCGAACAAGTCGGCCACGTCCTGCAATTGCAGCGTGTTGAACAAGCCTTCCGGCATCGCCGATTTCTTCGTCGGTGCGGTGCTCTCGACATCCTTTGTCGCCAAAACGGTCTTTTCGCCGCTGGCTTGCAGGACGACGATCGAGTCGCCGCCGCCCGGAGCCACGATGCCCGAGAGCGTCTTGCCGTCGACGGTCGTTACCAGCTTACTGGCGTACTGATCCGAAACCACCTGCGACGGGAACAGCACCGACTCGAGGATTTCCTTGCGCGTGAAGCGTTGGGCGACCGTCGAAAGGTCGGGCCCGATCGCTTCCCCCTTGCCGCCGTGGCGGTGGCACTTCACGCAGTTGGCTTTTTCAAACACGACGGCTCCGCGTGCGGCGTCACCCTTGGTGCTCGATTCGCCCAGATACGCGTGGAGTTCTTCCAACGCGTAGCGCGACGTGGTTTCCACCTTCGGCGGCGTGGCCGGCGGCAATTGCGGGTAGGTCGTGGCGAACCATTGTTGGTAGGAGCCGAGCTTTTGCGCGAACGGCGCCGAAGTGCCGGCGAGCGTTTGCCCGCTCCATTTGTCGAGTAACGGCAATGAGATGCCGGCCGCTTCTTCGCCGATGCGCGCCGCGCAGATGATCGCTTGGCGCACGGCTTCCGGAGCTTCGGGCTTGCGCTCGACTTTCGTGAGTTGCAGCATGACTTCTTGCGCGGCCATGCCGTCGACGATCGCCAACGAGCGCAACAAGAGCGGGTAGTTGTCGCCGTCGGCCTGTTGGGCCAAGCCCATCGCCAGTTCGGTGCGCCGTTCCGGTTGCTTCTCGAACGCTTCGCGCAGGTAGGCCATGGCCTGCGGATTCTTGCTCTCGCCCATCACGGCGATGATCGCCGTTTGCAAGGCGCGGGCTTCCGGCGTTTTGTTCTCCGGCAACCGCTTGTCGAGCTCGACGAGCATCGCCAGAACGTCGGCGTCGACCTGTTCCAGGCCCGCCAACACCGCATAGGCGTTCGCCGGTTGGATCACGCCGTACGACAATACGATCAGCCGTTCGCGCGGCGTCAGGTTGGCGCAAAAGTCTTTGCAGACGTTGTTGAAGTATCCCTTGAGGCTGTAGCCCCCTTCAAACTTGCGGGCCTGCTCGTAGAAGCCGAGCACCACGAGCTTTTGCTCCGGCGTCCAGCCGTCGGTGATGAAGCGGGCATAGAGCG
>CAZWDN010000627.1:0-2049 GCA_964633125.1 uncultured Pirellula sp. | reverse complement strand
CAGCCCATGAACGCCGCCGACTTTCGCGAACTCGTGAGCGGTCGGCGGCGCGGGCTCACGGCATCCGCCCTGCGCGGCTTGCTCTACGTCGGCTCGCTCGGCTATGCGGCCGCGATGCGTGTGCGCAACTATCGCTACGACTCCGGCCGGGCGCAGACGTTTGCCGTCGGCGCGCCGGTCGTCTGCGTCGGCAACCTCACCCTGGGCGGCACCGGCAAGACGCCGATGGTGGAGTGGATCGCCCGCTGGTTCCGCGAGCGCGACGTCCGCGTTTCCATCGTCAGCCGCGGCTACGGGGCCGAAGAGGGCTCGCGCAACGACGAAGCGCTCGAACTGGAACAAAAGCTCCCCGACGTTCCGCATTTGCAAAACGTCGACCGTGTCGTCGGGGCCTCGACGGCGATCGAAGAATTCGAAAGCCAAGTCGTGCTGCTCGACGACGGCTTCCAACACCGCCGCCTGCAGCGCGATCTCGATATCGTGCTGCTCGACGCCTTAGAACCGCTCGGCTTCGGGCACGTCGTCCCTCGCGGCACGCTCCGCGAACCATTGAGCGGACTGAGCCGCGCTTCGGCGATCGTGCTTTCACGCGCCGACTTAGTCGACGCAGCGGAACGCTTGCGAATTCGCGGGATCGTAACCCCATACGCCCCGCAAGCCGTATGGTGCGAAGTCCGCCATGCTCCGCGCACGTTGCTCAACAGCTTCGGCGCGGAGGCGGAATTGGCTTCGCTCGCTGGAAAACGCATCGTCGGCTTCTGCGGGCTCGGCAACCCCGCCGGATTTCGCCGCACGCTGGAAGGTCTCGGCTGCACCGTCGTCGAGTTCCGCGAATTCCCAGATCACCACAATTACACCCGCGCCGATATCGACGCGCTCGCGCAACTTGCGACGTCGAGCGGAGCCGAAGCGCTCGTCTGCACGCACAAGGACTTGGTCAAAGTCCGCCTCGACGCACTGGCCGGCAAGCCGCTGTGGGCCGTCGTCGTGGGGCTGGAATTCCTCGCCGGAGAAGAGGAACTGGCGAGGTTGCTGGAAACCATAACTCCGGAAGCTGAACTGTAGGGAACGCCCTCCGTGGCGTTTCGAGATCGACTCAGACGCACGGAACGCAACGGAGGGCGTTCCTTGCAGGAGTGACGTGCCGGCACTGCCGGCATTGAGTGAACCTCCTCCGGGCGTTTCATCTTGGTCGTAATGCCGGCAACCGGGTATCCTGCTCCCTCCGCATTCCGCTTTGGCCCCGCATCCGCGTCAAGGAAGACCCGCGATGTCTGATCTCGTTTCGTTGTTTGCCGGCTTATCACGTCCGCGCGTGCTGGTGCTCGGCGATTTGATTCTCGACCGCTACACCTGGGGCGACGCCGAACGCGTGAGCCAGGAAGCTCCCGTGATCCTGCTGCGCGCCGATAAGCGCGAGGCCCGCCTCGGCGGCGCCGCCAACGTTTGCAACATGCTTCGCGGTCTGGAGGCCGAGGTCCGTTTGGCCGGCGTGGTCGGCGACGACGACGGCGGTCGCCTTGTTCGCCGGATGCTGCGCGAGCTCGGCGTAGACGATTCGCTCGTGCTCTACGACGCCGAGCGTCCTACGACGACGAAAGAACGCTTCATCGGCCGCGCCCAAGGCAGGCATCCGCATCAGATCCTCCGTGTTGACGACGAAGTTCGCGACGCGCTCCGCCCCGAACTCGTACACGAACTCAGCACGCGCTTGGCGGCCTCGCTCGAACATTGCGACGTCGTGCTCATTTCCGATTACGACAAGGGTGTCTGCTCGCCGCGCTTGCTGCGTCAGGTAATTGACGCCGCGCGCGAACTCGGCAAGCCGGTGATCGTCGACCCGATTCGCGGCGGCGATTACTCGCGCTACCGCGGGGCTACGACGATGACCCCGAATCGCCTAGAAGCGGAGCTCGCGACCGGCATCAAGATTGAAACGGCCGACGATGCGATTCGCGCCGGGTGGAAATTGGCCCGCGAGCATAAGCTCGACTTCGGCATCGTCACGCTCGATCGCGACGGCATGGCCCTGGTCGCACCCGACGGCCG
>CAZWDN010000626.1:0-2051 GCA_964633125.1 uncultured Pirellula sp. | reverse complement strand
GGCGATTTGCAGAAGCTGTTTATGAGCGGAGATACGTGGGAAGTGAACTGACGGAAGAGGTGGTGAGCGGCGAGTGGTGAGTGACGAGCCAAGTACTGACGACGGCTAGTGATTGTTGCTCGCCACTCACCACTCGCCGCCAAAAAACACACACCGATCCGGCGATTTCGGGAGCTAGTGCCATGACCAAATGTTGTTACTGCGGCAGCGTGAATTTGGAAGGCGCCGACGTGTGCGAACAATGTCTTGAGCCGCTCGGGGAGCAGAGCGTCGGGCAAGTCGATACGGAGATGCAGCGCTCGCTGCTGCACGATCGCGTGGTGCTGCTCTTGCCGCGGCGGCCGATCATCGTGGCCCCGTCGCTCACGGTGCGCGAGGTGTTGCAAACGATGGTCGAGCGCACGATCGGCTGCGTGCTCGTGGTCGACGAAGGGCAACTAATCGGCATTTTCACGGAGCGCGACGCCGTGACCCGGATCGGCGTGAACGCGGAGAAACTCGCCGAACGGCCGATCTTCGAGTTTATGACGCCGACGCCCGAGTCGATCGAAGCGGACGCGCAGATCGCCTTCGCGTTGCAAAAGATGGACGTCGGCGGCTACCGGCATTTGCCGGTGATGTCGGCGGGCCGCATCGTCGGCGTGATCTCCATCCGCGATATTCTGCAGTACCTCGCGCGGCACTTGGAAGTGGTGGAGTACTAGGCGACGTTCCACACCGTCTTTACTGCTTGGTCCCTTCGAGCACACCGCAGTGGATCGCCGTCGGCGTGTGTGCGCCGGGGGATAAGCCGGCGTCGGCGAGCATCGCGCGGTACTCGGCTCCGCTATAGGCGCGCCCTTCGGTAAGCGTGAACAGCGCCGCCGAGTAGAGGGCGATCGGCAAGGAGCCGTCGAGCGCGTCGTTCAGAAACACGTCGTGAATCCAGAGCTTGCCGCCGGAGCGCAACGCTTCGGCCGCGCGGCGCACGAGCGTGCGGCACTCCGGCAGGTCCCAATCGTGCAGGATGTTCGAGAGGAGCACGACGTCGCAACCGGTCGGCAGCGGATCGACGAACATATCGCCGGGCGACAACTGCACGCGGTCGGTCACGCCGTATTCCGCCGCCATTTCAGCGGCCACCTTTAAGACCTCGGGCCGGTCGAATACGACGGCTCGTAGCTCCGGGTTCTGTTGCACCAGTGCGATCGAATAGATGCCGGTGCCGCCGCCGAGGTCGAGCAAGGTTCGCGCGCCGGCGGTCGAGAGGTTCGCGGCCAGCGCCGGCGCAACGTTCTTCGCCCGCCCGGCCAATGCGAGCGTGAGGTGCCGAGCCTGCGCTTCGTGTTCCATAGCCGACGGCGTTCCTTCGCGATAGATGAACGCCGCGCCGTCGTCGCTCTGATCGCTTGCTCCCCAAGGGCGATTGGTCCGCAACCGCTCGACCATGCCGAGCACGCCGGGACTTTCGGCCGCGAGACCGACGTAGTCGCCGACGAAGAACGCCCCGCCGGCGAGGAGATGCTCGCGCGCGAGCTCGGTGAGCGTGAAGCGTTGCGCCCCGTCGACCGCCAAGAGTCCCATCGCTCGCAAGGCGGTGGTGAGCACCACGGTCGGTCGCGCGGCCAGCGCCAGCGCGCCGGCCAACGCCTCGAACCCGAGCGGGCCGGCCGCCAACACGTCGAACACCCGCAAGTGCGCGACGGCGGCCGTGAGCAGTTCGGCGCCGTACGAGCCGCGAAAGTGTTCGAAGATCGGCGTCGGATCGACGGCGGGAAGCTCCAAAGCGCTACGCGTCACGGCAGTTTGCCCCAGGTTTTTTCGAGGATGGCGTGCGCCCGAGGGTCGTGTTGCATGAGTTCGCCGCGGACGAAGGGATAGAAGTCGTTGGTGCCGAAGTACGCTTCCGAGAGTTCGGCGAAGTATTCCATCGGCGTGGTGAGGGCGTAGTGCTTCGTCTTGTGGCCGTGGATGTGGAGCACGTCGTCGTAGGCGCCGCCGGCCTTGGCGGCTTCATAGGCGGCGCGGATTTCCTTGTCGTCGAAGCCGAGCACTTGGTCGTGGTAGGCGTG
>CAZWDN010000625.1:0-2057 GCA_964633125.1 uncultured Pirellula sp. | reverse complement strand
CCGGTTTGTCGCGAAATCCACTCCTCCGCTCCACACGTATTCTACTTATCGTCGGCGAAGATCAGGACGACGTTGAGTGGCCGCCCGGCGATTCCCTCCGCAGCCGCAAGGTCCTGAGTTTGGGCACTGAGAAACATCGCGACCGCCGCCGCGATGAGTCGGCGAAGCATGCGTCGTCGTGCAAGTATCAGTTGCTTATGCGTCTGGATCATCATTTTCACGGCGCTCGGAGTTGCGAAAGCGCTCGCTCGTCGGCGAAGCGGGAGCGCCTAATATCCTCCGTGGTCCGCACGGGGTCAACTTTCGCGGGCCGCATGGCGATGATTTCGCGTGCGGCATTCGCTATATTCGACGAACCGCTTTCGATTTCCGACTTCCCGCCTTCGCGAGTATCCCCGCCATGTTCTCGACGTTGTTCGTCGCCGCCGCTTTGTTGTTGCCCAACTCTCCGAGTGCGAACCTCGCCGGCGCGAAATCGTGGCCGACGTTTCGCGGCCCCGATCGCACGGGCGTGTCGCAGGAAACCGGCTTGCTGCAAAAGTGGCCCGAAGGGGGCCCGAAGCTCGTGATGGAAATCGTCGGAGCGGGGCGGGGCTATTCGAGTTTGGCGATCGCCGACGGTCGCGTCATTACGCTCGGCGACGGGCTCTCGACCGCCGCCGAAGGAGACGCCGACGAATACCTCGTCGCCTTCGATCAGAAAACCGGCAAGACCTTGTGGAAACTGAAGACAGGCGCGCCTTGGGACTCGGGCAATCCTACGTGGCAAAGCTCGCGCTCCACGCCGACGATCGACGGCAACCGCGTCTACGCTCTCACGGCCTTCGGCGATTTGTTTTGCGCCGACGTCGTGACGGGGAAGCAGATCTGGAAGAAGAATCTCAAAGACGATTTCAGCGGTAAGAAGGCCGACGGTTGGGGTTACAGCGAATCGCCCACGATCGACGGCGATCGCTTGATCATGACTCCCGGCGGCGACAAGTCGACGATGGTGGCGCTCGATAAGCAGACCGGCAAACTGATTTGGACGGCCGTGCGTCCGGAAGATCGCGGGGCAGGGCACGCGTCGATCGTCATTGCCGAAGTTGCCGGGGTGCGCGTCTATGTGCAAACCACCGGCAGCGGCGCTTTGGGCGTGCGCGCGAGCGACGGCAAGCTGATGTGGTCGTATGAAATCGAGAAGACGACGGCTGTGATTCCGACGCCGATCGTCCGCGGCGATTTGGTGTTCTTCGCCGCCGGTTACAAACGCGGCGCGGCGTTGCTCAAGCAAGTGCCCGCGGGCAAGGGAGAAGTGAAGGTCGACGAGATCTACCCGATCAACAAGGAACTCGCCAACAAGCACGGCGGCATCGTCTTGGTCGGCGACTACCTCTACGGCGATTCCGACGACCAGGGCATCCCGTTCTGCGCCGACCTGATGACGGGCGAAATCAAATGGAAGGGACGCATCTCGGGGAAGAAGTCGGCCGCCGTGTGCGCCGCCGACGGTTGTCTTTATCTGCATTCCGACGACGGCACCGTGTCGCTCGTGAAAGCCGATCCGCAGGAACTGCAGGAAGTCGGCACGTTCAAAACCCCCGGCCAGTCCGATCGCCCGGGCTGGATGCACCCGGTCGTGTTCGACGGCAAGCTCTGGGTCCGCGAGCAAGACAAGATCTTTGTTTACGACGTGAAAGCGAAGTAGTGCCCTTCTCCCACCGGGAGAAGGTGGCCGAAGGCCGGATGAGGGCGTCGTCGCCAGCGACGCGGCGAACGGCCGTTTGTTGCTGCGCAGATTATCAAACATCGTGAACAAAAAGTTCCGTCGTGCAAAAAGTTCGTGCGTCGGCGTACGGCCTGCCGAGACGCGAAAAAGAAACGGACAACACGGGCGTTCGGACTTCGTCGCTCGACAACTTGCATTGCCGAACGCTACTTTCCGCACGCCGACGCACCGGGTCTCGTCTCCGTCCGTAGAGGCTGTTGTGTTGTCCGCTTAATGAATTAAGCGGTGTCCTTCTTGCCTCAGGTCAACTGGACCGCCTTTCGGCCACGGCTTTGTAGGCACGGGCGAC
>CAZWDN010000624.1:0-2070 GCA_964633125.1 uncultured Pirellula sp. | reverse complement strand
CGCTACGACCGCCAACAACATTAGCCGCTTCATGGCTCATACCTCCGCTACACAATGGATCGCCCACGCGGCGAGGCCGAATGGGTCGAGCAACCATACAACACCCGCGACGTTGTGCAAATGAAACGGCGACGTTTTCGAAAGACGACGCCGTTGACTTTTTGCCGCGAATTTTTTGCCGCGCGCAAAACAGCGTGTATGTTTCATTACATATGCCTCCCTACGCGCGCTCGCTTTGCGGCGGCGCGCGAAACAGTGCCGGAAGTTCCGGTCGTAGCGAGGCGACCAGTCGCGATTCGTTCTTCCTCGAACGGTCGCGAGGCTCACGGACGATTCGCATGTTGAAGACGCGATGGAGCGACGTCTCTCTCCGTCTCCCGGAAAGCGGGAGCATCGGATCGCGCTGCGCGCCCCCGTTCTCCGCGCAACGGTCGCACGCGACATGGTTCCTGTTGCTCGGGTTGTTGCCGGCTGCGCTCTTACTGCTCGGTGCGATCGCTCCGTTAGCCTCGGCCCGCGGCGACGACCTTTCGCTCCGCGCCGCGCTGCTGGACGGCGGCTCCGACGCCGACTTCGCTCCGTCGCTCGCGGGCTCGCGCGAACCGGATCGCGATGACGACTCGCTCGAAGCGGCGGACGCGGCCCTCGCGGAACTCACGTCGGAAGAGGCGGCCGAACTTGCGGCCGCGGAGGAAGCGGCGGCGTTTGCATCGACGGAGACCGCCGCGCCCGTCATCGAGGCGTCGCTCGCTTCCACGGCGGCGGCGACGGCCGAGCTGCTCGCCGACGATGATGAACTGTGGATCGTCTCGGCTCGCCGCGCCCGAGCTACGGCGGCCGGTCCGACGGGCTACGACGTCTGGCGCTACGAGGGCTCCGGCCGTTGGCATACGTCGAACGTCGCGGAGTTTGCCGCCGCCGATCCGAACGTGCCCGTCTGTTTCCATGTGCACGGCAATCGCGTGAGCTTCTGCGATGCGCTCTGCGGAGGTTGGGCGTACTACACGAAGTTCACCGCCGGGCGCTGCCGCGAGCGCGGGCCGATACGCTGGGTGGTCTTCACTTGGCCGAGCGACCGCCTCAACATCGGCTCGCGAAAAGACGTACAAATCAAGGCGGTGCGGGCCGAGTGCTACGGCTACTACTTGGCCTGGATCGCCGACCAGTTGCCCGCCGAAGCCCGCGTGAGCATGATCGGCTACAGCTTCGGCACTCGCGTGATCGGCGCCGGCCTGCACTATCTGGGCGGGGGCGCGCTACGCGGACGCGCGTTGGCGGAGCGCCGGCATGAGGATCGCGCCGTGCGCGCCGTGCTGCTGGCCGGCGCGACGGACAATGACGGCTTCCTGCCGGGCCGGTATATGCAGATGGCGCCGTCGCAAATCGATCGGCTGCTGGTCGGCGTCAACCGTCGCGACCCGGCAATGAAGTGGTATCCCTTGCTGTACCAACTGACGCTCCGTCGTCGGCAAGGGCAGCAATCGCTCGGCTACACGGGGCTTGCGGGCATGCAATGTTTGCCCGATCTGGCGGGCCGCGTGGAGCATCGCGACCTGTCGTGCCTCGGCGGCCGCGAACACGATACGCACGGCTGCCGCTACCTCGCGGAAGGCTTCGTGGAAATCATGCGCGGCTACGTCTACTACGATCCGCCGGCCGACGAAGCGCAGTAAGTCGTCCGGACGCGGCGTCAATTGCGCGCGAGCATTACCACTTCAAGCCGAATTGCGCGCCGCCGCTCTTCTTGCCCATGCCGCCTTTGAGCTTCTTCGGTTGCGGCGGCAGCGGAGCCGGTGGCGTCGCGTCTTCGATCTCTTCGAGTTCTTCTTCCTTCTTCTTGCTCACCGGTTCGGGACGCGCGAGCAGCGCCTTCACGGAGAGGCTGATGCGCTTTTGTTCCGGATCGACGGCGAGCACCTTCGCTTCAACGTCTTCCCCTTCCTTGAGGAAATCGGTGACGCGGAACACGCGCGAGTAGGCGATTTCGCTGATGTGCACCATGCCGTCGATGCCCGGCTCCAATTGCACGAACGCGCCGACTTTGTCGAGCACGCGCACCACCGGGCCGCG
>CAZWDN010000623.1:0-2074 GCA_964633125.1 uncultured Pirellula sp. | reverse complement strand
GCACCATGCCCGATCTATCGACCGCCGAGTGGTGCTGGGCCGCCGTCGCCGCCGCGGGAATCGGCTTTTCCAAAAGCGGATTCGCCGGCATCGGGCTGTTTCACATCGTCATCTTCGCCTGGCTTTTCGGCCCGCGAGTTTCGACCGGCATTCTGCTGCCGCTGTTGATCGTCGGCGACGTCGCAGCGGTCGCCGCGTTTCGTCGCCACGCGCGGTGGGATTACGTGTGGCGCATCCTGCCGCCGGCGATTGCCGGCGTGGTCGGCGGCTGGCTGCTCATGGGCCGCATGACCGATGCGCAATTGAAGCCGACGCTCGGCGTTATCATCCTCGGGCTTGCGCTGCTGCAGCTCGGCCGCATGTACCGGCCGAATCTCTTTGCCGACGTCCCGCATGCCCGCTGGTTCGCCGTCACGCTCGGGCTGGTCGCGGGCTTCACGACGATGCTGGCCAACGGCGCCGGGCCGATCGTGGCGCTGTATCTCTTGGCGGTAAGTTTGCCGAAGTACGAATTCGTCGGCACGTCGGCGTGGTTCTTCCTCATCATCAACGTGCTCAAGGTGCCGTTCAGCACGAGCCTGGGGTTGATCCATCCGCACACGTTGGCGATCAACGCGATCTTGGCCCCGGCCGTCGTCCTGGGGTTGTTGCTCGGTCGGAGGCTCGTGCATCACGTACCACAGAAGCTGTTCGACAGCTTGCTGCTGGTCTTTGCCGCCGTCGCGGCGCTGCGCATGCTCGGCGCATTCTAGCGCAACCTACGCCTTCTTTTCCATGCGATACACGCGCAGGTTCCCGTCGGCGTGGGCCACGGCGATGCTGCGTCCGTCGGGCGCGAGCGTCAGATCGCGGGCCGTATCGGGAAGTTTGAAACGGAAGAACTCCGCTTCCGCGCCCGGCTTGAAGAAGTAGAGAAAGCCCCCTTGGCCGCCGGCCGCGCCGATCCAGTAGCCGGCCGGATGCCAAACGGTGCCCCAGGCCGTGCCGTTGATCTTCTCCTTGCCCGAGTGCACGGTCGCCGGTTTGCCGTCGGCGAAAGTCATCACGGCCCAGGCCGCGTTGCCGATTCCGGCGAAAGCGTTGGTGACGTTCGTGATGCCGCCGGCCGCGAGCAGCTTGCCGCCGTCGCCGAAAGCCAGGCTCCGCGCGCCGCCGATGTCGGCGCGAAACTGCGTGTCGTATTTGTAAAGCGTCGCGGCGATCAGGTCGCGCACGGCGGCGAGTTCGACCGGCTTCGCGCCTGATGCGGCGGCCGTCGGTACGTCCCACACCTTGCACACGCCCTTCATATCGCACGACACCAACTGCCGGCCGTCGGGGTGGAAGGCGACGTTGTACACGTGCGAACCGTGGCCCCGTCCGACGGCGACCGGCTTGCCGTCGGCCGTGTTCCAAAGCTTGACGAGTCCGTCGTTGCCGCACGTGGCGACGAGCTTACCGTCGGGACTCACGGCCAGCGCGCGGACCCAACCTTCGTGCGCGGCGACGGCGCGCAGCGGCGCAGGCTTCTCGGCGGCCGTGTCCCACCAGAGGAGCCGGCCGTCGTAGCCGGCGGTGAACGTCGTGCGGCCGTCGGGCGTGAAGCCGATGGCGCGGCACCAACTTTCATGGCCCGTGAGCGGCGTCATGACGCCGTCGCTCAGGCGGATGCGCTCGACCGTGTAATCTTCCGTGCCGACGAAGACGTACTTGCCCGAGGGATCGTAGCGGCAGGCGGTCAGCGGACGCGAATACTTCCACGCGCTCGCCATATAGGTTTGCGTCGGATCAATCGTTCCCGACTTCTTCTCTACTTCCTTCGGTTCCTTCGGCGCGGCAGCCGCTTGCGATTTCGCGGGCGCATCCTTCTTCGCGGCCGGCTTCTTCGGGGCGTCTTTTTCCTTCGCGCTCATGCCAAGAGTTCCTTGATGGCGCTCTTGGACGGATCGGCGATCGGGAACTTCCGTCCGGCGATGTTAAACGCCTCGGTCGACGGAATACCGACGGCCTGCAAGTAGGTGTGGAACAGGTGCCCATGGTCGACTTCGCGGTCGGCCACGGCCGTGCCGTTGGCGTTGGTCTTGCCGATGACGGC
>CAZWDN010000622.1:0-2081 GCA_964633125.1 uncultured Pirellula sp. | reverse complement strand
AACCAGCGGGATCGGCTTGTACTGTACGCCGAAATCAAGCGTGCGGACAGTCTTGACGTTTCTCTCCGTCGCTCTTGGGGCCGGCACGGACGAAGACAACGCCATGCCGACGGGCTTCGTTCGCGTTCGAACGGGAGCCCGCCGGCATGAGACGTTCACCCGGCATGTACCGTGCCGCTCAAGCGGCAAGCATTACTTGCCGCGGGCTTCGATTTTCACCGTGACGCCGTCGACCTGCTCCACCTCGACCCAATCGCCGATCTGGATGTCGGCGAGTACGGCCCGCTTACCGTTGCGCTCGACCTTCGTCGCGGCAGCGGCGGCAAACTGCACGGGCGTTCCGGCCTTCGTCGTGACGGCAATTCCGTCCAAGCCGACGCCGGTCACCGTGCCGTAGGTCTCCACTTTCACGACCTTCGGCTTGGGCGTCGTGCCCGGCTTCACGGCGCCGCGGGCTTCAATTTTCACCGTAACCCCGTCGATTTGCTCGACCTCGGCCCGATCGCCGACTTGGATGTCGGAGAGCACGGCCTTCTTGCCGTTGCGTTCGATTTTCGTCGTGGCCGGGGCGGCCAAATCGGCGGTCGTGCCCGCTTTCGTCGTGAGCGAGATCGTGTCGACGCCGACGCCGGCAACCGTTCCCTTCGTCTCGACTTTCACAACTTTCGGTTTCGAGGACTTTGCTCCTTTGGCGCCGGAGCCGTGGGCGCTCGGCGTCGGCAGGAGGATTCCGAGGCAGCAGACGCAAACTGCAATCAGGCCGGTAGCAATACGAATCATGGGTCCCACCTTTTCCCCGCGGTGTGCGATGAATGACGACCGGCAGACCGCGGGGGAGGGCCTGCCGGGCGCTTCTCGACGGGACGGACGGTAAGCGACGAATTTTCGTTCCGTTCAGGCGGCGGCAAGATGCATGCCGTCGCCTGACGATCGTTACAGTAAAGGAATCGGTCGTCCGCACTATCAGCCCGACGAGCAAAAGCGACGGCGCGTGTAGGCGCAGCGCCTACACGTGAGCACAAAGGGGACATTCTACTTTTTGAAAATAAAGTAGAATGTCCCCTTTTACGGACCCTGACGACGACGAACTTGCGGAGTTCTTCGCGCCCCCCCGTTTCTATAGCAACCGCTCGCGTCCGTGATGGAACGGCACTACGGGCAACGATGATTTTGCCGCGCCGTGCGTTGAAATCGGCGCTTCGTCGCGAATACGCGTTGCTTGTCGAAATCGATTGGCCTACAACCCTGCGGGAATCCTGTTCAGCGCGAACAGGCAAACGAATTCAGTGCGGCGTCCATCGTAAAGCGAGTTCAGAATGTTGAGCACTCTCGGACTGGGAATGTTGATGATCGGGTTCTTGTTCGCGTCGGTCGCCGGACTATGGCTCTTAGTCGTGGCGTTTCAGCAGAGCGTCGAATGGGGTCTGATCTCGACGTTCGTTCCGTTCGGAGCTTTTGTGTTTGTCTACAAGTATTGGTCCACCGCGTCGCGCCCCTTTATTTATCAGATGGTAGGGCTCGGCATGATGTTCCTCGGCTTCGGGCTGGATTCCCTCGGTCGCTAATCATGCGTCGATCGTGATCGACCTGGCGCACCGCGGCGGCGGCCATGCGCTTCAGGCGTCTTCGATGAACACGTCGAGTTTGCCGGCGCGCACGGCTTTCACGAGCTCGGCGTGGTCCCGCTCGCTTTGGTCGGCGTAGGCGATGGAAAAGTCGGCCACGGCTTCGTCGAACTTGTCGCTCTTGCCGAGGTAGCCGCCGAGGGCGGCGGGTTCGCCGGTGCGGGCATGGGCGCGGGCCAGCACCCAGCCGCACAACCGCGCATGACGCAGCATGACGCCGGGCGTGAAGATTTCCATGAGCGGCTTGATCTTCATGTCGCGTAACCGCCGAACGTAGAAATGTCGGCCCGCCTGACCCTCGGTCCAGCCGAGAAACAGATCGCTTGCGGCCTGCATGAGCCAATGCCCCTCGACGACGCGCCGCCCGTGATTGGCGCATTTGCTCTTGCCCATGAAGGAATAAGGGGACATTCTACTTTTTCTTGACCACGCCGCGCCGTCCCGATAGCCTGTCCG
>CAZWDN010000621.1:0-2093 GCA_964633125.1 uncultured Pirellula sp. | reverse complement strand
CGCGTATTGTTGAATCCGTGCGTGTCCCAACCGCCGGTCGTGAAGCTTTGCCCGCCGATGCCTTCGGCGAAGTAGACGTTGACGAACTTCACGCCCGACTCGACCAGCCGCCGCGCGAGTAAGCAACTCTGGCCGTAGGTCGTGCGGCCGTAACGCTCACGCATCGCCTGTGGTTCGCGGCCGATATCAAACGCCTCGGCCACGCGCGTCGAGGTAAGCATGCCGAGCGCTCGGTCGTAATATTCGTCCAGACCTCGGGCCCGAGACGAAGTTTCCAAGAGCCGCGATTGCCGGTCGACCAATTGTTGCAAGGCGCGGCGATCGGCCATTTGCTCCGGCGACACGCCCGCCGGCAGCCGTAGCTCCGGCAATTTGAAATCCGGCGAGTTCGGGTCGGTGGTCACCAAGAGCGGGTCGAACGCCTTGCCGAGGAAGCTCGCGTGCTGACCGGGCGACACGGAACCGTCGCGGCAGACGTACGGATGCGCCACGAACGTCGGCACCGCGCCGTCGTTGGGCGCCAACCGTGAGACGACTGAGCCATAGGCCGGGAAAAGTTCCAGCGAGTCGCGCAGGCGAATGTCGTCGACCGGCGGTGCATGGCCGGAGAGCGCGTAGTAGGCGGCCGAGTTGTGGTTGCGCATCGTGTGATGCACGCCGCGCACCAGGGTGACTTTGTCCATCACCTTAGCCATCTGCGGCAGATGCTCGCAGATGCGCAGGCCGGGCACGTTCGTCGCGATATTGTCGTAGAGCCCGCGAATGCCGTCGGGGGCGTCGGGCTTCATGTCGAAAGTGTCCAGATGGCTCGGCCCGCCGAATTGAAACAGGAACACGACGCTCTTGGCTTTCGGCGCAAGGCGTTTGACGGCAGCCTGTTTGGCTGCGCTCGCCGCCTTATCTTCGGCGGCGAATATCTTGCCGGTCGTGAGCCCGAGCAGGCCCGCGCCGCCGATCTTCAACGCATCGCGTCGCAGCAGGCGACCGGCTCGATATTCGGGGCAGGCGTGATTCTTCGCCATCGACTTACCTGCGGAGCAAAAACTCTTTGGAGTTCACCAAGGCCCAAACCACGTCTTGCCACGCGGCGCGGCGATCTTTCGCTTGCTCGACGTGCGCGAGCATGAGCTTTCGTTCGTCGTCGGTCGGCCGGCGATTGAGCGCGTTCCAATAAAGCCCGGCCAGCATCGATTCGGGAGATTTGCCGGCTTCGAGACCGTCGTCCACGCGGTTGCCGGGTTTGTTCAGCAGTTCGACCATCACGGTACCGCCGATCAGTTCGAACACTTGGCCGAGCGCCAAATCCGACGATCGTTCGCATTCGCACGACAACAGCCGAGGCGGCTTGCCGAATTTCGTGAGGAAGCGATCGGCCGATTCTACGGTCTCGCGATCTTTGATCGGCCGGACGCCCGGCAATTGGCCCGCTCGCATGCCCGCGGGATAGCCGGCGAATTTCACGCCGGCCCCGGTCACGCGCACGAGCGAGTCGAGCGTTTGTTCGGCGGAGAGCGAACGGACGAGCGCGTGCGAGTAATTGATCTCATCCGTCGCGTTCGTATCGTTCGTCGTCGACGCCAGTTGATAGGTGCGCGAACGCATGATCGTGCGGATCAACGGCTTTAGCCGGAAATCGTGCTTCACGAAATCATCGGCCAAGGCTTTGAGCAGCTCCGGATGCGTCGCGGGGTTGGTGGCGCGGAAATCGTCGATCGGGTCGACGATGCCGCGCCCCATCAAATGGAACCAAACGCGATTCACTTGCGATTGCGCGAAGAACGGATTGGCGTCGTCGGCCAACCAATCGGCCAGGCCCCGCAGGCGATCGGCGTTCTCGGGCAGGTCGACGCCCGAGCCGAGCATGCGCGGCGCTCGCGGTTCGCCGGTGCGCGGATCATCGACGTCGCCGCTGCGCTTGCCGACGACGACTTGCTTGCCTTCGAACTGATGCTTGTCGTTCTTGTCGTACTGCGTGTTCTCGAAAACCTTGTAGCCGACGCGGGCGAAGAGATTCGTCCAGCGGTAGTAATCGGTTTGGGTCCAGCGGTCGAACGGGTGGTTGTGGCACTTGGCGCACTGCAAGCGGACGCCGA
>CAZWDN010000620.1:0-2112 GCA_964633125.1 uncultured Pirellula sp. | reverse complement strand
CGCAAGCGCCGGCTCGGCATCAACGAAGATGAGCCGCAACGCTTCCGCTACAAGAAACTGCAACACTAACTCTTACCGAGGATTTCCAGCGATGACCGTTCTGCATACGGGCTCCACGAAGGCGTTTTCCGCGGGTTGGAGCAATATCTTCTCCGGCAAGAAGTCCCCTGCCCCGGCGGCCGAGAAGAAATCGAGCGCCGCGAAGCCGGCGAAGAAGAAGCCCGCCAAGTCGGCGAAGACGAAGAAGAAAGCCAAGAAGTAACGGCTCGAACTTCGCCTACCGTCGCGTCATGAAGACTCGCCAAGCCAAAGGACCGGGCACGCCGCCGAAATCTTCGAAGCGGTAGGCCGCGAGGCTTTCGATGCGGCAGAGCTTTTCGAAATCGCCGCAAAGCTCCGCGGCCGAAACCTTCGGCGGCCCGCCTTCGACCGTGTCGTCGCTATTGCCGGCGAGGATCACGATGCGCGCCCCGCTCGGCAGCAGTCGCCCGACGGCCGCTTGATACCCGGCCAGCATCCCGGCGCGGCGCATGCAGTGGTAACAGCCGCGGTCGAAGAGCAATTCATACGGCTCCGCGGGCGCTTCCAAGTTCGCCAAGTCGCCGACTTGCCACGCGACCTGCAAGCCGGCGGCGTCCGCTTTGGCGCGCGCCTGGTCGATCGCCAGTTGCGAATAGTCGACGCCCGTTACGTCGAATCCTTGGCTCGCGAGATACACGGCGTTGGTGCCCGTGCCGCAGCCGAATTCCACCGCGCGACACGGCTTCAGGCAACCGGCTTCCACCAATTCTCGCAACGCCGGGTCGACCAGGCCGGTGTCCCACGGCGTGTCGCGCGCCGTGTAACGCTGTTCCCAATCGGCGGCCGTCCGTCGCAGTTTTCGTTCTTCAGGCGCCATGGAATGCCTCGCTGGAATGGGGTTTGGGATGCTGCGTAAGCGCCGGCGGTGCCGGCGGCGTTAAACTCGGTGGAACCGTTAAAGTTTGCGCAATTTTCCGGTCGAATCTAGGGGCGATGAACCGCCATCGCCTTACTACCGCTCCGCGCTTGCTACGCGACGTTTTCCGCGTCGTCGTAGCGCTGCGATTGCCGTCGGCGGCGTCGATCTGCTGCGCGCTGATTCTAGCAACTCTCGGCTGCACCCGCGTGCACTACCACCGGCAGGCCAATCGCGAAGTGACGACGATTCTCGATCAGAAGAATCTGCCCGGCCGGTGGGGGCTCCCCGGTTTCCGCTTGGAATACGATCCGCGCAGCCGGTACTTCGACCCGACGAATCCCGACCATCCGCCGATGCCGCCGGACGATCCGTATTCGCACGTCTTCATGCATTACGTCGACGGCAAGCATGGCGCGCGCAACTATCACGCCGACGGCGACTTGAAAACGCTGCCGAATCCGCATTGGCGCATGCAACTCGCCTCGTACACCACGGCCGACGAGAACGGCGCGATCCACCTCAGGCTCGACGACGCGGTGCAACTCGCCGTGATTCACGAACCCGACTATCGCACGCAACTAGAAGAACTCTATTTCTCCGCGCTCGACGTCAGCACGGAGCGCTTCCGCTTCGATACGCAGTTCTTCGGCGGCTTCTCCAACTTCCAGTACGGGCACCTCAGTCGCCAAGCTCCCGGCGCCGGCGGCGTCTCGCGCGATGCGCTCACGTCGACCGAGTATCTCGAAGCGCACCGCAAATTCGCGGCGGGGGGCCAGCTCTTAGTCGGCTTCGCCAACACGCTCGTGTGGCAATTCGCCGGCCCCGATACCAACGCCAACTCCTCGCTGATCAACTTTAGCTTCATTCAGCCGCTGTTGCGCGCCGGCGGTCGGCGCTTCATTCTCGAGCAACTCACGATCGTCGAACGGGCGATGCTTTCGAATCTTCGCGCGTTCGAACGCTATCGCCAAGGCTTCTACACGAACCTAGCGGTCGGCGACGGCGGCACGACCGGAGCCCAACGTCGCGGCGGCTTCTTCGGCGGCACCGGCCTCACCGGCTTCAGCGGCCAAGGTTCCACCGGCTTCGGCGGCGTCGGCGACGCCACGGGCTTCGGCCGTGCCGGCGGCGCGGCCAACGGCAACGGCGGAGCCGTCACCGGAGGCTTCGCC
>CAZWDN010000619.1:0-2115 GCA_964633125.1 uncultured Pirellula sp. | reverse complement strand
CGAGCAACTGATGGCTCGCTTCGAAGACTTGATGGACGAACGTCGCTATCGCGATGCCGAAAACACGGCGCGCTTGGCTTTGGATTCGACTCCGGATGCCCCGGCGGTTACCGCGGGAATGCGTTACGCGTTTAACTCGAGCACTTATGACATCGCCATCGAGCAGCGGCAAATACGTCAGCAGGGCTTGGTACTCAATCTCCTGGCCACCGAGCGTTCGGCCGTGCCGTTCGCCGACGAAACGCCGATTCTCTATCCCGCCAAAGACACGTGGGAATTGCTGACCGAGAAGCGTAAGAAGTTCGATCGCATTAGCTTGGCCCAGTCGAACGAAGCGGAAGCGCGGATTCTCGACGAACTCGACAAGCGTACCGAAGTGCAATATCTCGATACGCAACTCGGTGACGTCGTGGCCGACTTGGAACTACGCCATAAGATCAATGTCGAACTCGACAACGCGGCCCTCACCGCCGACGGTAAGGGAAGCGAAACGCTCATCAACAAGCAGTTGAAGGACCTGACGCTCAAGTCGGCTCTTCGTCTGATTCTGGAAGAGCAAGCTCTGACCTACGTCATCGAAAACGAAGTGCTCGTCATCACCACGAAGACCGCCGCCGAAACGAAGACTCCGACGCGCGTCTATCCGGTCGCCGATCTCGTCATTCCGATTCCGCAAGGCGGTATCTCGGGTATGGGCGGATTGGGCGGCGGCGCCGGCGGTATGATGGGCGGCGGCGGTATGGGCGGTGGTATGGGCGGCGGCATGGGCGGCATGGGCGGCGGCGGCGGCGGTATGTTCGCCGTCGAAGACGACCTGCGTCTCTCGGGCCGGAACGTCGCTCCGCAGGCGGCTCCGCAAGTCGCTCCGGTCGCTCCGCAAGTGAACCCCGGCTTCGAGGCCGCGAAGTTCGCTCCGGTCGCCGAAGTAAAGCCGATTCAGATCACGGTTGAAGAAGGAGCCGACCCGACCAAGGTTTGGGACGCTCACTTCGCCGCCAACAGCGAAGAGCCGGCCGTCGTGCGGGCTACGGTTCGCACGCTGTTCAAGGCCCAAAAGCCCGACCATGCGGCGGCCGTGATCATGGCCGCTTTGCGTCACGGCCAGGCTCAGCCCTGGATGTACGAAGCGTTGGGCCTCGCGATGGAATCACAAGGCGCTCGCGTCTCGGAAATCGAACGCGTTCTGCTCTCGGCCGTCGACTTCAGCAATCAACCCGATGATCTGCTCAAGGTCGCCGACTACATGCTTAAGTCGAATTTCGGCGGCGGCGCGCTGCAAGGCCGGGCGCTAGATCTCTATCGCCAAGTTTCGAAGATGCAACCGACGCGACCGGAACCGTATGTCTACGGGCTCCGCATCGCCCAACGCCTCGACGACGTCGAAGGCCTGAAGTGGACGTCGCTCGGTATTGTTTCGCAAGCTTGGCCGCACGACCAAATCCTGATTTACGAAGCGGGCCTGCGAACGGCCAACGCTTTGGTCGAACGTCTCAAGTCGGAGAAACGCACGGCGGAAGCCGAGGCCTTTCAAGCGGCGCTGGCCGCGGCTCAGGTCCGCGATTGCGTGATCACGGTTTCTTGGTCGGGCGACGCCGACGTCGATCTCATCGTGGAAGAGCCGACCGGTTCGCTCTGCTCGTTCCGTAATCCTCGTTCGACCGCCGGCGGCGTGTTGATCGGCGACACCTACGACAAGGCCACGAACCTGCACACCGAAACGTACGTCTGCCCGCAAGGCTTCAACGGCGACTATCGCATGCTCGCCAAGCGCGTCTGGGGCAAGGTCACCGCCGACACCGTCACGGTCGACATCGTCGCCCACAAGGGCTCGCCGAAGCAGCGGACGTTCCACAAGCAGATTCCGCTCGACGGCGACCAAGCCGTGGCGTCGTTCGACATGCAAAACGGCCGCCGCACCGAATCGTTGAAAGACGTGCAAGTGGCCAACGCCGTGCAAGGTCAGATGGCTTTGGGCAATCAGATTCTGGCCCAGCAATTGAGCTCGGCCAGCGATCCGACCATCACGCCGACGAACCCGTACCTCAACCCGAACTTGTTCCTGCGCGGCGCCGTCGGTTACCAGCCGGTCATCATCACGTTGCCGACCGGTCGTAA
>CAZWDN010000618.1:0-2117 GCA_964633125.1 uncultured Pirellula sp. | reverse complement strand
GTCGACGGTCATCACCTGCCGCCGGAAGTAGTGAAGAGCATGGTCCGCGCGAAGACGCCCGAGCGCGTGATCCTCGTGAGCGACGTCTCCGGCTTGGCCGGCAAACCGGTCGGGCGCTATGCGATGACGAGCGGTTTGGAATTGGAGATTTTGCCCGACGGTCGGCTCGTGATCGCCGGGCAAGATCAACTGCTCGCCGGAGCTTCGCTGCCGATCCCATACGGCATTGCCAACGTCATGCGCTTCGCCGGAGTCGATCTGGCGACCGCCGTCGCCATGGCCTCGACGTCGCCGGCTCGCCTCATCGGCGCACCGTGCGGCGGTTTGCGTCCCGGCGACTTAGCCGACTTGGCGCTGTTCCACTGGTCGCCGGGCGCGGGCACGTTGGAAATCGCCGCGACGGTGAGCCGCGGCAAGGTCCTCTTCGGCAAGCTGCCTTAGGACGTAGGCAGTTGTGCAACAAAAAAGAAGGAACGCCACAGAGGGCGTTCCCTACAAGTTCGTCGGATTCAAACGCGTCGCGATAGGCGCCCGTTCAAACTCACTCAGTTCGACACTTCCACTTCGTCGATCAGGCGAATCACGCCCGCGACGCGCTTGCAGCGTTGCTGCGAGAGTTGCTTTTCGTAGTACGTGCGGACCGTGCCGTGCAGCGTCACCGTGCCGTCGGCGGCATGGACCTTCAGTTGTCGCAGGCCGGGCATATTCGAGTCGGCCAAGAACGAGACGACGCGACGTTGCAGTTCCAGGTCGCTCCCCGATGCCTTCACGGCGTCGTCCCCGGAAGATGCGCACTTGCTTTGCAACGACTTGTTTTCAATTGTCGAAACCACAGGAAACTCCGTCTTAGCTATGGGGCAAAATCCGTAAGAACCGCGATCAGCCCGGAAACCCTTAAAAGTGCAAAGGCTATACCGATCGCGCAAAAACGCTTCACCGCCGGCAGGGGGCCCCGCCCGGGGCGCGGTTTCCAACCGCGGCGTTTCCCGATATTACGGCACTCACATTCAATTGGTTTGAGGATTCGGAGATTTCCCGGTGACACTTTTTTGCCGTGACCGAGAGCACGCACAGCACAGCCGCGCGGCACATTTTCGCGCACCACCGTGCTCGGCGCGCCTTCCGGCCGCAGTTCACGGGCTCGCCGTCGCCGCCGGCAGCGACGGCTGGGAATTCGACCAAATACCGCGGCGCTGCCGCTTTGCCTGACGTTGCGCCGCCAGAAACCGATCTTTCATCAAACGCGAATAGGGAAAGATCGTCACGGCCTCGGAAAACCCGGCCCGGATGAGTTCTTCATTGAGCAGCATTTCGCCGCGCCAGACGTAGGCTAGGTGCCTGCCGAAGCGATCGTGCCGTTCTTGGTCGAAGGTGAGCCGCACCGGACCGGCCGCGATGAACGCTTGCGCAAACTCCGTCGCCTCGGGCCCCCACGGTTCCACCGGTTTGTTCGGCGCTACGGTCTCCGGCGTGTTCACGCCGAGCAGCCGAATGCGCTCGCCGGACGCCAGTTCCAGCGTGTCGCCGTCGACGGCCCGCGACACGACGTAATCTCCCTCGCTTAAGAGCGGCGGCCCCGGCGTCGGCGTCGCAGTTTGAAACGTCGACCACGAGCGGAAGGCGACGAGCAACAACACGACCACGAGCGCCGCGGGCCCATACCAATGCGGCGCGGCTCGATAAGGACGAGCTCCCATGGCTCGCGGTTCCGCGCAAAGAAAACAGGACGCGCGGCAAATGAAGCGGGGCCGCGCGAAAGAGTGCATTTCCCGAGGGCCGACGACGATTCGCCGGCCTCCTCACCAGCCGCGTTTAGTTGCGGCTAAAGTCGTGCTTCTCGGCGGGCTTACGGCCGAGCGGATTCTTCAACAACTTCTGGCGACATTCGGGGCAAACGTCGAACCGCAGTTGTTGATACACGTCGTCGCCGACGTTGTCATCGGCGGCGTCGTCGACGCGTTCGAGGATTTCGTGCAATTCTTGAAGGCAATCGCGATCGTCGTCGGCGTCGTCCGACGAAAGCGGGTCGAAGGCCGCGTACACCTCGAGCTTCACGACGTAACGCAGGTCGTTCTCGGGGTCCATCGGACGCTTGCACATATCGCACGAGTAATGAA
>CAZWDN010000617.1:0-2136 GCA_964633125.1 uncultured Pirellula sp. | reverse complement strand
TGGCCGAAGGGGTGATGATTTTGCTGGCGCTGACGATCGTGCAGCGGCTGGTCGGGTTTCTGCGCAGCATTTTGTTCTGCCGCTGGCTCGACGCCGAACAACTCGGCCAGTGGGACCTCGCGTTCAACTTCTTGATGCTCGCCGCCCCGCTGGCGGTGTTCGGCTTGCCGGGCAGCTTCGGGCGGTACGTGGAAACGTATCGTGATTCGGGTCGGCTCCGCGCGTTCTTGCGCCGGACGACTTGGGCCAGCGTCGTTCCGGCGATTGCGTTTTGCCTCGCGGCGGCCGCGCTGAGCCCTTGGTTGGCGGAACTGATCTTCGGCGAACGAGAACAAGCGTCGCTCGTGCTCACGATGTCGGCCGCGCTGGCCGCGCTGATCGGCTTCAATTTCCTCACCTGCTTCTTCACGGCGCTCCGTGCCGGGCGCATCGTTTCATACATGCAGTTTTCCAACACGGTGATATTCGCCGTGTTGAGCCTGGTGCTGATGACCACCTGGCAAGCGAAGGCCGAAGCGGGCGTCGCGGCGTTCGGCATCGCCTGCTTGATCTCCGGCGCGGCGTCGCTCGTCTGGATGGTCCGGCTCTGGCGCGAACTGCCGGCCGTCGAACGACCGCTCGGCCACGGCGAACTCTGGTCGCGGCTGATGCCGTTCGCGTTTTGGGTCTGGGTGACGAATTGGGTTTCCAACTCATTCGAACTCGCCGACCGATACATGATCGTTCATTTCGGCGGACTCGACGCCCACACGGCGCTCGACCTCGTCGGCCAGTATCACAGCGCCCGGGTCATGCCGGTGCTGTTTCTCGGGCTGGCCGACATGCTTTCGACCTGGATCACTCCGCACCTGATCGGCGATTGGGAAGCCGGCCGGCGCGATGCGGTCGGCGCGCGACTCGCGTTTATTCTCAAGGTGTTTCTGCTCGCGTTCCTCGGCATTTCCATCGTGATGCTCGCCGGCGCGCCGCTCTTCTTCCATACGGCGCTGGCCGATAAGTTCGGCTTCGGGCAAGCGATCTTTCCCTGGACGTTGGCGTGCGCCCTTTGGACCGGCTTGGCGATGATCGGCAACAACTGGCTCTGGTGCGCCGAACGTTCGCGGCTCGCCACGGTCGGGCTCTTCGTCGGACTGGTCACGAACGTCGGGCTGAATCTACTTCTACTGCCGCGTTACGGGCTCAACGGCGTCGTCGTGGCTTCGGCGTCTTCGAAGTTTATCGCCTTGGCGCTGCTTTGGACGATGTGCCGGATGTTGCAGATGCCCGTCGATCGCCGCTTGGTCCTCGTTTCGCTGCTGCCGGCGCTTTTGATCCTCGGGCCGTGGTGGGCCTTGCTCGGCGCGGCGATCGTCGCCTCGGGCATCGTGCCTGCGATGAGCATCTTCAACTCCGAGGAACGAGCGACGCTGGCGAACTCCGCGAACAAGATATGGGAACGCGTTCGATCGCGTTTCCCGAGGCGTCTTGCGAGCGAGCGGTCGGCGTAAGCCGGCCGATATTACTTCGCTTAGAACGGGCACTCCGCCGAAAACGCGACCGTTCGTCCACAATCGATGCGCGGGTCCCAAGCATCCTCGTCAGGATACGGGAATTCCAAACATTCTGCATGTAGCAACAAGCGCGGGGCCATCGCCGCAACCTCCGGCGGGGCGTACAGCGGGTCGCCTAAGATCGGATGCCCGAGCGACGCCATGTGGATGCGCAACTGATGCGAGCGGCCGGTAATCGGTTCGAGCGACACGCGCGTTCGATCGAACGATCGCCCGACGACGCGCCAGCGTGTTTGCGCCGACTTGCCTAACTCGAGGTCGACCCTGTGGCGCGGCGGACGGTCGAAGTCTTTCCGCAGCGCCAGATCCACGAGCCCCTCGTCGGCCGCGATGTTGCCGGCAACCACGGCCGTGTACCGTTTCCGCACTTTGCGATTCTCAAATTGGCGACCGAGTTGCCGCTGTGCTTCGGGGCTCAGGGCCATGACCAACAGGCCCGACGTATCGCGATCGAGGCGATGCACGACCAACGCCGAAGGGTGAACTGCTAGCACGCGGGCGCTTAGGCAGTCCTTCAAATCGGGTCCGCGGCCGGGCACGGCCAGCAATCCGGAGGGCTTATCCAGCACGAGCAATCGGTCGTCTT
>CAZWDN010000616.1:0-2143 GCA_964633125.1 uncultured Pirellula sp. | reverse complement strand
GCCTGCATACGACGGCGGAGTTCGTAAAGTTCTCGCGCGAAATGAAGATCGACGACCCGACCTAAAGGGGGACATTCTACTTATTTGTCAAAAAGTAGAATGTCCCCCTTTTCAGCGCGGACCGCTTGCGTTCGTCCGCACCGCGCCGCGGCCTGCGGGGCGAAGATTCCTTCTGAATTCACCGCTCACAAGAATTGAATCGGCGAATTGCGCTCTCGCTCTCTGGCAGATGCGTCGCCGGCGGATATATTGCCGGAAGCATTTCGGCGCAGTTCATTTCGAGGAGACGACCGATGAAGAGATACTTACTCTGTGTTGCGATCGCGCTCGCGGCCGCCGGCCTGAATGCGGCGCAGGGCGTCGCGGCGGATCCCGCGGTCGCAGCCGTCGAGAAAACGGTCGCCGATTCCGCAGCCCAATACACCGAGCTCTTCGCCAAGCAAGACGCCGCGGGCATCGCCTCGCTCTTTACGCCCGAAGCGGAATACGTCGATGCGACCGGCACGGTGTTTCACGGCCGGCCGGCAATCCAAGCGGAAATGGCTGAGTCGTTCCGCCTCGGGCCCAAGGGGAAGCTGTCGATCGAAGTCGTTTCGATTCGCCCGATCGCCGAAGGCCTGATCATCGAAGAGGGCGGCTCGACGTTTACGCCGGACGACGGCGGCGCCGTTTCACAAACGCGTTACGTGGCGATACACCATCGGCAAACCGACGGCGGCTGGCTGCTGGCGGGCGTGCGTGAGTTGGCTCCGGCCGATCTTACCCCGCACGAACGTCTCAAGGATCTCGCTTGGCTCCTCGGCGATTGGCGTGAAGAAGTCGCCGGCGGGGTGACGAAGACGTCGTGGAAATGGTCGGACGACGGCGTCGCGCTCGTTGCGAACTTTTCCACGCGCGATGCGGCAGGCGACGAGCGCAGCGGCACGCACCGCGTAGGCTGGGACGCCGAGCGAAAGTTGTTCCGCTCGTGGATCTTCGACTCGACCGGCGGATTCGCCGACGGCTGGTGGTCGCCCGAAGCCGACGGAACGTGGTCGGTCCGATTAGTCGGCGCCGATGCCGAAGGCGCGCGGATCGCCACGACGCTCGTCTATGCCGCCGACGGCGCGGAGAATCTCTCGATCACGCAGCGCGATCGAACGCGCGGCGGCGAAGCGCTGCCGCCGATCACGGTGCGCGTGGTTCGCAAGCCGCCGATGCCGGGAGCCGCCGGAAAAAAAGAATAGTGCTCGCGCCGACAGGCTCGCGGCACGGCATCCGTTTACTCGTTACACAACGCCTCGTTCGGAGGATGGATCTATGAAACGTACGCAACTGATCTTCGGCTGTTTCGTCGTGGTCGGCATCATCGGAGTAACCACGGTCTGGGGCCGCGGGCGCGGCGGCGGCGGCGGTGGCGGCGGAATGTCGCGCCCGTCCGGTGGAGGAGGTATGTCTCGCCCCGCCGGCGGCGGCTTTTCCGGGGGCGCCGGGGGAATGTCGCGTCCTTCCGGTGGATTCTCCGGCGGCGGATTTCAACCGCCGAGCATGCAGCGACCGCAGAGTCCGTCGTTTAACCGACCGAGCGGAAGCTTCGGCGGAGACTTGGGAGGCGGAAACTTTGCCGGCGGCGGCGCGGCTCAGCGACCCAATCTCGGCGGCGGCGGTTCCGGCGTCGTGCATATGCCCAGCCAAGGCGGACGCGACGTTCAAATCGGCGGCCGTCCGCAGCTCGGCGAAGGGGGCGCGATCACGCGCCCCGATCTCGCCGGCGGCGGCACGCGTCCAGGCTTAGGAAGCGGCGGAGTTCAAGATCGACTTCCCAACGCCGGCACCAGCAACATTCGTCCCGGCGCAGGCGAGCGACTTCCCGGTCTTACCGGCGGCGAGCGACCTGCCGTGGGCGGCGGCGCCGCAACGCTCCCCGGCCTCGGAACTTCGCGCCCCGGCACAGGAGGCGCGGGCGATCGCTTTCCCAACGCCGGTCAAGCAGGCAATCGCGCCGCGGCAGGCACGCGTTTCCCCCCCGATACGCGACCCGCGCGCCACGACAATCTCACGAACCAATTCAGTCAGTTGCAAAGCAATTGGGGCGACGGCGATTGGCACTCGTGGACCGGCCCCAACGGCGGGCAGATCAATCACATCGGCTTCTGGGGACCGA
>CAZWDN010000615.1:0-2150 GCA_964633125.1 uncultured Pirellula sp. | reverse complement strand
ATGTTCTGCATCAACACGGTGATCGGCCACCTCTGGCACGTCGTGCAAGGAGTCCACACCGAACGGATGTACGGCGCTGATCCGAATCCTTATGTGTTTGACCTCGTGAAGCAAACGGCCGACCACGTGCATTGGGACACCGGGCAACTTTGGAGCGACGTCCGCAAAGGCGTGACCGACAAAACGAGCGCCGCCGGCGGCGGCCATGCGCACATCGGTCTGATGATCTACCAAGGGGACAACTGGCCCGCGGAGTATCGCGACAAGGTCTACACGCTCAATCTGCACGGCCGACGGATCAATTGCGATGTGCTCAAACGTGACGGCTGCACGTACACCGCCACGCACGGCGAAGACTTTTGTTTTATCCAAGACCCTTGGTTTCGCGGCATGGAACTACTGACCGGCCCCGACGGCGGCGTCTTCCTCGCCGACTGGAGCGACACCGGCGAATGCCACGACCACGACGGCGTGCATCGGGCGAGCGGGCGGATTTATAAATTGACGTACGGCGAGCAGAAGCAGTTGCCTGCATTTGATCTGACGAAACAAAGCGACGATGAACTTGTGGAACTGTTGAATCGCAGTAACCAATGGTGGCCGCGGCAGGCGCGGCGCGTTTTTACGGAACGATCTACACTACGACCTCTTGCGGGGGCGACGATTGCACGGTTGCACAAGCAATGGGAAAGTTCGCCCGATGAGATCGCCAGTTTGCGGGCCTTTGAAACTTTGGCGGCAACGGGGGCGATGTCCGCGAACCTGATTCACATGCGCACCCCAGAAGGGACGGAATACGATCGTAGCGCGGGAGTTCGATTCTTGGTCGACCACATTGCGGCAAGCGGCGTCGCACTAAAAGCGCCGAGCACTGTGGGGATGAAGAAAGCGTTCTACGAGCAGCCCGATCTCGTCAAGCTACATTATGCGTCGGCGCTACAACGCCTGCCGCCCGAGGGTGTTCGCCATTGGGCTCCATTACTCTGCGATCAGCTTGATTTGGCGGATGACCACATGTATCCGCATTTGGTTTGGTACGGCATCGAGGCGCTCGTGCCGGGTGATCCGGCTTGGGCCGTGTCGCTCGCCAAGCAGTCGAAGTTGCCGAATGTCACGGAGAATATCACGCGCCGATTGTCGCTCGATTGGGAACGCCATGCGTCACGAGTGGATGTGTTGCTTGCTGCGGCTGTGAATAAAGAAGTCGTACATCCCGAGGCGATCGTCTCCGGCGTGGCCAAAGCCTTGCATGGCGTACGCCGCGCGGAGGCACCGGCGGCATGGTCGGCCGTGGCAGAGAAGTTTGCGAAGTCGTCCGTTGAAGAAACGCGCAAGCACGTGCAGTCGCTCAACGTCATCTTCGGCGAAGGGGTGGCGATTGATGAATTGAAAAAACTCGTCGCGGATGCCGCTGCCGATCCGCAGGCCCGGCAGCAGGCGCTCTCCGCACTCTTGGAAGGTCGGCCGGAAGGGTATGCGCCGACGCTCCAACAGTTGCTCACCGATCGCTTCCTCACGCTCGAAGCGCTCCGTGGGCTCGCCTACTACGACGATTCCATGACGCCCAACAAGATTCTCGGTCGACTGAAAGCTTATAGCGCGGCCGAACGGGCCGAGGCGATCAATACGCTGACGGCGCGCCCCGCATACGCTCGGACGCTCTTGCAGGCCGTGCGCGACGGCAAGATTCCGGCCGCGGAGATTTCGGCGTTTCATGCCCGACAGATTGCCGGCTTCAACGACGAGCGACTCGGCAAAGACCTGAAGGAACTCTGGGGCGAGGTGCGCGTCAGCGCCGCCGAAAAGAAGGCCCTCATCGAACGTTACAAGACGGAATTGACCGCGAAGTCCGATAAGCCGGCCGATTTGAGCGCCGGCCGCGCCTTGTTCCAAAAGTCGTGCGCGAATTGTCACGTGCTCTACGGCCAGGGACGCCTGATCGGGCCCGACCTGACCGGCTCGAATCGGAAGAACCTCGACTATCTATTGGAAAACATCGTCGACCCAAGCGCCAGCGTCGCCGCGAACTTCCGGAGCGTGAGCGTCACGCTCGCCGACGGTCGCGTACTGAGCGGCGTCGTCGGCGAGCAAAACGAACGGATCGTCACGCTACTCACGGCCCAAGAACCGCAAACGCTCGACCGCAAGGA
>CAZWDN010000614.1:0-2158 GCA_964633125.1 uncultured Pirellula sp. | reverse complement strand
GCCAGAAAGATCTGCCGTGGGCTTTCGGTTCCGGAACCTGGGCGCTCCTAGGAGTTGCCGGCTCCGCATGCGGCCGTAAAGTTTGCGGAACCGTTACAGTTTGCCGGCCCGGGCCGCCGATAATTGCCGGTGACGGCGAAGTCGGTCTTCGGCGTCGATGCCGGCAATGGTATGCCGGCGCCCAGACGCGAGCTTGCGGCCATGTGGTGTTCCAGCTGTCGACAAGACGTGCCCGGCGTGACCAGCCCGGTCGACGGCAAGCACGCCTGTCCGCGCTGCGGCATCTTGCTCGGCCTTGATGCGGGGCTGGATCTCGCGGACTTCACCCCCGAGCTGCTCGCCGAAGCGGAGCGCGTCGCGCCGATCGCGCCGCGCGAACCGCTGCCGGATTTCAAGCCGGTCAAGCCGCCGCAGGCCGAGCCCGTGCGCATCTCGTCGCTTCGTTGGGAAGCGGCCAACTGGGAACTCAACGAAAAGCTGCGCCACGTCGAGCGCGTGACGGCGACTGCGCGTCGCCGCTATGACGAGCCGAGTCCGCCGGCTTCCGTAGGTCCGCACTTCGCCTTGCCGTATGTGCCGACGCAGCCGGCCTGGAATCCGCGCGCCGAAGCGGAGCCGCCGGCCTTTGCGCCGCCGCCGCGGCAACCGTACGGCCCGCCGCCGTACGCTCCGCAATATCCTTCGCCGCATAGTCCGAGCGGCCCGCAAGATCCGTATCCGAGCAGTCCCGCTCCGGAAGCGGCGCCGCACGAATGGAACGAGTACGACGATCGACCGCGTCCCGGCGTATTCGCCGCGTCGGTGGTATCGTGGATTTTCCTGGGCATCGCAACCACGGCCTTCAGTTGCGGCGGATTCCTCGCCGCCTGGGGAGCCGTCGCCGAGCGCGAAGCCTTGCAGCGTCTCGGGATGCCGATCCTACTCGGCGGCGTGTTGGCGCTTGTCGTCGGCCTATTGCCGCAGTTGATGCTCAAGAGCCTCGAAGACGAACGGAAGCGGCGCGAAGACGCGGCCCACGCGGCGCTGCACGACGCCGAGCAACAACCGGAATCGACGCGTCGGCCTGCTCGCTACGAACGCCGCGCGGCCTAGCATCCTAGATCTCTTGCCCGGCCGCGTCGGCCTGGGCTTGTTGCGGGGCCGCTTGCGGCGGATTTGCCGCCGGCTGAGCGCCTTGCGCTTGCTGCATTTCCATCCGCTGCAAGATCGTGCGAAACACGTCGATGTGCCACGTTTCGCCGGCCTGCACCTCGCGAGCCTTCGCGAAGAAGGGGGCCGAGCGCAGCGGGTCGGCGTCGAAGAAGAGCATCACGCCCGTAAGAAAGTACAGATCCGACGACGGCTGATCGGTCGCCGCTTGGGCCAAAGCTTCGAGATGCGACGTCTGTGCGAGGCGATTATCGCCGTAGAGTTTCGTGTATTTGAACTCGCCGTCGACGTACGTGCTCGATATCCGCAGGCCGTATTTCAAAGCGTCGACCGCCGCTTCATAGCGCCGCTGCGCAACGGCCGCGGCCGCTTGATGGAAATAGGGGTCGGCGACGTCCGGAGCGGCCCTCGCCGCCTCTTTGTACGCGAGCCACGCTTCGCCGTATTGCTGTTTGCGAAACCAATCGTCGCCGATATCCAATTGCCGCTTGCTCCGTGCGCGCGCCTCGGCGTTCGTGGGAGCGATGTGCAACTTCGGCGGATTCACGCCGCCGGCATTCACGCCGAAGCCGCCGGCCTGGGGCGGGTTGTTGTTCACGGCCGCGTTCGGCGCGTTGTTGACGTACGTCGTATTGTTGACGACCGACGTACCGAGCGGCGGCGCGATTCCCATTACGCGCTGCACGGCCGCGGGCCCGTACATGACTTCGGCCGGAATGATCGCCGGCGGCAGCGCAAAGCCGTTGATATACGGGCGACCGTACCAACCGCCCCAGCGACCGAAGCTCGGATAACCGTAGCTGAAGCCGTAGCCGCCCGGCGCATAGCCGACGAACGGCCCGCTGCTGTAATAGCCCGGCCCATACCAGCCGCCGCCGATGCCGAAGTTGGTGTAGGCGCCGTACGGTCCGAACGTCACCGCGCCGGCCGTCATGCCGGGGGTCACCAGCAGCGTCGTGCCGGAAGTGAACGACGATTGCGAACCGAAAGAACCGAAGCCGTTGGACAA
>CAZWDN010000613.1:0-2168 GCA_964633125.1 uncultured Pirellula sp. | reverse complement strand
TTGCACGAGGAACGGCACGCGCACGCCTCCTTCCCAGGTCGTCGACTTATCGCCGCGCAACGGCGCGTTGTCGCTCCCGTTCGAGGCTTGCGGCCCGCCGTTGTCGCTGATGAAGAAGACGAGCGTGTTTTCCTCGATGCCGGCCGTGCGTAGCTTGCCGAGTACCGCGCCGATCGCGTCGTCCATGGCCGACATCATCGCGCAATACGTCTGCCGCTTCTTGTCGGTGATGCTCGCGAAGCGCTGGAGATACTTATCCGTCGCCTCCAGCGGCGTGTGCACGGCGTTGAACGTCAGGTACAAAAAGAACGGCTCCTTTTCGTGACGCCCGACGAAGCTCACCGCCTCGCGTGCAAACGCCTCGGTCAGATACTCTTTTTCGTTCGCCTGTTCGGTGCCACGGTACACCGTGTCGCCGCGCCCCACGGCCTTGTCGGGGAAGTACGTGAACGCGCCGCCGAGGAAGCCGAAGTACTCGTCGAAGCCGCGCTTCAACGGGTGCAACGCCGGCGTCGCCCCGAGATGCCATTTGCCGACCATGCCGGTCGCATAACCTGCCGCCTTCAAACGATCGGCCAGCGTCACTTGCTTCAGGTCGAGCCCCTTGGCGTCGTTCTCCAACATGCCCGGCGGCCCCGGGTTGAACTCATGGCCGAACCGCGTTTGATAGCGCCCGGTCAAGAGCCCGGCTCGCGTCGGGCTGCAATACGGCCCGCTCACGTAGCCGTTGGTGCAACGGATGCCGTTCTTCGCGAGCGAATCGATGTTCGGGGTCGGCACGTCGCCGGCGCCGTGCACGCCGATGTCGTGGTAGCCCATATCGTCGCCGACGATCACGATAATGTTCGGCTTCGACGACGCCGCGGCCTGCGCGAGCGACGCGTTCGCCAAGGCGGCGATCAGCGCGATGCCCAGAGCGCGCGGCAACAGAGAAACGGTCATGGATGAGTCTCCCAAGAATTTGCGGGGAATGCGAAGAGAGCGGCAAGCCGCCGGCCCGCGAATACGACGCGCAACCTAGCGCAATTCTTTGAGCGCGGCGAGTAAATCACGCAACATCGCCGGCGTGTGCCCGTAGGCCAGGCTCAAGCGCAGCCGAGCGGCCCCTTCCGGCACGGAAGGTGGGCGAATCGGCGGCACGAGAAATCCTCGTTCGCGCAAGGCCGCCGCCAAGCGCATCGTTTCAGCCGCCGCGCCGACGATCAACGGAACGATCTGGCTCGTCGAAGGCCCGATGTCCCAGCCGGCCGCGGCCAGCTCGCTGCGAAGCATCGTCGCGTTTTCGAGCAGCTTCGTACGCCGCTCCGGCTCGGCGCGCACGATCTGCAGCGCCGATTCCGCCGCCGCGGCCGCCGCGGGAGGCAACGCGGTCGAAAACACATACGGTCGGGCCCGATTCACGAGCCATTCGATCAAACTCCGCCGGCCCGCGACGAAGCCGCCGATGCCGCCGAGCGCTTTGCTCAACGTGCCGACGCGCACGTCGATGCAATCTTCCACGCCCGCCGCTTCGCACGCACCACGACCGCGTGCGCCGAGCACGCCCGTCGCATGCGCTTCGTCGACCATGAGCATGCATTCGTGACGATCGGCAAGCTCCGCGAGATCGGCCAGCGGCGCGACGTCGCCGTCCATGCTGAAGATGCCGTCGGTCACGATCAGCCGGCGGCGAAAGGCGTACGCATCACGCAGTTCGGCGGCGAGCGTACCCAGATCGCCGTGCGGGTAGATGCGCACTTCGGCGCGCGAGAGCCGGCAACCGTCGACGATGCTCGCGTGGTTCAGCTCATCGCTAAAAACAACGTCGCCGCGGCCGACGAGCGCCGCGACGGCGCCGAGGTTCGCGGCGTAGCCGGTCGAAAAGAGCAGCGCCGCTTCCGCTGCTTCAAACTCGGCAATCGACCGTTCCAAGCTCGCGTGCGCCGCCCCGTGGCCGACGACCAGCGCGCTGGAACCGCTTCCCCAACCTTCGGCGGCCGCCGCCGCTTGAGCGGCCGCCGTCAAACGGGCATCCGCGGCGAGGCCGAGATAGTCGTTCGATCCGAAGTTGACGAACGTACGACCTTGATACGCGAGCGTCGCCCCTTGCGGACCGTCGTGCGTCTGCAAATGCCGATCGAGATCGGCCGCCGCCAGTCGCGCCAGCTCGTCGTCGATCCAAGCTAGCC
>CAZWDN010000612.1:0-2172 GCA_964633125.1 uncultured Pirellula sp. | reverse complement strand
AGGTGCCTGAGTTTCTCAACGTTACGAATGACTTGAAATACGAAAGGCGATAAAAACTTGTTCTGACACTTGTAACAACGACGGACTAAAATGCGAGCAAGCCTGAACGCTTGTCGCAACCCAATCAATGCGAATCTAATTACGTGACGCACAGTATGTCCGACGCTCGTCAATCCGAAAAGTCGCGGTGGCTTACTCTCGTTTATTTCTGGTCGAGTTGTCTTTCACTGTTTGTATTTCCCATCGGCACGTTGCTTCCTGCAGACATATACAGGACCGCAATTGAATTTGCCTTCATGCCTTTCTGGATACCGCTCATCGGCATAGTCATGCAGCCGGAATACCGGCCGACAATTGTGATCTCAACGCTATGGGGTTTGACGCCGGCGATCGGCAATACGATTTATACAGCAGTGGCCGTTCTCGTCGTGAATACCGTGTTTCGCGGAGTACCTATGAATCTGGAAGAACGTCGTTATCTCGGCAAACTTCGCGTCGCTTCGGCCTTATTCATCTTGGCAGCTGGAATTTACTGCATTGTGGAAATGCAGAAATAACTCGGCAGGGTTGCTGACCCTTCGTGCGCAGGAACAAGCGGAGCGATGCTCATCGCCTAATCTTCAATCGGTCGGACGATGACTTGCCAGGTCTTGACGACCTTGGTTCCTTCGCGCTCCGCGAAGGTGCCGATCCAGACGTCGTCGGTTCCCTTCTTGCGGTTGATGAGCATCGTGCCGTGCATCGTTTCTTTGTCGTCGAAATCCAAGCGGAGCCGGCCGCCGGAGATTTTCGCGTACTGGCCGAGGCGCTTTTGTTGCGGCGGGCCGGGCAGGCGGATTTCGCCTCCCTTGCCGGAGAGGATCTTCTGTTTGATCTTCTCCATCTCGGCAGCCGACGGCGCGCGGAACACGCCGCCGACGTCGAAGATGGCCGAGCCTTCCAGGCGGAACTTGCCTTCGAGCGCTTCCGGTTCGCCCGCCGCGCTGCCGGCCTTGAAGGTGCCCTTGTATTCGAAGATCGTGCCTTCGATCTGGTCGTCGGGGAGCCGCGCGAGGTTGCCGCCCGATTGGCCGGGGACCGGCACCGGCACGGGCACGGGAAGTTGGGCCGAGGCCGAGCTTGCCAGCTCGAGGAAGCAGACGCTGCACGCGAGGGAGAATCGAATCATGGGAGCTTGCTCCTCGTCAACGGAGTGAGTGTTCGCCGGCGAATAGTTTCTCGATGCGGAGATCGTCCGCGAGGGCAGACGTCTATCGTAACCACCGGTGCGCGGCCGGGGCAAGCAAACCCGCGCAACCTTGACGCGCGAAGCGGCGGGCCTAAGCTGAACCCATGTCTACGAGCCGCCCCGCCCGAAAAACGAAGCCTGCCCCGAGTTCCGCCGAACGCACGGCGGAAATCACCGCGCACCTGGAACAACTCATTCTTTCGGGTGAGCTGAAGGCCGACGACCGTTTGCCGCCGGAGCGAGAACTGGCCGCCGAGTGGCAAGTGAGCCGGAGCGTGGTGCGCGAGGCGATCGGGCGATTGGCGGCGGTGGGCTTGGTGCGCAGTCGCCAAGGGTCGGGCACGCGAATCGCATCGCCCGACGGAAGCCACCAGCGGCTCAACTATCAATGGATGATCAAGCAGGGAGTCTTGCGCCTCGATCAGTTGAGCGCCGCGCGCTTGCCGCTGGAGACGACGATCGCGGCGTTGGCCGCCGAGCATCGCACGGAGGAGCACCTGAAACAACTCGTCGCCGCGCAGCGAAAGCTCGCCGCGAAAGGAGAGACGCTCAAGGGGCAGGTCGAGGCCGACATGCGCTTCCACGCAATCTTGGCCGAGGCGACGGGGAACCCGATCTTTCAGATCATCCTGCAGCCGATTCAAGAACTGCTGATCGAAGGGCGGCGACGAACGCTCGGGCGCTACGGCACGAAGTTGGCGCACGAACATCACGCGACGATCCTCGCGGCGGTGCGCAAACAAGACGCGGACTCAGCGCGGGAAGCGATGCGCGTGCATATCGCGGCCAACTCGCAACATTTGGCGAAGCTGGCGGACGACGGCCGGGGCCGGTGAAATCGGCTTGCAACCTGCCTACGCGGCCGGTATGCTGGGGCTAAATTGGTCTGACCAATTTCCCGCCTCGCGAATCCCGCCGCCCCGTGTTTTCCGGAGCTTTCGATG
>CAZWDN010000611.1:0-2174 GCA_964633125.1 uncultured Pirellula sp. | reverse complement strand
GCGACCGTCGTCGACGTCTTCCCGCCGACGATCGCCACCGGCACGATCTCGGCGTCGAAGCGACCTTCCTTCGCCGCGGCCGCGGCTCGCAGCTGGCTTTGCAAGGCAAACGCGTCTTGATCGGCGCGACTCACTCCGCGCGACTCGGCCGTGTAGTCGGCGGAGTTTCCCATCGCGGTGTTTTCAAACGCGCACCAGAGCCCGTCGTGAATCATCGCATCAAGCAAGCGCTCATGGCCGTACTTAAAACCGGTGCGGCTGCCGACGAGCAGATGCGGGGCGCGACTCATGCTTTCCATGCCGCCGGCGACGATGCACGCCGCGTCCCCGGCGCGAATCGCCTGATCGGCCAGCATCACCGCCTTTAAGCCGGAGCCGCAAACCTTGTTGACCGTCACGGCGGCCACCGTCGGCGGCAGCCCGCCTAAGAGCGCCGCCTGCCGCGCGGGCGCTTGGCCGACTCCGGCCTGCAAGACGTTTCCGAAGATTACTTCCTCAACATCTCCAGGCGCGATGTTCGCGCGCGAAACAACTTCGCGCACCGTAATCGCTCCAAGTTGCGGCGCGGACAACGACGACAGTCCCCCCAGCAGTTTCCCGATCGGCGTACGACATCCGGCGATCAAATACGAATGCATGGCGAACCTCAAGCGGCGTGCGATGTGAGCGACTCAAGCGGGTGTGAAACGTGCGACAACCACGGAATTGTACGCAATTCTCGACGCGTCGGCCCGCGCGACGCTCCTTGTGGCGCGCGATAGGCAATCCTATAATCGCCGCTTCGCGTTGTTTTCGCACGTTACACGTCTTTCGCAGCCAACGGTCGCGGCATGAAAATCCACGAATACCAGGGAAAAGAAATCTTCCGTCGCTCGGGCGTCGCAGTGCCGCAAGGCTTCGTCGCAACCACGCCTCAAGAAGCGGCAGAAGCCTTTAAGAAGCTCGGCGGACCGATCGCCGTGGTGAAGTCGCAAATCCACGCCGGCGGGCGCGGCAAAGGCACGCTCAAGGAAATTCCCTCGCAGCGCGGCGTGCAACTCGTGAAGAGCGCCGAAGAAGCCGCCAAGGTCGCCCAAGCCCTGCTCGGCAACACGCTCGTCACCATCCAAACGGGCGAAGAAGGCAAGAAGGTCAACCAAGTGTTGGTCGAAGCCGGCTGCAACATCGATCGCGAACTTTACCTAGGCATCATCGTCGACCGCACCGCCAAGGGGCCGGTCATCATGGTCTCGCCCGACGGCGGCATGAACATCGAAGAAGTGGCCGAGAAGACCCCGGAACGGATCTTCTACGAAAAATTCGACGTCGACACCGGACTGCTCGGTTACCAAGCCCGCAAGCTCGCGACGCTGTTGGGCATCAAAGGCAAATCGATCGGCACGGCGGAAAAGTTCTTCCGCGCCTTGGCGAAGATGTTCGTCACCTACGATTGCAGCATGGTCGAAATCAATCCGCTCGTCGTCACCAAGGAGGGTGAACTCCTGGCGCTCGACGCCAAGGTGACCTTCGACGACAACGCCGGATTCCGCCATCCCGACCTCGCCGAATTGCGCGACATGTCCGAGGAAGAACCGGCGGAAGTGCGAGCCGCCGAATCCGGCCTGAGCTACGTGAAGCTCTCCGGCAATATCGGCTGCCTCGTCAACGGCGCCGGGTTGGCCATGAGCACGATGGACATCATCAAGCTCCACGGCGGCTTCCCGGCCAACTTCCTCGACGTCGGCGGCGGCGCCAATGTGGAGCAAGTCACCGAAGCGTTCCGTATTCTGCTCTCCGATAAGAACGTGAAGGCGGTGCTCGTCAACATCTTCGGCGGCATCATGCGTTGCACGACGATCGCGGGCGCCGTGATTGAAGCCTACAAACAAGTCGGCTTCAACGTTCCGCTGGTCGTCCGGCTGGAAGGGACGGAAGTCGCCGAAGGCCGCAAGATGCTGGCCGAGAGCGGAGTCGACATTATCGCCGCCGAAGGACTCACCGACGCCGCGAAGAAGGTCGTCGCCGCCGCCGGCTAAGCGACGTACTTCCCCGTTCGCCACTCGTCACTCACCACTCATCACTCGCAGTTTCCGCCGCCATGAGCATTCTGATCAATCGCGATACGAAGGTTATCTGCCAAGGCATCACCGGCAAGGTGGGCCAGTTTCACACCAAAGGCTGCCTCGAATACGGCA
>CAZWDN010000610.1:0-2178 GCA_964633125.1 uncultured Pirellula sp. | reverse complement strand
ACTTTCTCTTTCGCGGCGGCAATACTCATCTTGCGGGTTCCACCTCAAAGGCATGCACGGTCAAAAAGGCACGGTCGGACAAATCCGTTACGAACATACAACCGGGGCTATGTGTAATCGCCAACTCCGGACGGGCCGCGGCCAGCGCCAGTTGCGGCGTCACGCCGCAGGCCCAGAATACGGGAACTTCGCCCTCGCGCAGCGTCACGGTGTCGCCGAAGTCGGGCCGCCGGATGTCGCCGATGCCGATGGCCGCCGGATCGCCGACGTGCACGGGCGCTCCATGCATGGCCGGAAACCGGCTCGTCACTTCGACGACCTGCTCGACTTGCTCCGGCCGATACGGTCGCATGCTCACGACCAACGGTCCGGCGAAACGCCCCGCCGGTTCGCACATTTGCGAGGTGCGATACATCGGCACGTTGCGTCCCTCTTCGCAATGCCGCACTGGCAAGCCTGCCGCCGTCAGCGCCGCTTCGAACGTGAACGAACAGCCGAGCAAGAAACTACACAAGTCGTCGCGCCAGATGGATTCCAAGCCCGACGGCTCGGCCGCATCGGCGACGCCGTTACGAAACACCCGATAGCGCGGCACGTCGCGGCGCAGGTCGCCGTCGGCCGCGATCCGCGAGCGAAACTCGCCGGCCGGCAACTCTTCCAACAGCGGACAAGGCCGCGGATTGCGGCGGCAAAACTCGGCAAACTCCGCGGCGTACTCCTGCGGCACGATCACCAAATTGGCCTGCACGAAGCCCGGACACTGGCCGGAGGTTTGGCCGGCAAATGCTCCGCGACGAATCGCGGCGCGCAACTCAACGGGATTCACGTAGTGCTCGGTCATCGGCTACTTCTTGCTCGGACGTGCATCCACAAATCGCCGCCCCTTACCTTCGAATCGCGGCAAGCTGCCGATGGGCACCAGCGCCACGTCGACGTTCAAGCCGAGCCGAATGCGAAGTTCGTCGGCCACGCGCTCCGGCAGGCTCAGACGGTCTTCGATCTCCACCTCCAGCACGTCCATCGCGCCGCGCGTGCGGGCCGTCACGCGATACTCGACGACTTCCGGAAACCCGCGCAGTATTTGATCCAAGGCCGACGGGAAGATATTCACGCCGCGAATGATGAACATGTCGTCGGTCCGCCCGACGACGCCGCCGGCGAGAAACGTAAAGCGTCGCGGGAACGCATGCTTCCGCAGCGGCCGCACCAGATCGCCGGTGCGATAACGAATGATCGGCAAGCCGTAGCGGAAGAGCGACGTGATGACGAGTTCCGCCAGTTCGCCGTCTTCGGCGGGGGCCCCGGTTTCGACGGAGAGAAACTCGGCGATGAAATCGCTTTCGAGCACGAATAAGCCCTCGCCGGCGAAGTCGCCGAAGCCCCACGGCCCGACTTCCGAAGCTCCCGCATGATCGATCACGCGGGCGCCCCACGCCCTTTCGATGGTCGCGCGCACGGCCGGGACGGAGCCCCCCGGTTCGCCCGCGAGCACGAACGTCCGAATGCCGAACGCGCGCAGATCGAGCTTGCGTTCCGCGGCGACTTCGGCCATGTGCAGCGCGTAGCTCGGCGTGCAGCACACGACGCTCGCGCCGCAATGCCGCAGCAGTTCCAAGCGCACGGGCGTGCTCATGCCGCCGCCGGGCACGACCATGCAGCCCCGCTCGGCCGCCGCTTCGAGCGCGCTCCAAAACCCGACGTACGGACCGAACGAGAAGGCGAAGAAAATGCCGTCGGCCTCGGCGATCTCGGCCGCGTCGAAAATATGCTGCCAAATATCCATCCACCGGCCCCAATCGTCGGCCGTGTCGAGCACCACGAGCG
Source organism: uncultured Pirellula sp. (assembly GCA_964633125.1). Taxonomy (GTDB): domain Bacteria; phylum Planctomycetota; class Planctomycetia; order Pirellulales; family PNKZ01; genus PNKZ01. The sequence goes on along the minus strand of CAZWDN010000610.1, from coordinate 354 downwards.
GTCGCCCGCGCGTACCCGAGGTTTGGTGGAAGCGCACATAGCGTTCGCGCGGATAGGTCAGGTTCGCGGCCGTGCCGTGGTTTTGCGTCGTCAGCAGTTCGTCTTTATAGGTGAACGGCAACTTGCTCAGGTCGTCGAGCGACTTCAGCGGCAGCGACACGTCGGCCAGTTTCGACGCGTAGAAACGATTGGCCGGCAGAATCTCGCCGAGCATTTGGTTCAAGCGTTCCAACTGGAACGCGCGCAGCTCCGCGGGAGCCAGCGATTCCAGGCGGCGACGTTCTTCGTAGGTTCTGAGGTTCATAGTCTGCATGATAAAGGGACGGGGAATCGCGGCCAATGGTGCTTACCCCT
>CAZWDN010000609.1:0-2182 GCA_964633125.1 uncultured Pirellula sp. | reverse complement strand
ACCCGGAAGACCATAGCGACGTGGGTTTGCGGATCGCGGAGGAGACGATTCCGCGGCTGGGAATCGACGAGGCCGACGGGGAGACGCTCAAGTTTCTCGTGCACAAGCACTTGGCGATGTCGCACTTGGCGTTTCGCCGCGACACGAGCGACGAGCACCTGATCACGCGGTTCGCCGTCGACGTGGGCTCGGCGGAGACGCTGCAAATGTTGTACGTGCTGACCTGCTGCGACACGGCCGCCGTGGGCCCGGGAACGTTGAACCCCTGGAAGGCCGAGGTACTGCACGATCTCTATCGGCGGACGCGGCAACGGCTGACGAGCGAGGACCACGCGGAACAATCGCGGGCCGCGTTGGCCGAGCGCCGCGGCGCGGCGCGCCAAGCGCTGGCGGCCGCCGGAGCCGACGACGTTTGGTTTCAGCGTCGTTTGGAGGAACTGCCGGCGAGCTACCTGTACGGCAACCGGCCGGAGCAGGTGGCAAGCGATCTGATGAAGCTAAAGGGGCTGGGCCGGCAGGACGTGATCGCCGAAGCGCGCTACTTGCCGGAAAGCAACACGACGGAGTACTGGATCGGCACGTACGAAGACATCGCGCCGGGCGTGTTTCATCGGCTGACCGGGGCGCTGTCGGCCGAAGGGTTGCAGATTCTTTCCGCCGAGATCCACACGCTGGCAGACGGCTTGATCGTCGACCGCTTCTACGTGCAAGACCCCGACTACGCCGGCGAGCCGGCGAAGACGCGGACCGACGACGTGTGCGCGGCGCTCACCAAGGCGCTCGACCATCGACAAACGAAGCGGCCGAACTTCCGCAAGACGTGGGGGAGCAAGTCGCCGCGTCGGGCGGCGGCCGTGCCGAAGCTGCCCACGCGCGTGAGCGCCGACAACGCGACGAGCGATCATTTCACGGTACTCGACATCTTCGCGGCCGACCGCCGGGGGCTGCTCTACACCATTGCCCGCACGCTGTACGACATGGAATTGAGCATCGGCGCGGCAAAGATCGGCACGTACGTCGACCAGGTGGTCGACGTGTTCTACGTGACCGATCGCAAGGGGAAGAAGATCATGTCGACCGCGAAGCTGAACGAGATTCGCACGCGGCTACTCGTGGCGATCGAGGCGTGGGAACGGAACGAAGCCTCGCGCGGGTGAGCGACGCGCCTACTTCGGCGCGGCGATCTTGTACAAGTGGCCGAATGTGCGTAAGTACATCGCTCCGCCCGCGACGGCCGGCGAGGCGCGCATGCCGTCTTCCAAAGTATTGACGCCGAGTTCTTCGTACTCGCCGGCCGCGCGGACGACCGTGGTCGTTCCCTTTTCGTCGCAGAAGTACAGCACGTTGCCCGCGACGATCGGCGAGGCACAGAAGCTGCCGCCGATGCGCTGGGCGTAAATCTCTTCGCCGCTGCGGGCGTCGACGCTGTAGAGCACCCCTTGGTTGGTCATGAAGAACAGCCGCTCGCCGACCAGCACCGGCGAGGAGAGCGCGCTGTTGGCCTTTTTGCGCTGCCAAACGACGTGCGATTGGGTGACGTTGCCTTGCGTGGTTTCGTCGAGCTTCAGCCCGAACAGGTTGGCCCGTTCGCTGCCGGAATTGATGACGGCCAGGCCCGGCAGAAAGAGCACGCGCGGGGCGGCGTTCATGTTCTCATGCTCGAGCACCCAGATTTCTTTGCCCGTGTAGGGGTCGAGCCCGAAGGCGGCTTTCGACGCGACGGTGATCAACTGCGGCCGGCCGGCGACGAGCGCGATCGACGGCGTGTGGTAGGCCTTGCGGTAATCGCCGTCGCCCTTCGGCTTGCCTTGTTCGTTGAGGTCTTTGTAGTCGTGCGAACGGGGCGTCTGCCACACGGTCTTGCCGGTGTGCTTGTCGAGGGCCGCGACGTATTGGCGATCGATGCCGTCGAACGTGAGGATCAGCAGGTTCTCGAAGACGATGGGGGACGAGCCGGGGCCGCGGTAGTGACGGGCGTTTAAATCGCGACGCTGCCAAACCACGGCGGCGGTCGTCGGGTCGAGCCGGGCCGTGCCGTAGGTGCCGAAGTGCGCGTAGACGGCGCCTTCTTCCAGCACGCACGACGGCGACGCGTAGCTGTTGATCGGATTGCCGAGCGGTTCGGGATCGGCGTTTTCGAAGAGCAGCTTGTGGTGCAGCACTTTGCCGTCGGCGGCGTCGA
>CAZWDN010000608.1:0-2214 GCA_964633125.1 uncultured Pirellula sp. | reverse complement strand
CCGGGCACGGCCAGCAATCCGGAGGGCTTATCCAGCACGAGCAATCGGTCGTCTTGGTAAACGGTAACGAACGTAGCGGTCATGCGTAGAGAAACCGGCAACGGCGATGTGACAGGCCCGATTGTAGCGGCAATGCCGGTTGCACCGCACCGGTAGTATGCAACATGCCGGCAACGACGGTTTCACCTGAAATGTCGATTATTTCGATAGTACTTTGCAGGGCGATGGAAATCGCAACGGCAAGGGCGTTCTCAAATTGCGAGCACCCCTTCAGGAGCCGTGGCGGCGACCTGCCGAGGCGCCAACTTCGGGGAACGTTCGGTATGCGTCGATTCTGGTGGAAAATCTCGGCGGCCCTGTTGCTCAACACGGCCTTGGTCGACACGGCTCTCGCGCAACAACGCCCTGAAGCGCTGCCGACCGACACGTTGCCGACGACGGCGCCCGAGCCCATTGCCCCGCAGCCGGTCGACGACACGGGCATGACCCTCGACGAATGTCAGTTCCTCGCACAGACGGGCAACCCCGCCTTGCGCGAAGCTTCGGCGAAGGTCGGCGTCGCACAAGGTCAGGCCGTACAGGTCGGCATCATACCCAACCCGACGTTCTTCACCAGTTCGCCGCAGTGGACCGGCAGCATCAGCCAATACAACTGGGTGTTCGCCCAAGACTTCATCACGGCCCATAAGCTCGGACTCAATCGTGCCGTGGCGTATCGCGCCGTGGAGCAGGCGCAGCTCGATTTCACGCGCACGCGCTTCGAGGTGCTCACCAACGTTCGCAAGTCGTACTACACGGCGGCCGCGGCCCAGCGCCGCGTCGAGGTGCTGCAAGAATTGATGGTCGTCTCCGGCCGCTCGCGCGACGTGGGTCAGAAACTGCTGCAAGCCGGCGAAACGAATCGGGCCGACGCCGTGCAACTGGAAATCGAGTACGACAAGGCGAGCGTCGCGCATGCCAACGCCGAAGCGACGGTCGCCGCCGCGCGCAAGCAGTTGGCCGCGGCGATCGGCGTACCGGAAATGGAGATCGGCCGACTGAAGTTCGACTTCACGCTGCCGCTGCCCGACTACGAACTGGAAGCGGTGCGACAAGGGGTCGTCGATCGGAACGCGGCGGCGCACATCGCGGCCGTGGAAATCCAGAAGACGCAGTGGGCCTTGCGCCGCGCCCGCGCCGAGCCGTGGCCGAACTTCAACATTCAGGCCGGCTATCAGTACTCCGTGGAAGGTCCGTTGAACGACCAAGGGTACGCGCAATTCCTGACGACGATTCCGCTTTACAATCGCAATCAGGGCGGAATTCGCTCGGCGCGTTCCGATATTTCTCGAGCGACGGCCGCGTTGCAACGTACGGAAAACGAACTTTCCCAACAAGCGGCCCAATCATTGGGCGTCTACATGGCGGCCGGGGAACGGGCCAAGATCTACCAGGAGAAGATTCTGCCCAAGGCGCAGGAGGTGTTCCGGGTGAATCGGAGCCTCTTCGAACAGGGACAGACCGACTTCCTGCGGCTGCTCCAAGCACAGCGCACGCTCATTGAAGCCGATCTCGGCTACATCGAGGCCCAGGAAGCCCGCTGGACGGCCGCCGCGGAAATCGCCGGCCTGTTGCAGGTCGAGCAATTTCCCTAGTCGAGGCTCGGGCGAAGCGCGTCGGTTTGCAGCGCCCGACGCACTGTGCGGCACGCTTTCCGACGGCAGTTCCTGCGCTGCGGCTAACGTTTTGGTTAGCATCCGGAGAGATCGATTAAGACTCCGCAAGTCTCTCCGATCGACGCTTCGCACACTGCGGAATAGTTCTAGAATTCGCTAGACATTCCCCCCCGGCCCTCCTCTCTTGGCTAAGGTCTGCGTGAGCTATGACGGCGGCCCGCGTAACAGTATGCGCTGCGGCGCTTACCGGTCTCGTTCTCGGCGCTGCGGCAACCGGCTATTTCCTGCGGCACAAGCCCGTAGCGCCGACTGCCGAGCCGGTGCGTCCGGTCGTTTCGCACGCGGCGGAGCCGAAACGCGAGGCCTGTCTCGCCGAAGGCCGGCCCGACACCTTGGTGCTGCCGGTCGACGTGATGAAGCGGCTCGGCGTACGCGTCGCGCAGGTCGAGCCGGCGCCGAAGTCTCGGCCGTTGAAACTGCCCGGGTCGCTCATGCTCGACTCGAACCGCCTGGCGCGCATCCATTCGCGCTTCGAAGGCATCGTGATGACGCTCGGCAC
>CAZWDN010000607.1:0-2220 GCA_964633125.1 uncultured Pirellula sp. | reverse complement strand
AAGCCGACGGGATTGACCTTTTGACCCATAACCGATTCCGAAATCTGCGAGTGTGAGGAGTTGTTACGTTGCGTTCGCGGGGTGCATGAACCGCACCTCGCGAACCGAGCCGGGCGGAGCTAAACGGACTATACGACGTCCAGCGAGACCTTAATGTGAGCCGTCCGACGCTTGATCATGTAGGCCTGACCGCGCGAGACCGGCTTGATTCGCTTAAACATCGGGCCGCCGTCGACGCGAGCATCGACCACGACGAGGTTTTGGACCGAAGCGGCACGGCGATCCTCGGCGTTGCCGAGGGCGCTCTTCAGCACCTTCTCCAACATCCGAGCACCGCGATGCGGCATGTACTTCAAAATATCGAGAGCCTCGTCCGCATGCTTGCCGCGAATCAAGTTCGCCATCGAACGCACCTTGCGGGCGCTGATGCGGGCGTGCTTGTGAGTTGCCGTGTATGCCATCGTTACAGTTCCTTAGTTGCGAGCGAGAAAATCCGCGTTCACAACCCTACTTGGGCTCCGCTTTCTTGACGCCGCCGTGACCGCGGAAGGTCCGCGTCGGGGAAAATTCGCCGAGCTTGTGACCGACCATTTCTTCGCTGACGAACACTTTGACGTGCTGCTTGCCGTTATGCACCATGAACGTGTGACCGACGAACTCCGGCACAATCGTGCAACGGCGAGCCCAGGTCTTCAAAGGTTCTTTAATGCCGCGCTCGTTGAGCTTCTCAACCTTAAAGAACAACTTCGGGTCGACAAACGGCCCCTTCTTACTCGAACGTCCCATCGTGCAATCTCACTAACTTTGATTCGAACCTATCGTGTAACCAAACGACCCAAACTAGGTAATCTTCAACTGGCCGTAGCGGCGCGAGCGGCGACGACGAACAATCGCCGTGCTCGAGAACTTACGCGGCTTGCGGGTACGCCCGCCCTTGGCCAACTTGCCCGACGGGCTCACCGGATGGCGACCACCCTTGGTACGACCTTCACCACCGCCGTGCGGATGGTCGATCGGGTTCATCGCGGTACCGCGAACCGTCGGTCGGATACCCTTCCAACGATTACGACCGGCCTTGCCGATGACGACGTTCATGTGATCCGAATTGCCGACGGCGCCGATCGTGGCGCGACAGGCGGCCGGAACACGACGAATTTCGCCGCTCGGCAAGTTGATCTGGGCCCAATCGGCCTCACGCGCGGCAAGCACGGCGCTCGAACCGGCCGAACGACACAACACGCCGCCGCGGCCCGGGAGCAACTCGATCGAGTGAATCTTCATGCCGATGGGAATATTCTTCAGCGGCAAGCAGTTGCCGACGGTCGGAGGCGATTCCGGCCCGCTCATCACCTTGTCGCCGGCCTTAAGGCCTTCGGGAGCAATGATATATCGCTTGTCGCCGTCCACGTAGAAGAGCAAGGCGACGCGAGCCGAACGACCTGGATCGTACTGAATGGAGTCAACCTTCGCCGCGACGCCGTCTTTATTACGACGGAAGTCGATCATGCGGATTTGCTGCTTGTGACCGCCGCCGCGATGACGCGAGGTGATCACGCCCTGATTGTTGCGGCCGCCGGTCTTCTTGGCGCGGACGAGCAGCGACGGCTCACGCTTCGCGCCCTTAGTCAGCTCCGCGAAGTCGCTCACGCTCGCATTACGGCGTCCCGCGGTGACCGGCTTGTATACTCGAATACCCATGGCAGTTTACTTTCGTTCCAACTTCTTCGTGTTTGCTTTCGCGAGCGACAGCGGAGCCGCCTACCCGAGACCACCGACTAGAACAACTCGATCCGGTGTTCGGCATCGAGCTTCACGATAGCCTTCTTCCAATCACGCGTGTGCGTCGCCTTGAAACGCGTGCGACGCGGTTTTCCCTTGCGGTTCTGCGTGTGAACGCGAACCACCTTCACATTGAACAACTCTTCCACCGCGCGGCGGATGTCGACCTTCGTCGCGCTCTTGGCCACTTCAAATGCGTAAGCGTTATAGCGGGAAGAGCGATGCACGCCCTTTTCCGTCACCAGCGGACGCAGGATGACCTGGTCGGCCCGCAAAACGCCCGCTTGTTCCGTCGTGTTTTCAGCCATGACTACCACTCGTCGCAATACTGTTCGATAAACCCGCCGACCGCCGCCAACCTACGCCGCTACGCCCCGGCCGCCGACTTTTGCTTGATTGCATCCAGCGCTTCCCGCGTCACCAACATCTTCTTCGGCATCA
>CAZWDN010000606.1:0-2221 GCA_964633125.1 uncultured Pirellula sp. | reverse complement strand
AGTCGCATCCGCTATCAACGATTGCTGCGGGAAGCCGAGGGATATCTCGAGCTGAGTCTGCCGCATTTGGCCGTCGCGACGCTCGCCAAAATCGACGACACGAACACGCTACGAAGCGAGCATCTCTATCTGCTCGGCGAAGCGTATCGCGCCCAGGGGCGGTATGCCGAGGCGATTGACGCCCTGCAGGCCGCGGCGGAACGGGCCCCCAGCAAGATCGACATCTATCTGGCGCTGGGCTGGTGCTACAAGCGAACTGATCGGATCGACCTAGCGATCGAGTCGTTGGAGCGGGGCCTGGAGATCGATCCGTCGCAGGCGATTCTCTACTACAATTTGGCGTGCTATCGGAGCCTTCGGGGGGATAAACACCGCGCGATCGAACTGCTCGGCGAGGCCTTGCGGCGCGATCCCGACTACCGCGACTTGGTGTCCGGGGAATCCGACTTCGACCGGGTGCGCGACGATCCGGAATTCCAAGCTCTATTGAGCGTAACGGTTTAGCCGCCTGCTTGCCGCTAGACCGTGCTCTCGTCCTCGTCGCCGGCGACGCTCCAACGCACCCCTTGGCCGCTCCCGTCGCCCATGAAGCGAATCATCCGGCTCTTATGGTTGCGGTTGAGGCTCACGATCGTGTCGTGAAGGCGGCGCTTGGGATCTTGGTCGGGATGCGGCGGCAGGGGATCGTCGATTCGGGCCGGCCAGTGCTCTTCTTCAAAAGCGGCGAGAATCATTTCTTGGTTCGGCGCCGGAACCTTGAAGCGCTTGACGATCAGTCCGTTGACGCGAAGTTCCTGCAAATCGGAATCCCAATGCGGAGCCATGCGAGAATGCGGCGTTTCCGGCGCAGGAGCGACCGCGGGCACTTTGCTCGCCGTGAGTACGGCTTGCCGGCGGGCGGTTTCATCGGCCGCGATCCATTGTCGCGCGGCTTCGATGCCGGCATCCGTGATCACGAAACAAGTGCGTCGCGAGAGCGTGAGACTCTTCGACGGCCGGAACGAACGCTGGGCGTCGCCGGGAAGCGTCGTCTCACGCGCATGTTGCGCGTAGCCCTTAAGTACGAGCCAACGCAAGTCGCTACTGGTTAGGCCGACGGCTTTCAGTTCGGCGAGGTCGAGCGCAAATTCCCAACAATCGGCGCCGACGTCGTCGGCATAGAGTCGCGACTGGAGCAGATGCCGCAAGCCTTCATAGGCGCGTTCGGCCGGCGTGGTTGCCGAGCGGCGGGCATCGCGATGGGAAGGTTCGTCAACGCTGCACTGCGGCAGTGAAGTGGAGGCCGCACTGGGGATGCGCAACCTCGACGAACCAAACGGAGAACCATCCATTGTTACGTTCGTGCTTTCGACCAAACCGAGTCGCGCGTAACTTCGCAACTCGTAGTTGTCTCATGCCCGTGCCTTTGGATGATCGCTCCGCAACGAACAACTCAGGCAATACGCGTGATTGTGGCTATCTGGATAATAAATGCAACTACATTGAATACGATATTTGGATAAAATAGTTCGATCTATTCCGAGAGCGGTGGAAGCGCACGGTGACGTTTTTCGCCTAGTCACTCACTGAGACTTCACAAGCTCGGCGGCTTGCGATCCGGCCAAACCATTTTTCAAAGCTGGTCCAGCCGAACTTTTGGATAAATAGGAAACCTGGATAAGTTCCTGGTATCCAAAAACCATCCGTGCGAGGGACCAGTTGTTTACGACGTGGTTTCTCCCGGCGATTCCCATGGCTGCGGAAAGCTCCGAATCCTGAAGGAATTGCACCAGCCGATCCGCCATCTGTGCGGCATCGCCCGGCGGCGTGAGATAGCCGCTGATCCCGTCATGGACGGTCTCAGGAATCGACCCAACCCGCGTGGCAACGACCGGCTTCTCACAGGCCAAGCCCTCAAGAATCGACACCGGATTGGCTTCCATATGCGAACTGAGAACCAGCACCCTGGTCAGTGCCAGGAGTTGCGGAATGTCGCTCCGCGTGCCGAGGAATAGGACCCGATCGGCAATGCCGAGATCGCGCGCTTGCTGCTCAAGCTGAGGACGAAGCGCCCCGTCGCCGATAACCAGAAACCGACTCTCCGGCACCTGCTTCGCCGCAAGCGCCGCCGCGTTGAGAAACAGTCCATGGTTCTTTTCAGGACGCAACGCGGCAACTATCGCGGCACACGGTGCGCCGGCGGGCAAACCGATGGAAGCGGCCAATTGAAAGTCGGGCTCAT
>CAZWDN010000605.1:0-2232 GCA_964633125.1 uncultured Pirellula sp. | reverse complement strand
ACATAACTTGAGTTATGTACGCACCCCTTGTGGGTTTTGGGGTTGTGCGTACTTAGAAACCGTTATGTACGCAGTGCGTACATAACGGTCGACGTAAGTGGAAAACGCGAGAGCGACTTACGCAATGTATTCCACCGCTCCGCGGCGGAAATACGCGTTCTGAACGCATGCCGATAGCGATCGCGCACGACGGCGCAACGTCCAATTCCGCCACGGAGTGGCGGACTACAATTTGCCAAAGACCACCCTGCACGGTAGCGAAACCGTCGGGCAATCTCCAGGCGATTTTTGGCCGGCCCGCCCATTCGGCGCGGCTTAGAATAAGACCGTAAGTAGCTGCTGCCGTTCGAACTTTTTCACGTCGACTCTTCTCCACGACGAATCGGCAGTCATGGCGAGAATGCGGTGCATGATATGAAAACTCGATGCGCCATAACCGCGTTGGCCACCGTCACGCTACTTTTAACTTCATGTTCCTTTCTAAGCTCTTCGGCACCCAAGCGACACTACTCGCCGAGTTCCGCGCGATATCTCATTGATACTTCCGAAAAGAAGGTCTCTTTTGCAATTCATGATCGTAACGGACAGTTCGAGGCGGAAGTCCGTTCGATTGCGTCGGTCCTTCACAATTATTACTTCAACTGGCGCAGCGACGAACGTGTCGTTTTGGAAAGCAGTGATATCGGCAATATTCAGTACCAACGAACATCCGACGGGCGTTGGATTGAAGAGGGCCTTTACGAACGACGCTCCCCTTCACGTAAACAGATCGCAAAACTTGTACGCAACTACCTAATCAGACTAGATACGCTCACAGTTGCCGTGACGCGACTACGCGACGAGGATAATGGATTTAGAATTATTGAGGGTGGTCAATCCTATGAAAGTCCCATTAGGATTGGAGAGGTTGACGCGATATACGTAAACTCGAAGGGAGAGAGTCGACGCACCAACCAGCTTCTTGCCGATCCGCTCGTCTGGATCGACGAGAATACAATTGCCATTGTCGACCGCAACGGCAAAGAACTTTGGCGCACCAAGACCGAGTAGAACTCTTATCAGCTAAGCGTCGACCGCCACCATCACGAGCATCTCGACCTTGAGCGTGCCGGAGAGCCCCGCTTGGACGCAGGCTCGCGACGGTGCTTGGCCGGGCACGACCCAGGCGTCCCACAAGCGATTGAGCGTCGGGGCGTCCGCCAAGTCGGCGAGATAGATCATCACCTGCAGCACCCGCTCGCGCGACGCGCCGAGTTCCGCGAGCGTCGCATCGATCTGCGCCAGTACCTGGCGCACTTGTTCCGCCGTATCGGCCTTGCCGTCCTCGGCAACTTCCACCCAACGCGCTACGCCGGCGTGAATGACGACGTCCGACCACCGCGCCCCGGCCCCGATCCGGCGAATATCCGTCATCCTTCAGAACTCCCGATCCCGTTAGCTCTCATATCGCATCAGAATCTCGCCTTGCGGCACGCCGGCGATCGGCGTGAAATCGCCGTCGGCGATTTGTTCGCCGAGTTTCGTGATGGTGCGCAAGTAGCGATCGTCGGGCCGACGGCCCGTGAGCTGCCTGGTGAAGTCTTGGCAGATGCAGTCGGCCGCCGTGCGCACCAGTTCGTCGTGTTGACGCGACGCGTACAGGCTCGTCGCCAGCATGATGATCGCCGTTTGCACGCGCGACGAAAGTTCCGACATCCGGCACTGCCGGTCGGCCAGCGCCAGTTGATGCTTCCGCATCGTGCCGCTGATCTCCAGCGCCGATTTATCGAGGAACGACACGGCGAACTCCGCGTGCTTCCGCAGCGCCTCGGGCATCGGCGGCAGCGTCGGTTGTTTGCGGCCGGCGAATTTGTGAGCCAGCATCCATTTGCCGTAGTGCGTCATCGGGCCGCGCAAGGCCCAGAGGTGCGCGGGGCTGGAAAGATTCGGTTTCTTGATCCCCGCGGCGACCAGCGCCTTGCCGATCGGTTCGAAGAACTCCGTGCCGTGCTGCTTCACGAGCGATTTGAAGAACGCCATGCCGAGCATTTCTCCTTCTCCCTCGTAGATGCAGGGAGCGAGGAACTCGTGGACGTTGTCGCCGAACATGTGCCCTTGCAGGAACGACCGGCCGCCGTGCGTTTTCATCAGCAGTTCGATGGCCGCTTCCTTCTGGGCCTCACTGCCGAAGATCTTGGCGATGATGCATTCCATCTCGCCCCGATACCCGTGATCGATCAGCGACGAGCACCA
>CAZWDN010000604.1:0-2246 GCA_964633125.1 uncultured Pirellula sp. | reverse complement strand
TTTGCGGATGTGCTCAAAGATTTCAAACCGGTCGACGGCCTAATTCAGCTCTATCGCAAAGACGCGCGGCTCTTGGCCGAAATCGAGCCGGGCATCATGAACCGCGACCTGATCGTGTTGATCTCTATCGCCCGCGGCATCGGCGAAGGGCAGTTGCTCGGCGGCATGTCGTGGGGCTTCGGCGACGACTGGCTCTGGCAGTTCCGCAAAGTCGACGACAACATCCACGTCGTCCGTCGCAACATTCGCTTCCGCGCCACCAAGGGGAGCCCGGAAGAATCGGCGGTGCGCTTTGCCTACACGGACAGCGTGCTCTACAGCCTGCCGATCATCACGATGGGCCCCAAGGGGGGCGCCGTCATCGACTTCACGCAGATCTTCATGAGCGACTTGCCGCAAATCGGCTTGGCGCAACCCGGCTTCACCTTCTCTCCGTCGAAGTCGACCTTCGCCGCGGTGAAGGGCTTCAAGGACAACGTCGAATTGGAAGTTGCCGCGTCGTACAGCATTGCGCCGAACGTTCAACTCGACACCGTGCCCGATTCGCGCAGCGCCACGATCAACGTTCACTACTCGATCAGCGCCCTGCCCGAAACCGGCTACCAGCCGCGGGCTGCCGACGATCGCGTTGGATACTTTCTCACGGTGCTGAAGGACTACTCGAAGAAGGGGACCGACGACAACTTCGTCCGCTACATCAACCGCTGGGATTTGCAGAAGGCCGACCCTTCAGCGGAATTCTCGCCGCCGAAGAAGCCGATCGTCTTCTGGATCGAAAAGACCGTGCCGTTTCAATACCGCAAGCCGATTTCCGACGGCATCCTCGAATGGAACAAGGCCTTTGAAAAGGCGGGGATCGTCAACGCCATCGAAGTGCGTCAGCAGCCCGACAACGCCGACTGGGACCCGGAAGACATCAACTACAACACGTTCCGCTGGATCACGTCGGGGGCCGGCTTCGCGATGGGCCCGAGCCGCGTGAATCCGCTGACCGGGCAGATTCTCGACGCCGACATTATTTTCGACGCCGACTTCATCCGTTTCTGGAAAATGGAGATGGAGACGTTCACACCGAAGAGCGTGGCCGCCATGACCGGCGGCCCCCTCGACATCGACGAGTATCGACAGATGATGGCCGGCGTGCCGACGTCGCACCGCCATAGCCACATGTGCCGTTGCGAATTGCACACCGGTATGGCCCGCGAACTCGCGCTCGGCGCCACGGCTCTGGCGGCCACCGCCCCGGACGCCGCCGCCGCCGAAAAGGAGCAAACGCGTATGATCCTCGAAGGCTTGAAGGAAGTGTCGATGCACGAAGTCGGGCACACGCTCGGTCTGCGGCACAACTTCAAGGCGAGCACCTTGCTGAAGGTGGACGAACTGAACGACACTGAAAAGACGCGTGCGGTCGGCCTGGCGGCGTCCGTCATGGATTACAACCCCACGAACATCGCACCCAAGGGGAAGAAGCAAGGCGATTACTACTCGCTGACGATCGGTCCCTACGACTATTGGGCCATCGAATACGGCTACAAGACGCTTTCGGCCTCGGACGCCGAAGCCGGCTTAAAGAAGATCGCCTCGCGCTCGGCCGAACCGGCGCTGGCTTATGCGACCGACGAAGATACGCGCGGCATCGACCCCGATCCGCTGGTCAACCGTTTCGACTTCGGCAAAGAGCCGCTCGACTACGCCAAGGCGCGGTCGGAACTTATCGAAAGTCTGATCCCCGGGGTGGTCGACCGTGTTACGAAAGACGGCGACGGTTACCAACGCGCACGTCAGGCGTTCGGCGTGCTCTTGGGCAATTACGGCTCGTCGCTATTCTTCGCCTCGCGCTACGTCGGCGGGCTGTACGTAAACCGCGACCACAAGGGTGATCCGAATGCGCGACCGCCGTTTCAGGTCGTGCCGGCCGAAAAACAACGGGCCGCATTGAAACTCGTCAACGAGCGCATTTTCAGCGATAAGCCGTTCGCGTTCCCACCGGAGATTTACAATTACTTGGCCGCCACGCGCTGGAACCACTGGGGCGTGCGCGAGCCGGAACGTCTCGACTTTGCCGTGCATGAAGTAATTCTCATGTGGCAAAATCGCGTGCTCGATCAATTCCTCTCGTCGTTAACTCTCAAGCGTTTACACGACGCCGAACTCAAGGTCTCCGCCGACACCGACGTGCTGACGGTCGCCGAATTGATCGACACGCTGACGAAGTCGATTTTCTCGGAGCTCGACACCGTCAAGCC
>CAZWDN010000603.1:0-2256 GCA_964633125.1 uncultured Pirellula sp. | reverse complement strand
CACGTCGTCCCACTTCTTTTCCATTTCCCACGTGAGGACCGTACCGGAGCCGTCGGCGCGCCCGTCGCGCCAAAGCGCGAAGTCCATCGGCTCGCCGGTCAGCCACTTCCAAACGCCGTCGACGCGTTGCGCGCCCAAGGCAATGCGATTGTTCGACCCGTTGATTTCGCCGGCAGCCGGCGCGGGACGAGTGCGCCACACATTCTCCCGCACCCATTCGACTTCCGCTTGCGACGACAAAGTCGCGAGATGTCCTCCCCGCGCTTCGGCCAACAATTTGGCTTCCTTCCAACTGCGCAGGTCGGCGACCAACAAGTAGCGATGGCCGGCAAACGTGAGAGCTTCGGCGGGAACGACGACCGATGCGCCGGACGCCCCGGTGACGGCCGAAAGCTTCGGATCGATCCACACCGCGTAGGCGAAATCGTACGCACCGTCGCAGAACACCTCTAAGCGTAGCTGCCGTACGCCGCGCACATCGACGTTGCAAGCCAGCCCCACGTCGGGCTCGGGTTGCGGCGGCGATTCCCAAAGAAGCTTACCGTCGCCGTACACGCGAAACACGGGCGGCGTTTTCGGCTTGGCGACCATACCGACCGTGGCGGAAAACGTTTCGCACGAGCCGCCGAGATGATATTCCAACTGCGCAAGACCGGTCTCGTTGTGCGGATGCGTGAAAAGCGAATGCTCCGGCTTGCCGCCGTGCCACTTCAGCTCGGTGCCCGAGGTATACATGCCGTGCTTCGCGACAAAGCGGTCGCCCACATAGGAGAGCTCTTGCAAGTCGTCGAGAAATACGGATGCGGACAGTTCGCCGGTAATCGGATTCACGCGGGGAAACGGCGCCACGACCTTGGGTATCACTTTCACTTGCGACTTCGGCACGCGCCGGCTGACGTAAAGATCAAGGCCGCCGAAGCCGCCCGCGCGATTCGCGCTGAAGTACGCCGTGCGCCCGTCGGGCGTCAGCCAGAGATGCTCCGTGGAAAACGGATGCGACGGCAACGGAATCGAGGCCTTGCCCCCTCGTTCGTTCTGATAAACGAAGTGCCAATCGCTGTTCCGGCGAAACACGAGCGTCACATTGTCGCCTAATAGCTGCCCGGTCCCCTCCCACACGCCCGTGTTGACGGTCGGTCCGTAATTCACGGCCTGCCCAAACGGCTCGGCGACGCTCGCGCGCCGGCTGATCCAAATATCGCTTTGGTTAGCGGGCAAGCCCGACTGAAAAAGCAGCGACAGCCCGTCCGAAGAAAGCCGCGGGTATTGCGGCTTGCCGGGCCCGTTGGCTTGCGGGGGCAATTCTACCTTCACCCACGGAGCATCGAGCGTCGGACGTTGCGCGAGAAACAAAACGTCGCCGTTCGCTTCTTTCGAGACAAACACCATCGCGAGTCCGTCGCCGGAAAGCCACGGCTCCTTGACCGAGTATCCCTTGACCGGCGCGGCGAACGGCACATCGGTCGACGGGCGCGACGCTTCCGCCCGGCCGCCGCTCGTGCGATCGTAATAGATGCGGAGCTGATCGTTCGTAAGCGAGGGAGACTTCTCATCGCCGGAGCCGTTGATCGTCGGCCCAAGATTCTCCGGCTCGCTCCAAACGTAATCCGAGGAGTCGAGCAGTTTGGAGATCGACAATGTCTCAATCCCCGACGGCCCGCCGGAAGCAACCGGCGCCCTGACGGAATCCGGCGCGGGCGCCGCTCCCGCGCTCGCGCCGGCCGGCGCAAAGGTTTCCGTCGCGCCCGGGTCGTGATTGCGCATTTTGACGACGATGCCCGCCCCCGCAAGCAATGCGACGCCGACCACTCCGGCCGCGATGAGCTTCACCGGCGATGCGTTCTTGCGGGCCGGCGCACCCCACTGCGTATCACGGCCGACGGGCGCAGGCTTCTCCAGCGGCGCGCTCTTCGGATCGGTTTCCGTTTCCGGCTTCGCGATGGCGGCCGTCGCATCGACTGGGAGTTTCGTCTTCGAACCGGACGACTTGGAAAGCGGCCCGGGGCCTTTCGACGACGACCCGGACTCGGCGACTTTTTCCGAAAGCTTCGGCTGCGCTGCCATCGCTTGCATGAACGACGCGAGTTCGGCGCTCTGTAATTTACTGCTGCCGATGCTGGAACCGCCCGCGCCGCTCGACGAGCCGGCGCTGAAGTCGTCGCCGTGCGGCTCCAGCGCGGCGATCACTTCCTCCATCGTCTCGTAGCGGTCTTGCGGCCGCTTGGCGATCATCTTGTGAAACACTTGCTCCAGCGG
>CAZWDN010000602.1:0-2258 GCA_964633125.1 uncultured Pirellula sp. | reverse complement strand
CCGTCGTTGTCGGTGTCTTCGAAGATGAGGATGCGGTCGCGAATCTCGGGCCGGAAACCGCCGTCGCCGTTGCCGGCCCAACTGTAACTTTCGGCGACCCAGAGCCGGCCGCGCTCGTCGAACGTCATGGCGATGGGGTTGCGCACGTCGGGCTCGGCAGCGAAGACGGAGAGCTTGAAGCCCGGAGGAAGCTTGGCCGTACGGACGACCTCGTCCGGCGGCATCGGCGCGGATTTTTCCTTTTCCGTGTTAGGCGGAATCGGAAAGTCGTCGGCGGCGAGCGTCCAAGTCGAGCCAAGGACTGTGCAAAAGACGACAACACGGGAAACAAGATGAAGCATGGGGAATGCGTCGGCGTGGATACTTTGATGAACCATTAAACGTCGGTCAGGCGGAAGAGCTGCTTGGCGTTCTCGTACAGTATCTTTCGCTCGACCGCTTTCGACGGGGCCAGCTTACGCAACGCCGCGATGGTTTGCGAGCCTTGGCACGCCGTGCCCCGGCCGACGGCGTCGTTGCAATCGCTGCCGTAGAGAATCTTGTTTTGGTGCCGATCCAGAAAGCCGCGGGCGTGGTCTTCGTCGCGTGTGAGCGCGTTGAGGCCGGAGCCGGCCGACATGTCGGCGAACATGTTCGGGTAGTCGGCGAGGTAGCGATCGGTGAGGCCGCCGGCGGTTACCGCGCCCTTTGGGTAGAGCACGGTTTGATCGGCGTGGTTTTTGTCGATATTGGCCCACCACGTTTGGGCGTGGCCGATGAAGGTCGTCTTCGGATGCTTCTCCAGCATCTTGCCAAGCCGTTCGAAGCCGAGGTTGTAGGTGCCGTGCTGGAAGTGCAGGAGGATCGGCACGCGATACTCGGCCGCGAGGTCGTACAGGATGCGGCTCTCGCGCGAGTCGCACTCGACCGTGAACTTTTGCTCGCCGATGATCACGCCGCCGAGCTTGAGATACTTTTCGACTTCGTCGCGGGCCGCCGGGAGATCGGTCACTTCGTTCGCGCCGAAGTGAAACTCGCGAGGATGCTCGCGCGTCATCGCGACGACCGAATCGTTGCCGCCGGCACCGACGCCGCCGAGGCCGTTGTACTTACCGTCGTTCGTCGAGGGGCGGCGGACGTTGCTGCCCGAGGGGAGCAGAATCGTGTGCGTGACGCCCATGGCCCGCTGATGCGCGAGGAGTCGGCTGTTGCTGCGGTCGCGATAGTTGGTGTGTTGATGGATGTCGATGATCGGCTCGACGGCCGGCGCGGCAGCGCCCGACGGGGCAGGCTGCGGATCGGCCGCACGTAGCCGCGACGCACCGGCGGCGGCGGTTCCCAATGCAAGTGAATGAGACAGAAAGCAACGGCGTGAGAGCGACGGCATGGCGGCACCTAGCAGTGGGCGGGAGGGCGAGGCAGGGCGGGAATCGGAGAAGACGGCGATTGTACTTGGACAAATAATATCAAAACGGTTTTCATCGACCGGCGAACATCCTGCGCGAACACATGCAGCACGATCAGCGCAAGGGTTGTGACGGGCACTGCGGCGTCGTATTGTACGGCAAGCGCGCGGCCTTCGCATCTCTGCGCAGTTCCCGCCAGCGTGAACGCAGTTCTTCCCCAGGTCTTTTCCGAAGAGCCCCGATGAAAACCGTCGTCGCTTGCGCACTGCTCGGAGTTTGCATTTTCTCCTCGGCTTGTCGGGCGGCGGAGGAAGACCTGACGGTGCTCAAACCGTCGGCCGACGGCACGACTCCCGGCGAAGCGTTCGAACAATATCTCACCGACGAATTCAACCGGCTGGTGGATCGACGCAGCGCCGCCTTCGAGAAGGCGCTCAAGAGCGCGGCGGCTTGTAAGGCTTGGCAGAGCGAACGCCGAGCCTACTTTCTCGATGCCATCGGCGGCCTGTCGGAGCGGACGCCGCTCAACCCGCAGATCGTCGGCGAGCTGCCGGGCAAAGGCTACCGCGTCCAAAAGATTCTGCTCGAAACGCGCCCCGGCTTTCATCTGACGGCGAATCTGTATCTGCCCGACGCGCCGGCGCCGTGGCCGGCGGTGCTTGTTCCGTGCGGGCACAGTCACGACGGGAAGGCGGTCGGGCAGTATCAACTGATCTGCCGACTGCTGGCCCGACACGGCATGGCCGCGATGTGCTACGACCCCATCGGGCAGGGCGAGCGCTATCAGATGCTCGACACGAGCCGGGAGCGGACGGCCTTCGACGACGCGCCGCACGTGCGCACGCCGCATCCGTATGCGCGGCTCGTCTGTAC
>CAZWDN010000601.1:0-2274 GCA_964633125.1 uncultured Pirellula sp. | reverse complement strand
TCGCCGGGCGTCGCTTTTGCGCCCGGCGGTAGGGGCCGTCGATCCAGCCGTAGAGTTCGAGCACCAAACGCAGGAAGCGGGGCAAATCGGCGGCGAATTGCAGCAGGTCGCTCGGCATGCGGCGGCGACGCAAGTTCGTCGGCGTGAGCACCCAGGTCGGCGTCGAACCGGCGATGAGCCGCATGCCGCCGACGAGTTGCTTGTTGCGCTTCGATTCCTCGCCGCGCACGTACGCTTGCCCGCGGTTACCGCCGGCGACGTGCCCGTAATCGTGGTTCTGATGCACGGCCGTGACGACCTGTGTGGCGTCGATCACCGGCACCCCTTGCTGCTTGGCATGGTAGACGAACCAGTTGTCGTACACGGCTCGACCAATGGCAAACGGCGGTATCTCGGCCAATAGCGGCTTGCGATAGACGAAATAATCTTTGCAGACGCGCGGCGCGGGAGAGCCGGTCGCCGTCGCATGCCGCAACAAGGCGGCGTGCCAATGCGGGTCGGTGAAGTCGAACGGTGCGTCCACGTTCGTATCGGTCCGGCGTCCGATCATGAGAAACGGTCCGCGGACGGCGGCCGCCGCACGGTCAACGGCCCGTGAAAAGTCGTCGCCGAGGACGATGTCGGCATTGATGTAGGTGAGTACGCCATGCGCGGCCCGTTGTTGGGCTCGGTGGAACATATCATCCATCAGCGGCGTACCGTGCTCGTTGCGGCGGACCTCCGGCTCGTGAATCACGCCGTATTCGGCCGCGAACTCGGCGATGCCCTCATCGTCGCCGAAGAGAAGGATTTCCGGCCGAGGCGTGAGCCGGAGCCAACTGCCGATCGCGTTCCGCTGGATCATGCCGACATGACCGCGAAACGCCTTGGGCATGGCGAAGAACGTGCACGGGGTAGCCTTGAATACTCGGTGCATCACGGCCGGCCCTGGTACGGAGACGGGATGATTCATCGGTCACCGATCGCCGAAGCCTGCGCCTGCCGCTTGCGATACTCCCCTTCAATCCAGGCAAATGTCCGTTCCAAGCCGTCGCACAGCCGTGTATTCGGCTGCCAGCCGAGAATACGCTGGATCATCGTATTGTCGCTATTACGACCGGCGACTCCTTGCGGAGCGTCGAGCTTGTAGCACCGCTTCAATTTCACGCCGGCGAAGCCTTCCGCCAAGTCGACCAATTGATTGATCGACACCATTTCACTGGAGCCGAGGTTAATGGGCACGGCCACGAGTTCGTCGCAATGCGTAATGCGGTCGATGCCGTAGATACAGTCGTCGATGTAGGTGAAGCTGCGCGTTTGCGTGCCGTCGCCCCAGACGACGATCGAATCTTCGCCTCGCTCGCGGGCCGCGACGACGTTGCGGCACACCGCGGCCGGGGCCTTTTCGCGTCCGCCGTCCCAAGTACCCAGCGGGCCGTAGACGTTATGAAAGCGCGCGATGAAGGTCTTCAGGCCTCGCTCGTGCCAATACTCTTGGCACACCATTTCGGAAAAGAGCTTTTCCCACCCGTAGCCGCGCTCAGCGAGAGCGGGAAAAGCGTCGGACTCTTTGAGACCGCGAACACCGGGAACCTTCTGCAAGTCGGTGTTGTAAACGCAGGCCGACGAGGCGAAGAAATACCGTTCGACTCCGGCTTGCTGCGCCGCTTGAATCAGATGCGTATTGATGAGCACGCTGCGGAGGCATTCGATGCGAAATCGCTCGATAAAGCCCATGCCTCCCATGTCGGCCGCGAGGTTGTAGACTTCGCGAGCATTCTCGCAAACGCGGCGGCAATGGGCCTCTTCCGCGAGATCAAGGCACAGGCACTCCGCTCCCGACGGGCGCTGATACCAGTCGTCGAGCGGCTTCTTATCGACTCCCCGCACGTGCATGTCGCCGCGAGCGGCAAAGTGTGCGGCCAGCGCGCCGCCGATGAAGCCGCCGGCTCCGGCTATGACAATCATAGGTTTAGTCACGGCATCGGCTCGAAAGGCGCGAATACGGCGGCGGCATCAGCGAGTCGCGCTGCGAAAACCGCCTAATACGGCGAACGACTCCGCCCTTTCATCGTAGTCACCGTTCGCATTCGGTTTCAAACGCTATATTAATGAGAACTATGTGTTGAAATCGTCCGCCTTCCTACTCGCCATGCCTCAATTCCCGTTTCGTTTTGATCTTCGTGCCGTCGACCCCGCGACCCGGGCCCGACGCGGCACGTTTCACACGCCGCACGGGCCGGTGGAGACGCCGACGTTTATGCCGGTCGGCACGCAAGGAACGGTGAAGGGGAT
>CAZWDN010000600.1:0-2281 GCA_964633125.1 uncultured Pirellula sp. | reverse complement strand
GCCGAGGACGATGTTTGCGGAGAGTCGCCGCCGGGGCGGTTTAGCGGACGAATCCGGCGACGGCCAGAATGGCCAGGGCGATGTTGTAGCCGCTGATTGTGAGGAGCGGGATCGCGCACACGGCGGTTTGGCGATCGAAGCGGCGGTGGACGACGACGCCGCCGATCACGGCCGCCGCAGCGGCCGCACACACGGGCACTGAGGCAAACGCCCCGCCCAAAAGCTGCGATTCGAACATAAAAACCCGAATACCCCGGACCGTTCGACAGTTTTGAAAAAGAACGGCTGACTTCCGCAAGATAAATGTCGCCGAAATAAGCGGCTAGTAAATTGCAGGTGTTTTTCCCGTTAAAGTAGCAATCGCGCATGGCGGCGCGCCGAATACCATTGCGACGGGGGGGCGAGGCGCGCGATTATGCGCGTTCCAAGGGGCCCGGAGCCAAGCACTGCCGGCACGTCGTCGCCTGTTCCGCTCGACTGCGAACGGCACTCCTCGGCGCGCGGAGGTCGATGGACGTCGTCTCGCCTACGCTTCGTTTCGCATCCGGCGCAGGGCCGATCGCCAATAGCGGCGCAACCGACGCCGCCAAGTGGTGACGCCCGCGGCCGGCATCTGCGCGATGAGGCGGAGCAGTTCGGCGCGGGTGTCGCCCGGTTGAGTCGACGCGATGGTCGTGAGCCCTGGCGGCGCGAAGAGGACGTTCGACGCCGTCGCCCATTCGGGGCGCTCTAGTTGTTTGCGCCACCATGCGGGCGGCGGCCAGACGGCGTCGAGTTGCAAGAGCGGCCGGGCCGCGACGGCGGACGACGCAGCGGGCGATGTTTCGGCGTCGGGCTCCTCGACCATCCAGAGCTCGCGCGGAAACTCGTCGGTCAGGTGCGATTTCCACTCGGCCAGCCGGCGCACGGTGCGCTCGGGGAACAACTCGCGCAAATAGTCGCCGATGAAGCCGATCTCGCGCCGCACCTGCTCGATGCCGGCTCCCTCCTCGCGCGGGTCGCAATGCTCGATGAGAATCCGCGGGGCGACCGTGCCCAAGGTGCGGAGGAACGCGCGATGGTCGGCAATCCAATGGAGCACCGACAAGCAGAGCGCGGCGGAGAATCGACTGCCGCTTGCAACGAAGCTTTGGAGGTTGTTCGCGTCGGCCCGAGCGGTGATGAGGCAAACGCGCTCGGCGGCGTTCGACTCCAGCACCAGCCGCGCGACGGCGGCGCTGCGCAGGTCGGCCTCCCAAGCGACGGCGGTGCGGTCGGGTTGCTCCGAGCACCAGCGGAGGCAGAACCAGGCGAAGTTGGCGCCGACGTCGAGCAACGCGCCGGTTGCGGGCAAGTGCGGCGCCAGCGCGTTCCAACGCTCTTCACAATCGCGCTCGCCGCGGCGCTCGGTGCGGCCGGCCAAGACGATGTCTTGATAGACGCTGAGACCGCGGAGAAGTTCGTCGAGATCGGCAGGCATCGGTCGAGCGTCGGGGTTGCGGGCGGAGCGATGGGTGTAGCATGGCAAAGCCGGCCCGATTGGTCGAGTGCCGGACGAGCCGAACCGGGATTCCGCGGCGTGCTGTTTTCGCCGCCGAGCCGATGGAGTAGGCTGACCGCTTCCACGTGCCGTGGTTCCGGAGAGGGCGGCAATGAGCAGAGGCGGTGCATGGCGGGCCTGCGTGAGCGCGGCGATTCTGACGGCCGTCGCCGCTGCGTCGTCGGCGTCGGCCGCCGAATCGCGGGCCTTGCCGGTGCGCGTGCCGGAAGGCTTCGTCGTCGAACTGTATGCCGACGACGAACTGGCCGCGAACATCACGGCGATGACCGTCGATCACCACGGCCGCGTGGTCGTCGCCGGGCCCGGCTACATCCGCACGCTGCTCGACGACGACGGCGACGGCCGCGCCGATCGAGGGCTGATGTTTGCGGAAGGGCATGCGACCGGAGCCCGCGGCTTAGTCGTGGTGCCGCAAGAGCGCGGCTCGCTGCTGCTATGCACCGACGACGTCGGCCTGCGGATCGCCCGCGATCTCAACGATGACGATCGCGCCGACGTGCCGCTCGACATGTTGTTGGCGTTCGGCGGCGGCGAACATGGCTTGCACGGCCTCTGCCAAGGGCCCGACGGCGACTTTTACTTTCTCTACGGCAACGACCCGGCTGCCAAGGGAGTTGCGACCGTAACGCAAGGGATTTCGCGCACGACGGAGCAAGCCGGCATTGTTTATCGAGCCTCATTGAAATCGAAAGACGGTTTCGGCAATAGCGCGCCGATGTTGGAAATCGCGGCGACCGGCTT
>CAZWDN010000599.1:0-2282 GCA_964633125.1 uncultured Pirellula sp. | reverse complement strand
GCAGAGGGCTACAGTGATGGACTATCGCGGACTCCTCGAAGCTGTTCGTCACCACGTGAAGCGGCAGAAGGTCGATTGCGTCGTCAAAAGCGGCCCACCGGCCTCAGAGAAAGCGGTGGCTGCTGTCGAGACCGAATTGAAAGTTCGCCTCCCCGCCGAGTTGCGAGAGTTCTACCAGACGGTCGCGGACGGGTATGAGATGTTTTGGTCAGCCGATCCGAACGACGCCAAGCAGCCGTTTGGGGCCCTGCAAGTGCCGAAGTTGTCCTCCCTCGCCGAGATGTGTTACGGGTGGCGGGAGACGGCACTATACAACCCCGAAGAGGCTGAGAAGTACGGCTTCCCCTACACAAAAGACCCCGCGCTTGCGAAACGCACTGCTTCCCGACAGTGGCACTGGTTGCCTGTCATCGAGGAGGGCAACGGCGACCTACTCTGTACCGACCTGAGCGTACCAGGCGGCCCGATCATCTTTCACAAGCACGACTGGCTAGATGGTGGAACGGGCGACGATGGCCACCCACTCGCCCCGAGTTGGGGGGCGTTCCTGGCGGGTTGGGGCAGTGTCTGCTTCCAGTTCCCCAATGGATTATACTGGCCATCGTGTTTCCAGCCCGGCGGCGGGGTGGCGTGGGACAGCGAGAAGTTTCGCAGTCCCTTTCGCGCGGCAGACCTGGCCGAACCAGACGCTGCAGCAGACGGCGGGGCATGATTCGTTACTGGGACTTCCAGCTCACCGGTGCCCGCCGCTGCTGAGCTGAGGCGTTATCCGGTTATGTGGCACCGCTTCAAAACTGACGGTCGCGAATTCGAGTGGCAGCTAATCGAAGGTCGTTCTCGCCGACTTGACGTTCGCTCGGTCAGCGGCGATTACCATGTCCAATGCCAGATTCAGGACAATCAGTTAGTTGACTCTCCAAACCAAATCGCGCGTTCGTGGATATTGGCACCAACAATCGTAGGTGCAGAATTCCCTCGCGGTTCGAGGCTGTTAACCGTACCGGTCAGCCTCGACGGCAGTTTCGAGATCGCCGAACACGGCATTATTCACACCGAGTTCGTTCGTTCTTTGTTGGGCCGCTGGGAAAATCGGACTCGTTACAAATGGCCGACCGGCTAACCAGTCGCTGAAGTTGCGCCGCAGATTCTTGACGCGTTTCGCTCACTCCCTTCGACCATTGTACAATAGCCTTCGACCCTTTGACTTGCGTGGGCAACTGATCACAGACGTTAGCCGACATGGGTCTCGATGAGCGAACCATGGGGGATGCCGACACGGCGGCGTGTGTTCCCTTCGTCTTTCTGACGGATCATGCGGTTCATCCATCGGGAATCGTGAATCGGCGGTTTTGCCGGGTTCTCTCGGAGGCGAGTTCCGGGGCTAAACGGGCTTTCGCTGCCCCCTGCCGACTGCCTCCTCTTTCCCTAGCGCCTGTCGCCTAGCGCCGAGCGCCTTTCCTCGTGTTAGACTGGCTTTCGGCAAGTTTTTTCGATTCTCCGGAAAATTTCCGTGCCGTTTCGCGGTCGCCCGGACTCTATCTCGGCAGTACGGAAGATGCCGAGAGTTTTCGACCGACCTATCCCCTCCCCTGCTTCGCCATGACGCGTGACGTTGCCGTGAGCCGCCGCCCTGTCTTCGCTTCGTCGCCGGCCGCTGCGCCGGCGGCGACCGATGAGCGGCTGCTCGCGCAGTTTCTGGCGGCAGCGAAGCTCGGTCGGCGCGACGATGCCTCGTTCGCCGAGCTCGTCGCCCGTCATGGGCCGATGGTCTTGGGCGTATGTCGGCGGACGCTCGGCAATCAGCAGGATGCCGAAGATGCGTTTCAGGCGACGTTCTTGGTCTTGGCCCGCAAGGCGCGTTCGTTGCGTACCGCACGTTCGCTCCCGGCGTGGCTTTACCAGACGGCCTACCGCATCGCCTTGCGAGCCCGCGCCGCGCGTGCCAAGCGGCGGGAAACGCCTCTGGAGAACGAAGCGATGATCGCGCCCGACACGCTCGCGCAGATTGCGCACGACTACGAGCAATCGCTGGTCGACGACGAACTGGATCGGCTGCCGGAGAAATATCGCCTGCCGGTGTTTCTCTGCTGCCTGGAAGGAAAGTCGCTCGACGAAGCGGCCGGCCAACTCGGCTGGTCGTTGGGCAGCGTGAAGGGTCGGCTCGAACGAGGTCGGCAAGAGCTCCGACGACGCTTGATGCTGCGGCGCGGCGCGCCGGCCGTGGCCTTGGCGCTGGTCGCCTGTTTGCCGAAGACGGCGAGCGCGGCGGTGCCCGTGCCCGC
>CAZWDN010000598.1:0-2298 GCA_964633125.1 uncultured Pirellula sp. | reverse complement strand
CAACGGAACTTTTTAGTTCACGATGTTTGGCAATCCGTATCGTCGTCCGCGACTCTGCCGCGGACTACTTAGGCACGCTAATTCAACGCCGCCAACAGCGAGGCCACGTATGCCCCGACGTCGTTCAGCACCTTGGCCCGCGGCTCCGTTGCGGCGGCCGCCACGCGTCGCACGAGCGCCGAGCCGACGATCAGGCCGTCGGCGGCCGGGGCCAAGAGTTTCACATGCTCGGGCGTGCTGATTCCGAAACCGATGCAGATCGGCAGTTCCGTTTGCGAGCGCATCCAAGTCACGTTTTCGATCAGGTCCGGCGGCAACTGCGTCCGCTCGCCGGTGATGCCGGTGATCGAAACGTAGTACAGGAACCCGGTCGAACGCTCGGCGATGCGCTTCGCGCGGTCGCGCGGCGTGGTCGGGGTCACCAGTTGAATCAGGCTGAAGTCTTCCTTGCGGCAGAGCTCCGAAAACTCGGCCGACTCCTCCACGAGCAAGTCGGGCACGATCGCGCCCGCGATGCCGGCCCGCTTCGCATCGGCCACGTACTTCGCCAGGCCGTGCCGATGGATGATCGCGTAGCTCACCATCGTGACGACCGGCACGGCGTTGCCGGCAAGCGCCAATTTCGGCACCACGCTCCCGGCCGATTCGAGAATCTGCCCGAGCTTGACCTTCTTCTCCAGGGCTCGCGTGTACGAGGCCTGAATCACCGGGCCGTCGGCGATCGGATCGCTGTAGGGAATCCCCAATTCGCAGAGGTGCGCCCCGCGGGCGGCGAGTTCCTTCAGCACGGCCGCGGTGAATTCCAAATCGGGATCGCCCGCCGTGACGAACGGCATCAAAGCCTTGCGGCCTTCGGAGCGGAGACGGCGGAACAGATCGTCGACTGCGGACATGTAATTTTGTGCGGGGTGCTTGGTGCGTAGTGCTTAATTCAAGTAGCAAACAATGCCGGCAATCTTATTCCAAACTCATTCCCTTGAGCCGCGCCACTTCGAAGGCGTCTTTGTCGCCGCGTCCGGAAAGGCAGACGACGACAATCTCGTCCTTCGATCGCTTCCGGGCTTCTTCCATTCCCTTGGCAATGGCGTGCGAGCTCTCCAAGGCCGGCAAAATCCCTTCGCTCCGGGCCATGGCGTCGAACGCCGTGAGGGCCTCGCCGTCTTCGCAATAGGTGTAACGCACGCGACCGGCGTCTTTCCAATAGCTGTGCTCGGGACCGACGCCCGGGTAATCGAGCCCGGCCGAGACGCTGTGTACGTCCGAGGTTTGGCCGTCTTCGTCCTGCATCACATAGCTAAAACTGCCGTGCAACACGCCGGGGCTGCCGTGCGAAAGGGGGGCCGCATGATCGCCCGGCTTGGCGCTTCGTCCGCCCGCTTCCACGCCGACCAACTCGACGCCCGGATGCTCGACGAACGGGTAGAACATGCCGGCCGCATTGCTGCCGCCGCCGACGCAGGCCACGACGACGTCCGGCAACCTGCCGAACTGAGCCTGCGATTGTTCGATGGTCTCGCGCCCGATGACCGACTGGAAGTCGCGCACGATGCGCGGAAACGGATGCGGGCCGACGACCGAGCCGATGATGTAGTGCGTCGATTCGACCGTCGACATCCAATCGCGCATCGCTTCGTTGATGGCGTCGCGCAAGGTCCGCGAACCGGTGGTCACCGGCCGCACCTCGGCGCCGAGCATCCGCATGTTGAACACGTTGAGCTTTTGCCGGCGAATGTCTTCCTCGCCCATATAGACGACGCATTCCAGGCCGAACCGCGCACAGGCGTTGGCCGTGGCGACGCCGTGCTGCCCGGCACCGGTCTCGGCGATCACGCGCTTCTTCCCCATGCGGAGCGTGAGCAACGTCTGACCGAGCGTGTTGTTGATCTTGTGAGCGCCGGTGTGATTCAAGTCCTCGCGCTTCACGTAAATCTTGGCGCCGCCGCACTGCGCGGTGAGCCGCTCCAAGAAGTAGAGCGGGTTGGGGCGGCCGACGTAATTCTTCAGCAGGTAATCCAGCTCGGCGTGGAATTTCGGATCGGCTTGGGCCGCCGCATATTCGCGCGTCAGTTGATCGAGGGCCTTGGTCAACGTTTCCGGAACATACCGGCCGCCGAACTGCCCGAAACGTCCGGCTTCATCGGGCACCTGGGCGACGGCAGTGGAACTTGCGATAGCGGCCATGAGCAAACCTATTCAGCGTGCGAAGCGAACCAAAACAGCCGGCTTCCGACAACTAGACGAGTTGCCGGAACCTGCGAAAATCCAATTGTCGAATGCGGTGCGCCGTTGGTCAAGCGG
>CAZWDN010000597.1:0-2301 GCA_964633125.1 uncultured Pirellula sp. | reverse complement strand
TTGCGGCGCATCGGTTCCATCGCGGAATCGATTTCGCGCAACACCGACCGACCTTCGGTCTGGGCGTCGACTGTCATGGGGGTACGTCTAGGTGTGCTTCGGAAGTGGAGCAGGTTGCCGTGCGCTCGCCCGCCGAACGTCGCCGAAAGCGAGTCGTTAGAAGGTGCGCACCGGTCCGACGGGCGTCGGGCCGTATGCAACCGCCATCGCAAACGTAGGTCGAAATCCGAGCTTGGGCAAATCACTTTCTTGGGGACAAGGCTCAGATCGTACAGGCCGAACTTTCGGAAAATTAGGGGCGCGTTAACTTGTTGTTACCGCATGGATTCGAGCCGAAAATGGAGGAGTGCCGGCACTCCGGCCCCTTGCGTTGCGGCGACGAATCGCGATCCTAGTCGGGTATCAGGAGGCGGGTTTCTTAATTTGGAATACGGAGGTTGACCCATGCGATTTGGATTCACTTCGGCTGCCGCGTTGCTGGTTGCGGCGATTTCGTTCTGCGCGACGTCGAGCGTCGAGGCCCGCAGCCTTTTCAAGGCTCCGGAAGTGGCGCCGGTGCCGGATGCCATGAACGTCGCCCCGCTTGGTTGCGCGGCTCCCGTGCCGGCGCCTTGCGTTTGCTGTCCGACGCCCTGCATCAAGTATCGCCACGCGTTGCTGCCGCTTCGCAAGCCGTGCTGCGATCCGTGCAAGCCGCCGATCAAGGCGGTGCTCTGCGTGAAGAATCCGTGCACCTGCTGCCCGGTGGAAGTGCCGGTCTGCTTACCGTCGTGCTGCTGCGGCGAACCGAAGGTTTCCTGCCGCAAGGCGGTCCTCGGCGCCGGCGTGGTGACCTACGATTGGTGCTGCGGTGTTTCCGTAACGGTGCGCTTCGACAAGTGCGGCGACGTGCTCGTGACGTACCACGGAGCGTAGTTGCGACATCGGCGCCGAGCGCGACCGGCCACGGCGATTTCAGGGCCTCGGAACTTATGTTCCGGGGCTCTTTTGTTGCGCTGCGGAGGGAATTCGCGCCGGGGCATTCGCGGGGAACGGCTCCATTCGCTAGAATCCCGGGACGTTTGCACGTCGTCATTGCCCGCCTCGAATCGCCTCTCCGCCACCATGCCCCGCGAAAAGCAGCGCCGTAATCCGAAGGCGAAATCGAATCTGCCCAAGCCGCAAGTCGATCCCCTCACGGTCGTGTGGGTGACGACGATCGCCACGACGCTCATGTGCGAGGTCGGCGCCGGGGCGGCGCGCCTCTACGTGCATTTTGCCGATCCGCATGCCCGACTGCTGGAAATGTTCTCCGCGTATCTATTGCTCACGGCGGCCGTCATCGGATTCCTATTGATGCTACTGACGCCGATCGTGGTCCGTCGCAAACGTTCGAATCCGCCCGGCGCCTTCGTTGCGGCGGCATACATCGTCGGCGGGCTCCCGTGGCTGGCGATGTTGCTGCAAGGCATGG
The DNA here is from genome assembly GCA_964633125.1 of uncultured Pirellula sp. Lineage (GTDB taxonomy): Bacteria > Planctomycetota > Planctomycetia > Pirellulales > PNKZ01 > PNKZ01. The sequence continues at coordinate 848 of CAZWDN010000597.1, read as the reverse complement.
AGTAACGGTACTCGTGTCGCCAACCGATTACACGCGTCAAACGCATCACGAGTTTCTCGTCGCGGCCGAGCAAGCGCTTGAAGACCCGAAACTGCAAGCCTCGCTGACGAATCTCGGTGATACGCTGGCCCAGCGCAATCGCGAAGCCTGGGCGGCGTTTCCGCAAAGCGACGCGGTGCGCGAGCTGGCCCGGCAGATCAAAGACGAAACGCTCGCGCATCTCGACGAGTATCTCGAAGAGTTTGAAGCGAGCGTCAGGCGTCGCGGCGGCGAAGTGCATTACGCCGCCGACGGCGCCGAGGCCTGCGCCGTGATCACGGAAATCCTCCGCACGCGCGGCGTGAAGAAGGTCGTCAAAAGCAAGTCGATGACGACCGAGGAAATCCATCTTAACGAGGCTTTGGAGGCGGCCGAACTCGAGGTCGTGGAAACCGACCTGGGCGAGTTTATCGTGCAGCTTTCCAAGCAGCGGCCGTCGCATTTGGTCGCTCCGGCGCTGCACTTGCGCATGCCGGAAATCCACGAATTGCTTTCCGGCGATGCGGGAGAAACGCTGCCGAATACGCCGGAAGATATGGCGCTCTATGCTCGTCGGCGCTTGAGGGCCGACTTTGCGACCGCCGACGCGGGCATCACCGGCGGCAATTTCGCGATCGCCGAAACCGGATCGATCGTGCTGATTTCCAATGAGGGCAACGCCCGACTCACCGTCAGCCTGCCGCGGATACATATTGCCGTCGTCGGCATCGAGAAGGTCATTCCGAAGTTTGCCGACCTGCCGGTGTTTCTCAAGGTGCTGGCCCGCGCCGCGACCGGCCAGAAGATGTCGGTCTACACGTCCGTCATCA
>CAZWDN010000596.1:0-2323 GCA_964633125.1 uncultured Pirellula sp. | reverse complement strand
ATAAATCCCCGCCTCGCCCGGAGCAAACTTTCATGCTCTCCCGCCTCACATTGGTTGCGATTGTATTTTGTTGCGGCGTTCTCGATTGATGCCATGCGGCGGAACCGCTCGCCGGCACACAGCCGCTGACGTGGGAAGGAGACCTCGCGGCGCGGATGGTCGACGACCTGCACAAATTCGCCGACCGCGAAACGGCGGCGAGCGTCGCGCGCCGTGCGCGGCATTGGAAGTACGATTTCACGAGCTCGGAAGCTTTCGCGAAGAGCATCGCGCCGAATCGGGCTCGGTTGGCCAAGTATTTGGGGGTGCCGTCGACGCCGGCGGAGCCGCGCGGCGTGCAGCAGTTTGAAAGCTTCCTGGTCGGCGGCGAGCCGGTGACGTCGCCGGTCTCCCGCGCCGTGCGCTGGCCGACGCGCGACGGCCGTACGGGCTACGGGATCCACATCCGCCCGAGCGGCGGACGCACTTCGAATTCCGCCGTGATCATCGTCGTCGACCCACATCTGGAGCCGCTCGACGTGCAGCGGATCGACCTGCCGCAGCGGTTCGCCGAGGCGGGGCTCGACGTCTACGTCACCACCGTGGTCGACCGCGACTTTCGACATTCCGTCGTTGCGGCAGGCACTCCTCTGGCGAAGCCCACGAATATGTCGCATCGCGAGTTCATCGCGCGGCAAGCGTTTGAAATGGGGCGCAGCCTGACGGGCTATGAAGTGTGCGACGTGCTCAGTCTCGTCGACGCGCTTGCGCCGGAGCAACGCGTCATGGCGGTCGGTTTCGGCGACGGCGGGCAGGCGGTGCTATCCGCGGCGGCGCTCGATTCTCGCCTCGCCATTGCCGGCGTTTGCGGTTCGTTCGGCTCGAAGCAAACGCTGCATGACCAACCCCTCGATCGCGATTTGTGGGCCTACTTGGAGGAGTTTGGAGATGCGGAACTCGCGACCATGATCGCCGGCCGGCCGCTGATCGTCGACCCGGCCCAAGGGTTTGCTTATCGCTTGCCGACGCCGCCCAGCGGTTTGCGCGCCGTCGCGGCGCCGGGCGTTCCCACTTTGCCTGCGGTAGAAGATGCCGCCGCCGAATTGCAACGGGCCGATGCGCTCGTCGCGCCTTTGGGTAAGCACGGCCTGGCGTTCATGCTCAGTCGGTCGAGCGGCGACGCGAGTACGCCGCCGAAGCCGCTTGAGGCGCTGTTCGCCATGCTGGATACTCCGCCGGGAAGCCTCGCCAAACGTGTCACGGCGTTCGATAAGCCGCTCGGTGAAACCTTGGTGAATGCCGGACATCTGGCGCCGATGAGCGTCGTGTTCGCCGACCTCCGCGTCAAGGGAATGATCGACCACACGCAAGCGCTCATGCGCGAGAGCGAATACGTGCGCAAAGATTGGTGGAAAGACGCTGATCGCAAATCGCGCGATCCGGCGTTGTGGCAAACGACATCCGAGAAGTATCGCAAGCATTTCTACGACGAAGTACTCGGCCGGTTCGACTACGACTTGCTCCCGCCGAATGCCCGCACGCGGCTGATTTACGACACCCCGAAGTATCGCGGCTACGACGTGGTGCTCGACGTCTTCGGCGTCGAGAAAGACGAGACGGCCGGCGGCGTCTGGGCCCTCGGCACGCTGCTCGTGCCGAAGGATCTGAAGCCGGGCGAGAAGCGGCCGGTGGTCGTTTGTCAGCATGGGCTCGAAGGGAAGCCGGAAGATACGATTCGCGGCGACGTGAAAGGGACGGCCTACTATCACGAGTTTGCGGCCAAGCTCGCCGAGCGCGGGTTCGTGACCTTCGCGCCGCAGAACCCGTACATCGGCATGACCCACTTCCGGCAATTGGTCCGCAAGCTGCATCCGCTTAAGAAAACACTCTGGTCGGTGATCGTGCCGCAACATCAGCAGATCACCAATTGGCTCGCGTCGCTGGAGTTCGTCGATTCGGAGCGGATCGGTTTCTACGGCCTATCGTACGGCGGCAAAACGGCGATGCGCGTGCCGGCCTTGGTCGACAACTATTGTCTCTCGATCTGCTCGGGCGACTTTAACGAATGGGTTCGCAAGTGCACTACGGTGCGCGACACGTTTAGCTACATGGGTACGCACGAATACGAAATGTACGAATTCGACCTGGGCCACACGTTTAACTACGCGGAGATGGCGTACCTCATCGCGCCGCGGCCGTTCATGGTCGAGCGGGGCCATCGCGACGGCGTCGGCGTCGACGAATGGGTTTCGTACGAATTCGCGAAAGTGCGGATGCTCTACGCCGATTTGAAGATTCCCGAGCGCACGGAAATCGAATACTTCGACGGCCCGCACGAGATCCA
>CAZWDN010000595.1:0-2323 GCA_964633125.1 uncultured Pirellula sp. | reverse complement strand
ACTTGCTGAAGCCGGTCGACCACGCGGCGCTGATCGACATCGTGCGCCAAGCCGAGAAGCGCCTCCACCGCTGGCGCACGGCCCTGGCCGGCACGCTCGCTTCAGCCCGCGGCGGCTAACGCGGCCGTAGCGTCGGAAAACTCCTCTCACGCCGAGAGCGAAAAGGCACGGCTCTGAGGGAGCAGGGTTCTACCGGCTCATGTCGAATGTGCCGCGGTCTTTCGGCGAGCAGTAGTTCGCGTGGAAGCGGCAGGCCGTGGCGTAGCCGTTGGTGGTGAACGAGCCGCCGAACATCGGGATCTTGCGCGAGGCGGTGAAATAGATCTTGTCCGCTTCCACGCGCGTCACGGTCAACGTCACCGTGTAGCGGAACGGCACGACCTTCAGGAACGTGCCGGAGAACGTGCAGCGATAGTGCGACGCATCGCATTGCGTGATCACGGCCCGCAACGTTCCCTTGTGGCCGGTGCAGCAGCTCAGCCAACTGCCGCAATTCCAACAGCCGGTGATATTGGGACAGCAGGTGCCCTCGGCACGGGCCGTGTCGGCGGACATTCCGCCTAGGGCCAGGGCGACCAATCCGACGCAAACAGCACGGCGACTCGCGCGAACGGCAACGGCGGCATTCATCTTCGGCAACTCCCGGCGGCCGGCCTGCGCGCGACGGCGCGGGCACGCTTGGTCCCATGAAACATCGCCGCGGACGGCGGCGTGGAACTCGTATCGACCGTCGGCACGCCGCGGCCGCACTTCGCCGCGGCCGCGCCGCTTCTTAGGGGAAGTGCCGAACGTAGCGTTCTCATTGTGCCGGTATTGCGGCATTGCCCGCCCTGCGCTTGCGCTACTCGCCCCACCGGCGGATCACCGCTAAAATGCCTACGGTATCGCCCCGCCCCGGCCGATTTGCCCCGGCCGAATCGCTTGAGAACATCGCTCGCATGTCGACCTTGGATCGAGACGCCGCCGCCGCCGACTACGCCGCCGAAGAGGGGCCGACGCGGCTGGAACTGTCGGTCGTCATGCCGTGCCTCAATGAAGAACTGACCGTCGGCGTTTGCGTCGAGAAGGCCGTGCGCACGATGCGCGAGTTGGGGATCGTCGGCGAGGTGGTGATCGTCGACAACGGTTCGACCGACCGCACGCGCGAGGTCGCCGAAGCGGCGGGAGCGCGCGTCGTTCGTCACGAGTTGCGCGGCTACGGCAATGCCTTGCGGCGCGGCTTTGAAGAAGCCCGGGGACGGTACATCCTGATGGGCGACGCCGACGACAGTTACGACTTCACGCAACTCGGCCGCTTTGTGGAACGCTTGCGCGGCGGCGCCGAACTGGTGATGGGAAATCGGCTCAAAGGAGAGATTCGGCCCGGCGCGATGCCCTGGCATCATCGGTGGATCGGCAATCCGGCGTTGAGCGGACTACTGAACCTGATCTTTCGTACGGGCGCCGGCGATTGCCACTGCGGGCTGCGCGCGTTTACCAAAGATGCGTATCGTCGGATGAATTTGCAGATGCCGGGCATGGAGCTGGCGAGCGAGATCGTGATCAAAAGCGCCAAGGCAGGCCTGCGCATTGAAGAGATTCCGATCACGCTGCATCCCGACGGCCGCGATCGTCCGCCGCATCTGCGCAGCTTTCGCGACGGGTGGCGCCATCTACGCTTCATCTTGATGTGCAGCCCGCTCTATCTCTTCTTGTTGCCGGGCCTGCTGCTGACGGTCGTCGGACTGGCGGCGATTCCGGTCGCGGCGTGGGCCGGCTACGGGGTGTTCACGGGCGCGTGGGGCCCGAACTTCATGTTTACCGCGGCACTGGCGGCGATTTGCGGGACGCATCTGTTGATCTTCGGTTTCTTGGCAAAGCTTTACTCGCATCAAGTCGATCCGGTGTTTGCGGATCCGCGCATGAATCGCTGGCTCGGTTGGCTCTCGGTCGAGCGCTGCATCGTCTACGGCGGATTCTTGTCGCTGATGGCCGCCGGGGTGGGCGTGCCGGTGCTCTATCACTGGTGGCGCACTTCGGAAGTCGCCTCGCCGGCGAGTTGGATTTTTGCGGGGGCGTTGTTCGTGATCGGCGTTGAAATCATGTTCGCCGGGTTTCTCGTCGGCATCATGGACTTGCCGAAAGAGCAGAACCGCAAGGGCTGAGCACCTTCCAACTTTCGGCGTGCCGCGGAGCGAAGTCGCTTGAAGATCGGATTTCTTTACGACGCCGTTTATCCTTGGATCAAAGGAGGCGGCGAGAAGACGCTCTTCGAACTCGCTTGCGAATTGCGCGATCGCGGTCACGAGTGCCACTTCTTCGGCATGCACTGCTGGGAAGGTCC
>CAZWDN010000594.1:0-2335 GCA_964633125.1 uncultured Pirellula sp. | reverse complement strand
TTCTTGCGCCGTTCTCGTTCGTAGCGAATCATGCAGCCGATGGCGACGGTTTCCTTCGTCGTCGGCTGCTTTCCTTGCGCTACCTGTTGTACGGCCTCTTCCAAGTAGTGTTTCTTCGCAAGCGGGGCGCTGCTGTGGTCGTCGAAGCCGCCCATGTAGGCGATACGCCGTTCGCGATTAATGACGAAGAATTCGGGCGTGAAGGTCGCGCCGTAGTCTTTCGCGATCTTCTGCGTTTCGTCGTAGAGGTACATGAACGGAAATCTTTTCGCTTCGGCCCGCTTCTTCATTTCCGCGAGGCTGTCGGCGGGGATCTTGTTGACGTTTACGGCCACCAGCGCCGTCTTTGAGTTCGGCCCGGCGAACTTCTCGGCGAACTTCACGATGCGATCTTCGTAGTCCGTCGCAACATCACAGCTGTTGCAGGTGAAGCACAGCACGACGATGTCTTTGTCCTTGAGGTCGTCGAGCGAATGCTTCTTGCCGTCGATGCCGGGAAGGTCTTTCCAGGCGGGGGCCTTATCGCCGACGCTGAGCACCGGATTGTAGTCGCCCGCGGAGGCGGTGGTTGCCGCAAGGCCGAGCAAGCATACCGAAGCACCGAGGAACGCAGCGCCGAGGAACAACGCACGAATCGACGCAAATCGCGACATAACGACTCCGGTGGGCGACGAAAACGGGCGGGGTGCGAATGGGGCAGGCTTACGATATTGTAGCGCGCCGAGCGGCCGCCGTGAAATCGCCGACGGCGAATTTTCCGCCCCTACGGCGAAGCGTTCGTCCCGACTTCCGGTTCGAGGATCAGCAGCGTCAGTTCCGGCGGGCAGAAGAACCGCAGCGGCAGCTTCCCCGAGGTGCCCCGGCCGACGTGCAGCACCGTCGGCGGCTCATGAAAGACGCCTGATGCGTAATGCACGCCGTGCATGCTGGGTGCGAGAATCGGACCGAGGGGCGGGATTTGGATTTGTCCGCCGTGTACGTGGCCGGCGAGCATCAGATCGAAGTCGTGTCGCCGAGCCCAGGGGAGCTCGTCGGGCGTATGGGCGAGCAGAATGCGGAACGACTCGACGTTTCGCGGGCGCTGGAGCGGTTCGAGCCGCGGGGGCGGACCGAGCCAGGGAAGCTCGTTGCCGGCCAGCAGCACTTCGATGCCGCGAACGTCGATCCGGCAGCAGGCCGCGCCGAGGTTCACCAGTCCCGATTCGACGAGCACTTGCCGCGTCCGTTCGTGGTCGATGCGGATATCGTGATTACCCAACACGAAGTATGTGCCGAACCGAGCTTGCAGCCTACCGAGCGTGCCGGGGAGCCAATCCCAACACGGCGTTTTTTCCACGAGGTCGCCCGTCAATGCGACGAGGTCGGGTTCCAGCGAGTGCGTCAGCTCGACGAAGTACTCGTAGATTCGCCGATCGAGTTCGCCGGTCAGGTGCAAATCGGAAAGATGCGCAATGCGTAGGCCGGTCAACGCGGCGGGAAGTCGCGGAATGCGCAACCGTTTCGTATGTACCGCCAACTGCAGGGCTTGGTTGCCGGGAACGGCCGTCAGCAGGCGCGCGCGGAGCGAATGCACGTGCGGCGCTTTCGTTTCCTTCCGCAGATCAAGGAGTCGGACGTCGTCGCTCAAGAGCGCATAGGCTTCGCGAAAAGTCATGCGCCGCACGAGCCAAGGGACGAAGCCGACGAGCGTGTTGACCACGCACACGGCCACGTAGACGCGCCATGCCGGCGGGAGCGAACGGTCGAGCAAATGCAGCGATTCGGGCAGCGTGTATCCGAGCGCCGCCGCAATGCGCCCGCCCGCCCAGACGAACGCCGCCACGGCGCCGACGATCAGCCATGAGTTCAGCGCGCGCGTGACGAGTTTCAGCGTATGATGGTGAATCGGCCGAGCATGCAGCGAATTGCCGAGCCACAACAGCCAAGACACGTGGCCGGGAATGCCGAGTAGCGCCAGCCAAGCAAAAGGGTCGATCATCCGTAGACGCGCTCGATAGTCGGCGGGAGCGACGTTACGTTAAGAATCGCTCGACTGTATCGAGCAATTGATCGAGCCGGAACGGCTTGTAGAGCACGGCCTTCAAGCCGGCTTGCCGCGCCTTCACGATCGAATGTCCCGGGTCCCAACCGAAGCCCGACATGAGCACCAGCGGCACCGGGTCGATCAGTTCGCCGAGCTTCATCATCACGTCGTAGCCGGTCATGTCGGGCAGGCGGACGTCGGAGATGATCACGTCGTAAGGATGGGACTTCGAAATATTGCGGACCATACAGACCGCCTCGGCGCCGTCGTGCGCGGTTTCGACGACGCAGCCGTAGCGTTCGAGCAGTTGGT
>CAZWDN010000593.1:0-2345 GCA_964633125.1 uncultured Pirellula sp. | reverse complement strand
ATTCCAAAATGATTCGCCCCATCGAGTCCATGCTTTCGCTCGTGAGCTTTTGCAGCCCTTCGACGCTCTGGAGCTGCTCTTCCTGCTCCTGGACGATCTCCTTTTCGACTTCCTGAGGGCTCGCGCCGGGCCAGCGCGTTTCGACGGTGATCGTCGGAATTTCGACGTCGGGCGTCAGCTGCATCGGCATCTTGTAGAGCGCAATGCCGCCGAACAGCGCCACAAGAATGACGCCGACGATCACTTTCACCGGGTTGCGAACAAACGACTCAATCACGTGGGACGATTCTCGGGCGATGATGATCCGGCAAACGCAACGAGGCTATTGGGGACGATTGCCGGCGGCCGGAACTTGCGTCGCGGCGCCGGAGGGCCGGGCCGCGGAAGCCGGAGCCTCGCGCGAGGCCGCGACGATGCGTACGGGCTGTTCCGGCCGCAGGCGTTCGTTTCCTTCGATCACGAGCTCCATGCCGGGCTCCAACGGGCCCGACGCTTCGAAGTAATCGTCGAACGCGCTGCCGAGCGTCACCGGAATGAGCTTGGCCTTGGCCGTGGCGGCGCCGGGCGCATCGCGCACGGCGGCGTAAACAATCGGCACCGGGCCTCCCATCACCACGGCGTCTTGCGGAATCAAGAGCACGCTTTCGCGCCGTTCGACGGGAAACCATACGCGGGCGAACATGCCCGACTTTACGAGCGGGTGATTCGAGGAGTCGAACTTGTTTTTCAGCCGCACCATGACGGGAAAGTTACGCGAGCGCGGGTCGCCGCGCGGCACGACCGCCGAGACTTGTCCGACGAACAACTCTCCGGGGAGCGCCGGAATTTCGATCCGCGCGTTGCTGCCGAGCTTGACGAAGTCGAGATAGTTTTCCAAGACCTGCGCTTCGACCTCGACCTCGGTGAGTTCTTCGACTTCGGCCACCAACTCGCCCGACTTGATCCATTGCCCGACTTCCGTGTGTTCGGCGACGACGTAGCCTTCGAAGGGCGTGGTGATCGTGTGCTTGACCAGCAAGTCTTTCAAACGGTTTACTTCTTCTTGCGCGATGAGCTCGCGGGCCTGAGCCTGCGCGATTTTCTCCGCGCGCGGGCCGGCGATCACCAGATCGTGCGCCGCTTTGGCCGCTTCGTACATTTGCGCCGCGGCGAGCGCCTTGGAAACGTCGTCTTGCAACTCGTCTTCACTGACGGCGTTACGCTCGAACAGGGCCTTGGTTCGCTGCAGCTTGAGTTGCACATAGTCGTACGCGGCTTGCGCGGCGGCCATTTTGGCGTTGGCTTCGCGCTTTTCTTCGGGCCGCGCGCCGTTTTGCAGCTCTTGCAGTTCCGAGGTCTTGAGCTTCAGGTCGGCTTCGGCTCCGGCGATCTGAATTTCGAGCTGTTTGGTGAGCAACTGAGCCAACGGTTGCTTGGCCGTGACGTAATCGCCCGCATTTACCTTGAATTCGACGACGCGGCCGTCGACGGCGCTGCCGATGACGGAGCGGCGAATCGGGTGGACGTGGCCGACGAACGATTGGCCGGCTTCCACGTTCTGACGCACGACGACCGGCGAAACCGAAACGATCGCCGGCCCGACTTGGGCCAGAAGGGTGCCGGTCGAGCACGCGATAAGACAGGGCGCAAACAATGCAAAACGCATGAAGGCACGCGAGGGCGGGTCAGGGGTGCAAGAGTGCGGCGGGAGGAGTTATTCAGTATAGGCAGCGGCCGCCGCCGGGAACAACCGTATGGAGTCGTGAAAAGCGTTAAACCGCAAGGGCTTGCGTTCCCCTCATGTGTAGGGACGCCCGCTTGTCGCACGGGGTTCGCGCTCCATTAGTTTCAGGGATGCGCACCGAAGGCGACGGCGACATTCTCGCGATTCGGCGGCGTATTCGCGTCGCGAATTAGGGGAATACGGGATAGTTCGCGCGAAAGCGATCGTGCACGCCCATGACGGCGTCGCGACACAGCGTGCAAACGAGGCCGGCTTCTTGGCCGTCGTGCGTGCCGAGGTGCTCGTGATCTTCGACGCAACTTGCGAACGTCGTAAGTCGACGCAGCGCGACGCGATCCAAATAGCAAGCGAAGTAGACCCACTCGCGACAACCGCTCGACCAGGCTTGGCCGCGAAAGGTCTCGGGGATGCCGGCGGCGAGGAGCGCTCGTTCGAGTTCGGCGAGATGTTCGCAGACCATGAAGACGATTTCTCTTGCAACGCGTGAGCGACAACGCAAATTCGATTTGAAGACGCGTCGGCCTTACGGCTCGACGCTTGCCACATAACTAAGCATTGCTCCGATTCGGAAACGAAAAAAGCCGGCCCGGGATTTTACTCCCGGGCCGGACTTATATTCAGC
>CAZWDN010000592.1:0-2348 GCA_964633125.1 uncultured Pirellula sp. | reverse complement strand
GCCGCGGCCGGCGACGGCGCGTTGGTCGTCGTCTGGTCGCAGGTGAACGCGAAGAACGTGATGGACTTGCACGCGCAGCGCGTGCGCGGCGGGAAGCTCGACGGCGATCCGATCACCTTGGCCGCGTCGGCCGACGGCGGCAACGTCTTGGCCCGAGCGGCGACCGACCGCGCCGGCCGCGTGTGGGTCGCTTGGCAAGCGCAGCGCGGCGGCTTGAGCGACGTTTACTGTCGCACGTTCGACCCGCAGCGCAACGCGTGGCTGCCCGAGGTCCGCGTGACCAACGACGCCGCCGGCGAATGGGAACCCTGCCTCGCGTTCGACGATCGCGACGGCGCTTGGGTTCTGTACGACGCCTCGCGCGGCAACGAGTTCAACATCTACGCGACCCGAGTCAATCTCGACGGCTACGTCGGCGACACGAAGACGCTGCTGCAAACCGCGCGGTACGAAGGACGCACCAGCGCCGTCGGCACGCCCGACGGCCGCGGCATATGGTTCACGTGCGAACGGGGCAACGAACAATGGGGGCTCGACATGCGGGCCCACGGCGGCCAGCAGGGGCTCAACGGCCGCAAGAACAGCGTGCTCGCCTATTGGGACCTCGCGAGCGGCCGCGTCGAAGAAATGCCGGCGCTCGATCCGCTGTTGGCCGATCTGCCCGGCCCGGCGCCGAATGCCGTGAAACCGGCCCCGCGCGCCAACAACGCCGCCGCGCAAGCCAAGGCCGAGGAGCGGGCCAAGGCGCGCGCGGCCGCCGCTCCGAAGAAGCCCGCCAACAATAATCAGCCGCCTCCGAACGTGGTCGCCGCAGTGAACTTGCCGCAGGTGTTTCTCGACGCCGCCGGCCGCCCCTGGGTCAGCATTCGCTATTTCAAGAATTATTGTTGGCGGATCGCGCTGGCCCGCTACGACGCCGCCGCGAAGCAGTGGACGAAGCCGTTCGCGCTGCCGAAGGCGACGTACGCGCAAGACCGCCGCACCGGTGCGGCGCTCGCGGCCGACGGCTCGCTCTGGCTTTGTTGGGCGAGCGATCTGCGCAATTCCAAGTTGCAGAAAACCGCGGGCATCGAGTTGGCGAAGGTCGCCGTCGATGTGGAACTGCCGCTCGTGTCGGCGCCGCAGCCGGCGCCGCGCGAACCGTTTGCCGCTTACATCAACCCGCCGACGCCCGAACGTCCGCGCGACGATCGTCATACCTGGATGCACGACGGCACGACCTATCGCCTTTATTGGGGCGACTTCCACCGCCACACCGACGTCTCGAACTGCATCACCGCCAACGACGGTTGCGTGCTCGAGCAATTCCGCTACGCGCTCGATATGGGCAAGCTCGACATGCTCGGCACGAGCGATCATACGGACATCGCCAAGATTTATCATCCGTACGAATGGTGGCTCAACCAGAAGATGGTCGACGTCTTCTTCGCGCCCGGCTTCTTCTCGTCGATGTACGCTTACGAGCGCGAGCAGAAGTGGCCCAACGGGCACCGCAACATCGTCTTTGCCCAGCGCGGCGGCCCGATCGTCTACATCCAACGGGCCAACTATCTCGCTTCGCCGTGGCAGAAGCTGTTTCCGGTCGCGGCCGAGGGAGCGCAGGAGTTGAGCCCTCAAGAACTTTGGGACGTGCTCGTGCGGTACGGTAAACCGGTGACGGCCATTACGCACACCGGCGCAACGGGCATGGGAACCGATTGGAACACGTTTAAGAGCATCGACCATCGGGTGGAAAACGTCGTCGAGATTTTCCAAGGAGCCCGCGTCAGCTACGAAGGACGCAACGCGCCGCAGCCGACCGTCGGCCTGCGCGAAGGAGAGAAGTACAACGCGGCCGCCACGCTCGCCGGCAATCCGCTTCCCGGCGACCCGATCCGCAGCTTCACCGACAAAGACAACGGACTCTACCAAAACGCCTTGAGCCTGGGGCACAAGCTCGGCGTGTGGGCCGACAGCGACCACATTTCGACGCACACGAGCTACGGCGGCGTGTACGTGAAGGAGTTCACGCGCGAAGGAATCATCGAAGGGCTCAACGCCCGCCGCACGATCGCCGCGACGGACAAGATCTTCGTCGAGTTCACCTGCCACGGGCACCTGCTCGGCACGGAGATTGAACTCGAAGGAAACCCGAAGCTGGCCTGGAAGGTCGACGGCACCGCCGACGTGAAACAGATCACGCTCGTGCGCAACGAAGAAAACTACCAACAATGGAAACCGGCCGCGCGCACGGTCGAGCAAGCGTTCGTCGACGAAGCGCCGCTCAAGGGCGAAAACCGCTACTACCTCCGCATCGAACAAACCGACGGCAACATGGCCTGGAGCTCGCCGATTTGGGTGCAGGTGAA
>CAZWDN010000591.1:0-2358 GCA_964633125.1 uncultured Pirellula sp. | reverse complement strand
CGTAGCGGTCTTGCGGCCGCTTGGCGATCATCTTGTGAAACACTTGCTCCAGCGGCCAGGCCACATCGTCGCGCTCTTTCACCAGCGAAGGCAGCGGCGCGTCGCGGTGCTTCATGAGCCGCGCGATCATCGTGTCGCCGTCGTACAGCTTCTTGCCCGAGAGCAAATACCAGAGCGTGCAGCCGAGCGAATAAATATCGGCCCGGCGGTCGGCGCTCTTCGTGTCGGCCGCTTGCTCGGGGCTCATGTAGTCGACCGTGCCCATCACTTGCTCGGTCGCCGTGAGGCCGTCGCCCGAGTCTTCGATCCGGGCCAAGCCCATGTCGAGAATCTTGACGACTCCCTTCTTATCCAGCAGCAAGTTGGCCGGCTTGATATCGCGATGCACCACGCCCGCGCCGTGCGCGAAGGCCAACCCGCGCGCGGCTTGCATCACGTACCCCACGGCCCGTTCGACGCCGAGCGGGCCGTTTTTCTTGACGAGTTCGGAGAGGTCGCCGCCGTCGACGAACTGCATCACCAAATACTTGACGCTGCCGGCCTCGCCGGAGTCGTACGCAGTGACGATGTTCGGATGTTCCAGCCGGGCAGCGGCGATCACTTCGCGCTGGAAGCGTTTCACGGCGGCCGCGTCTTTCATCGCGGCGCTCGACATCACCTTGAGCGCCACCACGCGCTGCATGCGCCGGTGCTTCGCCTTATAGACTTGCCCCATGCCGCCGGCGCCGATCTCGGCGACGATCACATAATCGCCCATCACCAATCGCGCGCCGCGGCCGGCGAGCAACTCTTGAGCCTGAAACGCCGTCAGCTTGCCGGCCGCGACGAGCGCTTGCGCAAAACCTTCGCCGTCTTTCGGACGCGACTCCGCGGGGAGGCCGGTCCAAAAAGCTTTGGCTTCCTCGGCGGTGAAGAGGCCGGAAGCGACCAGCGCTTTGCCGAATTGTTCGATGGATACAGCCACACGGCCCCCACAAAAGTTGTAGGCGCCATCATAGCCGACCTAACGAATCCAAGCACGCGATTTCGCCGCAGAACGGTAAGCGGGCGGGAGAGCGCGCCGTCGTCCGCGTACATCCGCGTGCTGCAATCTCTTCACCTCCGTGTCCTCCGTGCCTCCGTGGTGAATCATTTCTAAGGCGATTCGACCGTCGCGGCCACGACGATCGGCGCCGAGCGGTCCGGACCTTTCACGAATTCCACTTCGCTCACCACGGCTTCGGCCCGGTTCGGGCGCACCGCCAGGTAGCGCACTTGCCGGCCTCCCAAATCAAACGCAAACTGCGAATCCGGCACGTCGACCCGGCGGATGTAGTCGGCGAAGTGCTTGCCGTTCACCAGCGGATGGTCTTCCATTTTGCCGTCGGCGTAGTGTAGCCGCACGATCATCGACGTGCTTTCCGAGCCTCCCTTGCCGTTGTAGCCCCAGCCGCTCACGCCGCTCAAAAGATGCAGCGCCTTCACGGGCGAGTTGCAGGCCAGTCGCACGGCGCTCGGCATCGTCGGCGGCAGCTTGCCGTTCGTGGAATTCAAAAGAATCACGTTCGGCGTCCGTCCACCCTGCGGATCGACGAGCGTGAACGGCACGCCCGCAAACGTCTTCGGCGACCAATCGGGAAACACGAGCCGTTCGACGGTCGACTCCTCGCTGTAAAACATCCCGCGCACGCTCACGGCCGTCGCCGCTTTGCGCAAATCGAGCGGGAAGAACTTGCCGCGCGCCGTGAGAAACTCCAACAGGTTCGCCAAGTCGTCCTTGCTCACCTGCTTCTCGAAGCCCTCGGGCATGAGCGATTTCGTCGAGGCGGTGAGTTCTTCAATCGCGTCGCGCTGCAGCACATGCCGCTTCGCTTCGGCGTCGACGATCTCGATCGCCGTCTTCGATTCGGCCGCCAGCAGGCCCGTCAACACGCGACCATCGTCCGTCACGACGGTGTAAACGCGGAAATTCCCTTCGACGCTTCGGTTCGGGTCGATCAGATGCACGAGTAGTTCCCGCTTCGGATGCACGGCCATGCCCGTGAGGTCGGGCCCGATCTTTTGCCCCTCGCCGGAGTGCATGTGGCACTTCGCGCATTGCTTGACGAACACGAGCTTGCCGGCCGCGGCGTCGGCCTTTTGCTCGGTGAGCGATTGCAATTCGTCGAGCACGCGCTGCCGATCAGGGTTCGGCAACCCGCCGCTCGAGGCCAAGAGTTTCTTGGCCCGACCTTGCAATTGCTTGTTGGGGTGCGTCGCCAAGGCTTGCTTCTGATCGAGGGCCAACTCGCCGATGCCAAGCGTTCCTTTTTCCAAGGCGCCGAGCAGGGCGGGGGTCCACGCCTCGCGGGCCAAGAGCAACCGCACCGCTTCCTTGCG
>CAZWDN010000590.1:1952-2370 GCA_964633125.1 uncultured Pirellula sp. | reverse complement strand
TTTTCGGGAATTCGCCGGTCAGAGCTTTCATAAACTCGACGAGATCCTTCCGCTCTTCGGCCGTGAGATTCAGCTTCACGATCCGTTTGCTGAGCCAAGGGTTCGAGTGCCCTCCCTTGTCGTAGAAGTCGACCACTTCCTCCAAGGTCGCTTGGCTGCCGTCGTGCATGTAGGGAGCGGTCTGCGTGATGTTGCGAACCGTCGGTGTTTTGAAGGCCCCGCGATCGGCGTCGTTCCTCGTCACCACGTAGCGCCCCAGGTCGGGCTCCGCCTTGTCCATGCCGACGCCGAGATTGTGATACAGTTCGTCCGAGAAATTCCCGCCGGCATGACACGCCGTGCAATTCGCCTTGCCGAAGAATAGTTCGCGCCCGCGACGCGCGCTTTCCGACATCGGATGCGCATCGGCGAGCTTCTT
>CAZWDN010000590.1:0-1942 GCA_964633125.1 uncultured Pirellula sp. | reverse complement strand
GCCAAATACGCTTCGTATTCCTCGGGCTCGTCTTCCTTGAGCGTCGAAATGACTCCCTTGTATGCCTTCTCGATCGCCCGCACCGGTTCGTAGTAGTCGTAAGGCGAGGGGCCCGTGACGATCGTCCGTTCGAAAGCGGCGATGGCTCGGCCGACGTTGTCGATCGTCACGCCGTCGCTCGGAAATATCTTTTCGAACTGAAGTCGATACCCTGCGATCTTCTTCAGGCTCTCGACGCACGCCTCGTGCGTGTTGCCCATTTCAATCGGGTTGGCAATCGGCCCCACGGCTTGCTCTTCCAGCGACGCCGCACGGCCGTCCCAAAACTGCAGCGACGTTAAAATACGATTGAACGAGGGCGGTGAATTGCGCCCCCCTTCCTGATTGCGAATGCCGACGCCGAATCGCGTGCGGCGGGCAAAGCCGTCGTCGGGATGGTGGCAATCGGCGCAGCTTACGGTGCCGTCGGCCGAGAGGCGACGATCGAAATAAAGTTGCCGGCCGAGTTCGATTTTAGCGCGCGTCAGCGGATTGTCGGCTGGAATCTTGATATTGCCGGCGGCGGCCTTGATCCCCAACGGAAGCTCGACCGCAAGCGCGGCATGCACCGCGGGGTCGGCAAGCCAGGCCCGAATTTGCGCGGCCGTGAGCGGCCCTTCGCCGGGAATACCGGCGGTCAGCGACGGCTCGCCCAGCTTCACGCGTGCGACCGGCGCCGTGTCGGCGGCGCCGACTTCGGAACAGAGCGCCGCGGCGGCGAACAACAACCCCGACCAGCGACGACAAATCGAAAGGGGAAATCGGCTCATCGGTGCGACTCCGGGACGATGCATGCTTGGATCAATCGATGCCCGGCGGATTATAGGCCGACGCGTTCGCGTCGCCCAGTAAGCCGACATTTCCCATAACGCTTGAGCTCGGCTTTTCCGGCCGCGCGCGTTGAATTTGGCCGGCCCCTCTAGTAGTCTCTATCTTCGCTGGTACCCGGAACGCATTTCCCGCCTAACCACCCTCCTGAGAAGCCTCCTATGAAACGTAGTTTGCTTGCGCTTGTCGCCGCCGTGGCGACGCTCCTTTCTAGCTCGGCCCTGCAAGCCGAAGTGACCCTGCCGGCGATCTTCACCAGCCACATGGTGTTGCAGCGCGACATGGCCAACCCCGTTTGGGGCAAGGCCGCGCCCGGCGAAGAAGTCACCGTGACGCTCGGCGACCAAACCGTTTCGGCCAAGGCCGGCGACGACGGTCGTTGGATCGCGAAGCTCGCCGCGCTGCCGGCCGGCGGTCCGCACAAGATCACCGTCAAAGGCGCCGACGGTAAGGAAACCGTCATCGACGACGTGCTCGTCGGCGAAGTTTGGATTTGCTCCGGTCAGTCCAACATGCAATGGGCCGTCGAGCAATCGACCAACGCCGACCTCGAAAAGCTCACCGCCAAGTACCCTAACATTCGCTTCATCAGCGTTCCGCAAGTCGGCACGCAAGAGCCGCAAGACACGTTCGTCGGCAGTTGGGCGGCCGTCACGCCGGAAACCGTCGGGCAGCTCTCGGGCGTGGGTTACTTCTTCGGTCGCCAACTTCACCTAACGCTCGACATCCCGATCGGCCTGATCGACGACGCTTGGGGGGGCAGCGCTTGCGAAGCGTGGATCAATCGCGAAACGCTCGCCAAAGACGGCCGCTTCAGCGAACTCTTGGCCCGTTGGGAAGCAATTGAAAAGAACTACGACAAGGAAAAGGCCGACGCGGCCCACAAGGTCGCCATGGCCAAGTGGCAAGAAGCCGTCGCCGCCGCCAAGGCCGCCGGGAAGCAACCTCCGCGGGCTCCGGGCCATCCCGGTGCCCAGCTCACCGGCAACGCCCGCCCCGGCAACATTTACAACGGCGTGCTCAAGCCGACCATCGGCTACGGCATCCGCGGCGCCATCTGGTACCAGGGCGAATC
>CAZWDN010000589.1:0-2378 GCA_964633125.1 uncultured Pirellula sp. | reverse complement strand
CCGGGAGCACCGCCCGGTCCGCCTCCCTGCGCACTGCGTCGCGCGCGGGCTTCGGCCGCCTCGGCCGCGGTGATGAAGCCGTCGCCGTTGCCGTCCATCCGATCGAAGAACGACTGCATCTGCTCCGGCGCTTCGGCACGGCTCACCTTGCCGTCGCCGTCTTTGTCCAGCGACGTCAAATCCATCGAGCGTCCGCCCGCAGGTCGACCGCCTTCCGGCCCCCCCTGCCCTGCTCCGCCGACGCCCGCTTCGGGGCCTCCCGCGCCGCCCGGCGCTTTGTCGTCGGGCTTGGTGCCGCGCGGACCGGCGCCAAATTGCGATCGCGAGCCCGGCGACGTCGCAAAGTTTCCTTCCGATCGTTCCGGCGGGTTTTGCAGCACGACGTCGTTTTCATTCAGGCCCGACACGACTTCCACGTTGCGATCGTCGCCCGTGCCGAGTTTGATTTCCGTCTTCTCAAATCCTTGCGGCGTCTCGCGCCAGCAGTAGAGCCGGCCGGCCTGCTCGACCACGCATTGCACCGGCACGGTCAGCACCCCCTTCTTTTCGTCGACCAAGATTTCCACCTCGGCCGTCATGCCCGGCTTCAGGTCGCTTTGCTCGCCGTCGATCCGGACAAACGTCGCGTATTCCTTCACGTTGGCCGAAAACATGCTCGTCGATTCCGGCTGATTCGCGATGAAGGTCACGTAGCCGGTCAGCTTCCGGTTTTGCACGCGAATCGAAGCCGGCATCCCCGCCTTGAGGCTCTCCACTTTCGATTCATGCACCGTCACGCGGACCTGCATTTGTCGCAAGTCGGGCACGCGCAGAATGACCTGCCCTTCGCGAACCGTGGCCCCCTCCTCGATTTTCGGCCGATCGCTGCTGCCGCCGAATCGGCTGCTGCCGCTGTCGTTGGCATACACGACCATGCCGTCCTGCGGCGCGGCGATGAGGCAATTCAGCTTCTGCGTCTCCAACCGTTTCAGCTTCGATTCTTCCAACTCGAAAGCCGTCTGTTCGCTCGACGCCTTCGCGCCGGCCGTGGCGACCTGCGTTTCCAGGTCGTTCTTCATCTTCAGGTAGGTAAACTCTTCCAGCACGCGCTTCGCCGTCTTCGCGGTGTCGAGGTCCAGTTGCGCCCGCTTCACGGCAAACTGCTGCGCTTCGAGTTGCAGCGGGGTCACGTACGCCTTGCGAAACATCCGCTGCGTGTAGAGCAGCGTGTTCTGCGCGCTGCGCAGGTTTTCCTCCGCAATCGTGATCTGACCGTCGACGAGCTGCACTTCTTTCTTGAATGTTCCTTCGACGTACTCGCGCAGCGCGATCGTGGCCGCTTCCAAATCGTTCTTGGCCTGATCACGCACGGCCCGGGCTTTTTCGTAGCCGATGCGTTGTTGCAGGATTTGCTCGTCGATCGCCGCGGAGTCGAGTTCGACGAGTTGATCCCCCTCTTTCACGATCGTGCCGTCGGTCACGATATTCTTGATCGTGCCGCCGCCGGCGACCAAGCAGCGGATTTCAATGTTCGACGCGCTTTCGACGTTTCCTTTTTGCGTGACCGTGATCACCAGATCGCCGCGTTCCACTTGATGCGTCATCTGCTTCACGGCGACCTTCTCGTCGAGCAGGCCGGAGTACTTCGCCGCGGCCCAACCGCCGCCGACGACGATCGTGGTCAACACGGCGAACACGGCGATACGCCCCAAGAACCGGCCGGCGGCGCCGGAACGCGGCGCCGCATGGCGATCGGTCTCGACGCCGTCATTGCGGAACAATGCCGCGAGCTGCCCCGCCTTGCGCGGATCGGCTTCCGGCGGCGCAGCGACGTTTTGCGGCGCGGCCGTGTCGGGGAGCAGCAACGGCAATTCCGGGTCGGAAGGCCCGAGGGAACTCATGGGCGAGGCTTTCGTAAGGCGTGCGGGCCGGCGGCAGGGGGCGAGAACTCTCCCCTCCGTTTTGGAACCCCGACGGCAAGCGGAAGTTTCGACGGCACAAGGGGGTTGCGCCGCCGCCGATCGACCATGCGACCAGCCTTACCATTGTCGGCAGCCGCCCGGGAAATGGCAATTCTGCGTTCGGGGCGAGCCCGCCGATTTCCACCGCCCCGGCCTGCTAAGCGGTCGGAAAACGCCGGTTCTAACGCCCCCGCAGCTTCCGGGGGTCTCATGGGTGCTGATTCGATCCGAAACCCCGCCGGGGTTTCACGGTAGCGCCTGGTGTCGCGGAACGCACTCCGGGCCACCCGCCGTTTGCTGCGATAGGCGGCAAAGTAAAAGTGCGCGTATCGCTAGCCATCGTGAACCCCCAAGTTCCGCCGGAGAAAGTTGCAGTGGTAAAAGGCAGTGAAAAAAGTTCGTGCGTCGGCGTACGGCCTGCCGAGACGCGAAAGAAAA
>CAZWDN010000588.1:0-2383 GCA_964633125.1 uncultured Pirellula sp. | reverse complement strand
CCGTCGGCCAAGACGGCCAAGACCATCAGATCAAGACTGCCGCGCAACAATTCGGAATCAATGGATGCAGCCACAAACACCTCCTACATGTAGCACGCCTATATATAGACGCACTACATATACGGAGTCAAGAAAAAACTTCGGTGGTTTTTTGAGGCCCGCTCCCGACCGGGAAAGAAGGCGGATTACTCGCGACGCATGGCCCGCTGGATGTCGCGGTTCATCGTCTCTTTCTTCATCTTCTCGCGCTTGTCGTGCAGTTGTCGGCCTTTGCAAATGCCGAGCAACACCTTGGCCTTGCCGCGCTTGAAATAGAGTTTCAGCGGCACCAGCGTCAGGCCCTTTTCAAATGCGCGGGAGGCGAACTTCTCGATCTCGCGACGATGCATCAGCAGCTTCCGCTTGCGCTTCGTCTCGTGATTGAATTGATTGGCCTGCACGTACTCGGGAATATCGCAATTGTGCAGCCAGACCTCGCCTCGATTGACGCTGCCGTACGCTTCGTCGAGCGTCACCTTGCCGTTGCGGAGGGTCTTGACTTCGCTGCCGACCAAAACGATGCCGCACTCGACGGTATCGAGCACTTCATACTCGTGCCGCGCGCGACGGTTCTGCGCGATGAGACGCTCATTCTCATCCCCCGTCTTCTCGCGTTCTTTCGGCTTTTGCTGCTTCGCGCTCACCTTTAATCCATCTTCGGCTCGTGCTAGATTGCGATCAGACTTAATCGTACCTTGAAACCGTGCCGCGAACTACCCGCAACACGCATGTCGCCGACGCCGAAAGCCGCCGCAGCCGCCGTGCCGACCGCGCAGATCCATCTGCTCGGCCCGACGCCGCTCGACGATCTGCTGGCCCTGCAACAGCGGCTCGTGTACGAAACCTCGGGCCGTAACGACCGCGCGGCGACGATTCTGCTCTGCGAGCATCCGCCGGAGATCACGATCGGTCGGCAAGGTTCGCGGGTCGACGTCCGCCTCAGCGACGAGACGCTCCAGCGCGAACAAATTCGCATTCGCTGGCTCAATCGCGGCGGCGGCACGCTCCTGCATGCGCCGGGCCAGCTCGCGGCTTACGTCATCTTACCGCTCGAGCGGTTCGGGTATTCCGTGGGCGAATATCTTCGCCGACTCCAACAAGGGCTCGAAGCGATCGCCGACGACCTGCATCTGCAGCGCCTCGACCGCCCCGGACGACGCGGCGTGTGGACCCGCGGCGGGCAGGCAATGTTCATGGCCGCGGCCGTGAAAAACTGGGTCAGCTATTTCGGGGCGTATTTGCAAGTCGACCCCGACCGACGCTGGCTGCACGGCGCGGCGACCGACCCGATCGAGGGCAGCGAATCGGTGTCGCTGGCGGCGGTTTTGCGAAGGCCGGTCCGGATGACGACGGTCCGACAACTCGCGGCGACCAGCCTGTCGACGGCCCTGGGGTGTGAGCGGTATCATCTATTCACGGGCCATCCGCTCCTGGCCCGCACCATGGTCCCCCCGTCCGATAGTTCGAAGGATTCCGCCCGTGCCGGATAGCCAGCCGATTTTGTTCCCGCTGTTGCCGACGCTTCAGGAAGAAACCACGAGCGGCGGATCTGGCTGTTGCGGCGGCGGAGGCGGCAGCGGTTCGTGCAGCACAGGCGGTTGCTCCGAACAGGGGCAACTCCTCCAACTCGAAGGCGTACCGGCCGCGCTCGATCGCCGGCTCCCCCGTTGGCTCAAACGCAACGTGCCGAAGGGGAACGCCGACGGTTTCACTGACAAGCTGCTCCGCGAGTTGAATCTTACGACCGTCTGCGAAGAGGCCAAGTGCCCTAACCGGATGGAGTGCTACTCGCAGAAGACGGCGACGTTCATGATCATGGGCGAAGTCTGCACGCGACCGTGCGGCTTTTGCTCCGTGGCCAAGGGAAAGACGCAGGCTCTGGAAATCGACGAGCCGGAACGGGTCGCCGAGGCGGCCTTCCGTTTAGGTCTGAAACATGTCGTGATCACGAGCGTCACGCGCGACGACCTGCCCGACGGCGGGGCCGAACACTTTTATCAATCGGTCTTAGCGGTACGTGCCCGAACCGGCGCGGCGGTGGAAGTGCTGACGCCCGATTTTATCGGCAAGCCCGGCGCCATCGAACGCGTCTGCGAAGCGGCTCCGGAAGTGTTTAATCACAACACTGAAACGGTGCCGCGGCTCTATCGCGAAGTGCGCGGGCGCAAGAGCGAATACGCCTGGACGCTCCACCTCTTGCGACGGGTTAAAGAAATCAACCCGGCGATCAAGACAAAGAGCGGGCTCATGCTCGGCCTCGGAGAAACGCGCGAAGAACTCTTCGACACCATGGCCGACCTCGTCGAAGCCGGCTGCGACATGCTCACGCTCGGCCAATACCTGC
>CAZWDN010000587.1:0-2388 GCA_964633125.1 uncultured Pirellula sp. | reverse complement strand
GAACTCTCCGCCGGCGACATGATCACTCCCGAGGCCGATCAAGCGATCGAACTCGGCCTCTCGTTTCTCGCCTCGCGTCAGCAGGAAGACGGCTCGTTCGGCGGCGGCGGCTACAGTCGCGACGTCGCCGTGGCCGCGCTGGCGGGCATGGCCTTTATGGCCGGCGGCAGCACGCCTGGTCGCGGGCCGCACGGCGATAAAGTTGAAAACTGCATCCGTTACTTGGCCGACAACACGCAAGACTCCGGTTACATCAACGCGCCGGGCTCCGGCAGCCACGGCCCCATGTACGGTCACGGCTTCGCGACGCTCTTCCTCGCCGAAACATACGGCATGACCCGTCGCAACGACATTCGCGACAAGCTCTCCCGCGCCGTGAGCCTGATCTGCAACACACAAAACGCCGACGGCGGGTGGCGCTATCAGCCGATCCGCAAGGAGGCCGACCTCTCGGTGACGATCTGCCAGATCATGGCGCTGCGGGCCGCGAAGAACGCCGGCCTGCACGTGCCGGCCGAAGTCGCCGATAAGTGCATCGAGTACGTGAAGAAAAGCCAGAACGCCGACGGCGGATTCATGTACATGATCTCCGGCGGCCAGAGCGCCTTCCCGCGTTCGGCGGCCGGCGTCGTCGCGCTGTACAGCGCAGGCATTTACGACGGGCCCGAGGTCGAAAGCGGTCTCGGCTACATCATGGACTACCTGCCGCAAGGGGGCGGTTTCAATCGCGAGAGTCACTACTTCTACGGCCACTACTACGCCGTGCAAGCCATGTGGATCAAGGGGGGCGACCACTGGCGCCGCTGGTTCCCGGCCGTGCGCGACGAACTCATCATCCGCCAACGGAAAGACGGCTCGTGGATGGACCCGATCTGCCAAGAATACGGCACCGCCATGGCCTGTATCATCTTGCAGATTCCCAACAACTACTTGCCGATCTTCCAACGATGAACGGCCTACGCGTCGCTCCGACCCGCCGAATGTACCGCTCGACGACGATGTTCGCCTTTGCGCTCGTCGGGCTCTGCGCGCAAACTGCCGCGGCGCAATACCCGCTGCAAACGGTCGTCACCACCGACCGCACCGTCGAGGCCGCGGAATGGCTTGGCGTCGACAAGCCCGGCTTCGCCGACGGAGCGAAGTTCGTCTTCGCCGCGAGCAAGAAAGACGACCAGCCCGTCGCGGAAGAGTGGGCCGTCGCTCCGCGCGCTTTGGTTGCGTGGGGCGCGCCGAAGGAGCATGGCCGTAGCG
Source organism: uncultured Pirellula sp. (assembly GCA_964633125.1). Taxonomy (GTDB): domain Bacteria; phylum Planctomycetota; class Planctomycetia; order Pirellulales; family PNKZ01; genus PNKZ01. Next base: position 1,137 of record CAZWDN010000587.1, on the reverse strand, counting down.
CACACGTCGTTCTTGCCGACGGCGGAATTCTGGCCGTGGATTCGTTCACCACCGACGCCGAATACTTGCAATGCGTCTCGCCGGGCCTCGGCGCTCGCAAGTTTGCCCTGCCGCAAGTGCGCGGCATCGTGTTCGCCACGAGCGGTTCGCGCGCCGCGCGGCAGCGTTACTTCGATGCCGTCCTGCACGGCGACGCCCGAGATGGAGCCCATGCCGATCGCGATCGACTCGTGACCACCGGCGACGACGAACTCACCGGCACGGTCACTTCGATCGACTTTCGCGGCGTCGCCTTGGAGACTTCGCTCGGGCCGGTCGTGATGGAGCTCGCGAAGGCGGCGTACCTTGTGTTCAATCCCGCTCTCGCCGCGCCGGCCCCCAAGAACTCGGGCGTGCGCACGCTCGCCGGCCTTCACGACGGCTCGCTCCTCGTGTGCTCGGCGATTGACGAAGAGAACGATCGCGTACAACTCAAGCTCGCGAATACCGAGGAGCCGGCCGACGCGCCGCCGTGGCACGTAGGTCGGTCACAAGTCTTCTTCCTTCAAACGCTCGGCGGCGACGCCGTGTACCTGAGCGATCTGGAATCGAGCGGCTATCGGCACGTGCCGTACCTAGAACGAACCTGGGATTACGGCGTCGATCGGAGCGTCGGCGGCGGACCGCTGCGCGTCGGCGGCAAACGCTATCTCAAAGGGCTCGGCATGCACAGCACGTCGCGGCTCTCGTTTGCCCTGCCCGAGGGCATGCGTCGTTTCGCCGCGAGCTTGGCCCTCGACGATGACGCCGACGGACGCGGCAGCGTGACGTTTCGCGTGTTCGTCGATAAGGAAGAACGCTACCGCAGCGACATCGTCCGCGGCGGCCAAGCGCCCGTGCCGGTCGAGGTCGACGTCGCGGGCGGATCGCAGTTGAGCCTGATCGTCGACTTCGCCGATCACGGCGACGAACAAGACCACGCGGACTGGCTCAACGCGCGCCTAGTGCCGTAGTGCAAGTCTATTTGCCGAAGCAGATCAACAAAGAGAACAGGCCTTTTGCCTACGCCCCGTATTTGCCCATGCGGCCGGCGTTGGAAAGCGCGAGCATCATCAGATACTTCGCTTCAAACTGACCGAGGCCGCCGACGCGCGAGGC
>CAZWDN010000586.1:0-2399 GCA_964633125.1 uncultured Pirellula sp. | reverse complement strand
ACGCCGGCCGAACGGGCCGCCCTGGGCATCACCGGCGGCACCATTCGGCTCTCCGTCGGTATCGAATCGCCCGAAGCCGTCGTCGCGGCTCTCGCCGAAGGGCTTGCCGGCTTGTAAGGTCGACCCTCGACCGCCCTGCTTTTCGCGCACGATTTTCGCGTCGTACCGATACTTCCGGCCGCCGTCGGGGTATCAGTATCCACCGGCCGACTCCCCGCGCAATAGACCCTGCGCATCGGCCTGGGCACGCCCCTATAGTATGGAGAACGCCATGCGTTTCTGGTTCCGCTCGGCACTCTTGCCGGCATTGCTTTGCGGATATGTCGCCGCCGCACACGCTGAAGACGCCGCTCCGAAGAAAGAAGTCGACGCGAAGTCGATCGCCGTACCGAAAAAGGACGACGCACCGGCCAAACCCGCTACGGAAGTGGCTCGCGCGGACGAACCACGCAAAGAAGAACCGCGCCGGCCCGAGCCGCGAAAAGAAGAGCCGCGTAAGGACGAACCGCGCAAGCCGGAAGTTCGTCGTGATGAACCGCGCAAGGAAGAGCCGCGCCGCGAAGAAGCTCGCCAGGAAGAACCGCGCCGACCCGAAGGTCGCCCCGACATGGCCGCCGCGATGGAAGCGCGTCGTCGTGAAATGCACGCACGGATGGAAAAGCTCGTCGGCCCGGAAAAGGCCAAACAACTGCACGAGTTGTTCGCCAAGCTGCACAACCGCGATCGCAGCGCGGGCCCGCCGACCATGGAAGAAATGAAGAAGGTCCACGAGCAGATCGAGAAGATCGTCGGGCCGGAAAAGATTCGCGAATTGCGCGGCATGATGTTCGCCGGTCCCGGCGGACCGGGCGGTCCATCGGCAGGCCCCGGCCCCGGACGCCCCGGCATGGAGCGCCCGTCGTTTGCTCGAGCCGACGCCGCAAAGCGTCCTGATGGAGACCGACGTCCCGAAGGAGATCGACGCCCGGACGACAAGCGGCCCGATCAACCGCGGCACGAAGAACATCGGCGCGGAGATCACCATCGCGAAATGGCACACCACGCCGGCCCGCGCCCCGAGGGGCATCGTCCGCCGACGCACGTCCGTGAATCCGACGCGCACGAAGGCCCGCACTCGGCACATCGACCCGGCGACGCCTGCCCGGAATGCGCCAAACATGCGGCACACGGCAAGCCGGGCAATCACCCGAAGCACGGCCCATCGGCGCACGCTTCGCGCATGCATGGTCCGAAGCACGGTCCCAAGCACCACGGCGGCCCGAAGCATCACGGTGCAATGGCCCGCCACGGCAAGCCCGGCCATCACGCCGGTCGTCATCACCCAGGTCGTCACCACGCGTCGACCGGCGGTTGCCCGCATTGCCGCGCCGGTCATGGTCCGCAACATGCCATGCACGGCGGTCCGAAGCCCGGTCCGCACGGCATGCACCACGGCCGTCCGGGTATGCACGATCCTCGCCACGCCATGCACGGCCCTTCGCACGGCATGCATCGCCCCCAAGGCGGCCCGCAAACCGGGGGACGGGAAGGCGTGCGGCACAGCAGCGTCGGACCGGAAGGACATCGCCCCGGAGCCGACGGCCGCCATGCAGGCCCCGAAGGTCACGGCCCCGGCCGTCCCGAAGGCCCACGGGCCGGCGGACCGCAAGGTCCTCACGGCGGCGGACCGGACGCGATCGCCGAAGTTTCGCGCAAGCTCGATCGTTTGATCGAAGCCGTCGAAGGCTTGTCGCGTGCGATGAAGAAGTAAGCGCTCGCGCTACTCGATAGAAGCGCAAAGGCCCCGCGAGTCGTCCAGTGCGGCTCGCGGGGCTTTGCTTTGATACCGTCGATCGACGAGGCGGCGGCTTTATTCGGCCGCTCCCTTTGCCGCCGCTTTCTTCGCAGCCCCCGGCCGTTTGCCGGCTCCCGGCTTGCGCGGCAACTCTTCACGGGTCCACGTCGCCGCGATGTTTCCCTTGTCCCAAGCGTCCCACGCCGCTTGGAGTTCCTTCACCTTCCCCGGGTTTCGCTCCGCGAGATTGTTCTTCTCGCCGATATCGTCGGCCAAGTTGTAGAGCCCCATCGCAGGCGGGTCGCTTCGCCGGCCGGCGTTCGCTCCTTCGCGAGCGCGCACGAGTTTCCAATCGCCCTGGCGAATCGCCATTTGCGGCCCGAAGCGCCAATAGAGCGCCTCGTGCGGCGGCTGCTTGTTTTCGCCGTTCAAGTACGGCAGGAGATTCACGCCGTCGAGCCCTTCGCCGGACGAAACGGGGCTCCCCGCGGCGGCCAGCGCCGTCGGCAAGATATCAATCTGAATCACCGGCCGATCGTAGGTTTGCCCTTGCGGGAGCTTGCTCTTCCATTGCACGAGGAACGGCACGCGCACGCCTCCTTCCCAGGTCGTCGACTTATCGCCG
>CAZWDN010000585.1:0-2399 GCA_964633125.1 uncultured Pirellula sp. | reverse complement strand
GAGGCGGGAGAGCATGAAAGTTTGCTCCGGGCGAGGCGGGGATTTATCATCAGAGGCGTTCGTCACGATACCCGTCGCCACCGTCAGGAACAACCATGCGCACGCCCCGCCTTGTCACTCGTCGCCGATTTCTTGAGTCGTCCGCCTTACTCGGCGCCGCCGCATTCACTGCTCCGTACATTTCGTCGGCCGCCGATGTGAAACCGGCGAAGCTCCGCTTGGCCGTGAAGTACGGCATGATCCGCGTGCCCGACGCCACGATTCAACAGAAGTTTGAGCTCGTCAAGAAAATCGGCTTCGAAGGGCTGGAGATTCAAGCGCCGGGCGAACTCGATCTCGACGAAGCCGTAGCGGCCTCGAAAGCCACGGGCATCAAAATCCACGGCGTGATCGACTCCGTGCATTGGAAAGATCGGCTCAGCGACCCCAGCGAAGAGGTCCGCGCAAAGGCCGTCACGACGTTGAAAGACGCAATTCGTGCGGCGAAGAAAGTCGGCGCCGATACGTGCCTGCTGGTGCCGGGCAAAGTGAGCGACCCCAAGCAAGAAAACTTCGAACAATGCTGGGAGCGTTCGCAGGCCGGCGTGCGCGCGTGCTTGGCCGTCGCGGAAGAGTGCAAGGTGGTGATTGCCATCGAAACCGTGTGGAACGACTTCATCACCAAGCCGGAGCACATGATCCGCTACGTCGACGAGATCAACAGTCCATGGTGCGGCGCGTACTTCGATTGCAGCAACATGCTCAAGTACGGAGTTTCCAGCGCCGACTGGATTCGCGCGCTCGGCAAGCGAATGGTGAAGTTCGACTTCAAAGGTTACAGCCATAAGACCGGCTTCAAGACTCCGATCGGCGAAGGGGATGAAAACTGGCCGGAAGTGCTGAAGGCGTTGGCCGACGTAGGCTACGACGGTTGGGCGACCAGCGAAGTGGCCGGCGGCGGCGAACCGGAATTGACCGATATCTACAACCGGATGGCGAAGGCGCTCGGAAAAGCCTGAGAAGGAGGCGACGGATGTGCGGCCGTACTGGTTGGGCACTAGCGCTGCTTCTGGCGGCGCTCGTCGGCTGCGAGAAGCAGGTCACGATTTTTGATCTGCGCCAGTCGCCGCGGGCCGACGGGCTCGAGCGCTCGCTCACCGTGTGGCGAGAGCAGGGGGGCCCCGACAAACCAAACAAGCCGCTGCCGGATGAGGAACTTGAGCGGCTCGCGACGCTCTATCCAAAGCGCCTTTCGACCGACGCCGACATTCGCCAAACGTTTCGCGGCGTGTTCATAGGCAAGCTGCCGGCCGACGTCGGCGGTCGCGGGTCGTACGAAGTCGCCGCGACGGTACTCGGCTCGAGCTACACGTATCTGGAACGCTTTCGCGGCAGCACCGATCTCGACGCCGAACTCTATGATCGCCGAGCCGCGGCGGATCGCTTCTGCGATTTGGTCGTCGCCTGGTTCGACAAGCAACTGGCCGAAGCGCCCGAGCGACAGGCGGTGCGGCGATTTCTCAATCAGGAGTTTCGCGAAGACCTGCGCAATCTGACGGCCATCGCTTGGCTTGCCGCGTCACAGAGCGCCACGACTCCGAAACCCGACGATGAATCTGGCGGCAACTCGCAAACGCTCCCGGCGGTCGCCGTCCGATTGCTCGACTACTTCGTCGAACACGATTACCTTGCCGCGCATGAAACACGCTCCATCGCCTCCGAACTCCAACACGAAGACGATCGTTGGCATTGGCTGCGCCGCTTGTTGGCCCGAAAGTCGGGCTTAGAGCCGAGTGCGGCGGAGGGCGCGTTGGCGTTTCTGCGGGAATCGGAGGGACTCTATGCCTCATGGAACGAGCACTTACGGGCCACGCCCGAATACGCGCGGATTCGCAAACAAGCGCAGGGTCGACCTGCGCCCGAGAGTGAGAGCGGCGAGCCGGAGCCGACCGTCGTATTGGAGCAATTGCTGGAGCCGATCATCTCCGACTTTACGGTTGCGATCGATTGGGCGCATCACGACGAACTCCGTTTGACGTTGACGCTGCCCGTCGCGCCGCATGAGACCAACGGCGTTTGGGACGAATCGGAGATGTCCGTGCGTTGGTCGAGCCGGCTGCGCGAAAAAGGGGGCGCTCCGACCGTGTGCTACGCGGTTTGGACGACGCCCGACGAGAAGTTTCAGCACGCGCACTTCGGACGCACGGTGATCGAAGGGGACGAGCTCGCGCAGTTCGCGGCCTTGCATCGCTCGCTTAACGCCGAGCAGCGCGCCGAGTTCGACAAGCACCTTGCCTCGCTCGAGCCGGGGGACGCCATTAAAGGTCGGGTACAAGACTTTCAGTTCGTCGGCCCGGCTGATGAGGCCGCGAAACGGACGGCCCGCCGCATGGTGGAACTCTTGGCGTCGCAGTTGTAGC
>CAZWDN010000584.1:0-2399 GCA_964633125.1 uncultured Pirellula sp. | reverse complement strand
TATCAGTCGATCTCGACGACCGCCGATCGCTACATGTACGTGCCGATGTTCGGCTTCGGCCTGCTGACCGCCGCCTGGCTCGCGACGCGCCGTGCTCACTTCGGCCCGATCGTCGTCGCGGCGGTCGTCCTCGGATTGCTCGCCCATCGCGCGGTCGACCAGTGCCGATACTGGCGCGACGACTGGATCGTCTATCGCCACGGCATCGACGTGAATCCCCTCAGTTACATGGCCCATCTCAACCTCGGCGGGCGTTATCGAAAGGAGAAGCAATACGATCTCGCCCTGCGGCACTTCGCTCGCGTATTGGAGATTCGTCCCGACTATTTTTGGGCCAATAACGATCGCGGCAACTGTTTCATGGCGCTCCACCGATACGACGATGCGATCAAGGAGTATCAGTCGGCCTACGACAAGTATCCATCGGCGTTCGAGGTGCAGATTGGGTTGGCCGACGCCTACAAAGCGAAGGAGCAATTCGGCGAGGCGGAGCGATGGTATCGTGAAGCGGTGAAGACCGCTGCGGATAACAAGGACTCGCATAGCATCGTGCCGCATCTCGGGTTGGCCGAGTTCCTCATGAAGCGGGGCCGATTCGAGGAGGCGAATCAGGAATTCGAAACCGCCGCCGAACTAAGCCCCGAGTCGTCCGACGTGCCGCGCCGCCGCGGCCGGGCGCTCGTGGAAGCCGGACGCCTTGCGGAAGCGGCGCCGTACCTCGAAGCGTGGGTCGCCGCCGCGCCCGACGCGGCAGCCGCGCATGTCGAGTTGGCGAGTTGTTATTACTTACTCAGCAAGTTTGCGCTGTCCGTCGAGCAAGGGGCCGCCGCCGTGCGACTCGACCCCAAGCTCTTCGAGGCGCGTCACAATTACGGGCTCGCGCTGGCCGCCGTCGGCAAAACGGCGGAAGCGCGGGAGCAATTAGAAGCCGCGCTGGCGCTCATTCCGCCCGGCACGAACACCGCCGCGGAAGTGCGCAAGTCGCTTGATTCGCTACGTTAGCCGGCCGCGGGGCCGGGGCGGCGCTAGGCCTTCAACTGTTCGTCGTGCCGCATCATGCTCGGCGGTTGATCCGCGCGGTGTACGTTCGTCAGCGCCGTGCGGGCTCCGGCATGTTGCTCCACGTCGTTATCTTCCCATTCGATCGATACTGCGCCGCTGAAACCGGCCCGATTGAGTTCGACGAACAACTCTTCGACGGGCGTCGCGTCGCGGGCGGTGCCGGCCGTCACGAAGTTCCAACCGTTGTGCTTGTCGCCCATCGGCTTGTGGCCGCCGAGTCGGCCGTTCTTCGTGTAGCCTTTGCTCACCTGCACGCCTTTGATGTGCGCACAGTGGATGCGGTCGCCGTAGGCGCGAATGAAGTCGACGCCCGACACGCCCTGCCATTCCATGTGCGAGCAATCGAAGTTGAAGCCGGTCGCCTTGGCGAAGCCGGCCTTGTCGCAGGCGGCCAAGTATTCGCCGGCGCTGGTGATGTCGCCCATCGCCCGTTCGCTCGGGTGGCATTCCAGGTCGTAGGTCGTGCCGTATTTCAAGCAGGCTTGAAACACCGGCGAGAACCGCTCGATCAAAAGCTCCAGGCTCACCTGGAAAACGTCGGGAATATCGAACCCGCCGAGCGACTTCGGCAAGGGCGGAAACAAGAACCAATGGCTCCAGCAATGTGCCGGCGAACCGACGAAGCCCGAAATCGGCACGGTGCGATCTTGCAGTTTGCCGACGAAGTGGGCAAGGCGCACCGTATTCACGAGCGCGGTTTGCGCTTGCTTGTGAGCGATCGCGGCGACGTCGCTCGGCACGTGGAACGGATCGGTGCGCGGCGGATTGTTACCCTTGCCGCGCCACGCCTTGTAAGCTTCCACGCTTTCGCCGCCGATAAACTGCAGCGTCTTGGCGCTCGGTTCGTCGCCGAGCACTTGGCCTTGCAGATGTGCGGCGAGCGAAAAGATTTCGAGCCCGCGGCTCTTGGCCTTCGCGACGCGCTCCTTGGCGTAAGCTTCCGCGCCGGCGTCGTCGCCGCAGCGCGCCAGATCGAGTTCCCAGGAGGCTTCTTCCCAACCGTCGAAGCCGGTCTTGGCGATCCAATCGAGCCACTGGTCTTCCGGCGCGTTGCCGAACTGTCCGCGCACGAGGCCGATCTGATGATGCGAGTGCTTGCCCGAACGATGCGTCTTGGTTTGGTGATAACCCATGGTGATCTCAGAAGAGCGTAGGTGTCGACAAATTCCCGATCGTGAACGCGGCGATTATAGCATCGGCTCGCGGCGAAAAAACCGTGTCACATGGCCGAGTCCGTGAAACATATACAGCGCGGCGGAGTAGTGCCCGGCGTCGAACCAAACGATCGGCGGTTTCCCGGCCTTTTCCCAGAGGCTGGTCGTGCAGGCCGGGGGAAT
>CAZWDN010000583.1:0-2402 GCA_964633125.1 uncultured Pirellula sp. | reverse complement strand
ACGGCCGAGTCGCCGCCGCCGACCACCACGAGCGGCTTGTTGCGAAACCGCGGCAGCGCGCCGTCGCAAACGGCGCACGCGCTGACGCCCCGGTTCTTGTAAAGCTCTTCCGACGGCAGGCCCACATAGTTGGCCCGCGCCCCGGTGGCCACGATCACGGTCATTGCCGTGACGATTCCCCCTTCGCCCGTGTGCAGCCGAAACGGATGGCCGGTGAAATCGACGTCGACGATATCGTCGCCGATCACGCGCGTGCCGAAGTTGAGCGCCTGCTGCTTCATGAGCTCCATGAGCTCGACGCCCTGCACGGCGTAGTGCGGCGCACCGTTCTTCACGTGCCCCTTCGGGGCGGGCGGCAAGTTGTAATGCCGGTCCTCGTCGACGGCGCTTTCGATGAAGGCCCGCACGTTGCCGAACGGAAAACCGGGGTAGTTCTCCACCTCGGTCGTGAACGCGAGTTGCCCCAGCGGGATCATTTCCGGCTTGGCGGTACCTTCGTACACCAACGGCTGCAGGTTCGCCCGGGCCGCATAGATGGCGGCCGACCAGCCTGCCGGGCCGCTGCCGATGATGACGACTTTTTCCACGTTCGCGGGGCCCGTTTCCATCGACGCAATGCTCCTATGCGGTTGATAAGTAAGCGGCAATTATAGGGGCTCGCGGCCCGTCGTCCACCGAGTCGCCTTGTGACGTCGCGGCGGCAGGGGTATGTTCAAGAGTTGCGGCCCTTCGGCACTTTTCGACGCCGAGAGTCAGATGCCGTCGGACGGCCCGCGTTACGCCGCCGTATGCCTTCGCCCCGCTTTCCCGCCTGCCCGAGAGCTTCGCATGTCGCTGCTACCCATCGTCGCCGTTTGCGCCGTAATCCTGTCGATCGCCTACGTCACGTACGGCCGCATCCTGTCGCGGTTGCTCAAGCTCGATCCGACCAAGGAAACGCCGGCCGTCACGATGCGCGACGGGCTCGATTACGAGCCGATCGAGCCGAAGTTTCTCATGAGCCAGCACTTCTCGGCCATTGCCGCCGCCGGCCCGATCGTCGGCCCGATCGCCGCGGGGCTCGCGTTCGGTTGGCTGCCGGCGATTCTCTGGATTCTCGTCGGGTCGATCTTCATCGGCGGCGTCCACGATATGACGGCGCTCACCGCCTCGGTTCGCCATAAGGCCGGGTCGATCGCCGAGGTGGTCCATCAGCATATGAGCCGGCGATCGTTCCTGCTGTTTCTCTCCTTCGTTTGGATCGCCTTGGTTTACATCATCGTCGCCTTTACCGACGTGACGACCGCCTCCTTCATCGGCATGCAAACGCTCGACGACGGCACGAAGGTCACCGGCGGCGGCGTCGCCACTTCGTCGCTGCTCTATCTCGTGCTGCCGATCGTGATGGGCGTGCTGCTACGCTACACGAAGCTGTCGCTCAACATGGCCACGCTGATCTTCTTGCCGCTCGTCGGCGCGACGATCTACCTCGGCCCGATGATTCCCTTCGACATCGGCCAACTCTTCGGCCTGAGCGATGTTTCCGCGCAGAACGTCTGGGACGTCGCGCTCTTGATCTATTGCATCGTCGCCGCGATGGTGCCGGTGTGGCTGCTGTTGCAGCCGCGCGGACATCTCGGCGGCTACTTCCTTTACGTGGCCCTCGGCGGCGGCGCGATCGGCATCTTGTTCGGCGGCAACACCGTCGAATACCCGGCCTTCACCGGCTGGATGTCGGCCAAAGGGGAAACGTTGTTTCCGTTCCTCTTCATCACCATCGCCTGCGGCGCTTGCTCCGGCTTTCACTCGCTCATCGCGTCCGGCACCACCTCGAAGCAACTGCGCAAGGAAACGGATGCCCGCGCCATCGGCTACGGCGCGATGTTGCTCGAAGCCATGGTGGCGATCGTCTCGCTGTCGTGTGTGATGATTTGGGTACAAGGCTCGCCGAAGCTCAGCGGCTCGCCGAACCTGATCTACGCCAACGGCCTCGGCAAGTTTCTCGGCGTGCTCAGCGTGCCGGAGCAATTCGCGGTCTCGTTCGCGTTGATGGCGTTCACGACGTTCGTTTACGACACGCTCGACGTTTGCACGCGGCTCGGCCGGTACATCATCCAAGAACTCACCGGCTGGCACGACGCCAAGGGGCGTTGGCTCGGCACGTTGCTCACCGCCGGCGTGCCCCTTTATTTCCTCCTGCAAGCTCCGCAACTCGACGCCAAGGGCCTGCCGATTCCGATGTACCGCGTGTTTTGGGCGTTGTTCGGCGCCAGCAATCAACTGCTCGCCGCGCTCACGCTGCTCGGCGTCACGGTTTGGCTCTGGCAGACCCGTCGCGAAAAGTGGGTCTGGCTGGTGACCGGCTTGCCTTGCGTTTGGATGTACGCGATGAGCAGTTGGGCCTTGTCGCTCATGACGTTTCC
>CAZWDN010000582.1:0-2411 GCA_964633125.1 uncultured Pirellula sp. | reverse complement strand
CCGATTCCGCCGGTGTAGAAATTGAACTGCACGTTCGGGTGATCCGCCAAGAGCGACATCGGCACCGCCGAGTCGGGCAGTTTCTTCGAAATCATGAGCGTCGACAGCCGCAGTCCGAACGGGTTGTCGTGGTTGCCGAAGTGCCAGATGGAGACCTTCTCCGCTTTCCACGTTTCGACCGGCCCGACCGTGAGCGCTTGCGACGGCACGTTCGAAACCACGCCGCCGCCCGACGTGCGGGCATTCTGAATGATGGTCATCGGGTGCAGGTCGACGATGCGCGTGCCGAGCTTGCGGTATTCCGCCGGCGGCGGCGGCTCGTCTTTCCATTTCCCTTCGCGCTTCGGCGGGTCGTTGAACGCCCAATGCTTCACCTCTCCCTGGCCCCCTTGCATCACAAGGCAGCGAGCCCGATCGTAGCTTGCCGAATACTCGCGCGCGTCGACCTGCGGAAAATGGATGTTCTCGCGCGGCATGCGCAAGTCGGGACGAATCTTGTTGAAGCACAAGTCCATGTCGGCCTTGGCAAAGGAGAGCGGGAAATCGATCGGCGCTTCTTTGCCGTCGATCAGCCACTCGTCCATGCCCCAAAAATGGCAATGCTTCAAGTTCAATTCCAACTCATTGACCAAGCGGGCGACGAGCGGCAATTGCTCCGTCGGTCCGATCGGTCCGCAGATGCCGGCCGGACGTTCCGGCACGGCTTGCTTCCAGGCCGTGATGTATTCAAGCGCTTCGGCAAGATAGAAGTCTTCGCGCGAATCATAGAACTTGATCGTGAAGCCGGGCCGCGCCAGCTTCGGAAAATCTTCCGGCTTCAAACGGGCCGCCTCGTCGAGAAGCTCCGGCGCAAGCGTCGTGTAGTCCCACCAATCGGCGCTGATTTTCGAAAGCGGTCGCATCGTGTCTGAGCCCCTGGACGTGTCGAATTCTTCCGCAGAAGAACGTACCATAACAGGGCGGCGACTCAAGATGACGGCCCGGCGACGGCCTATTCCGGCAATAATAGATAATTCTCGAAGCATTCGTTTCGTACCGTGAGCAAGTACTCCGTGACGCTCGACGTAACCCAACGCATCATCGACTTGCTCGAAAGCTCGGGGATCGCCTATCGACGCGTCGAGCACGGCCCCACTCGGACCTCGGAGGAATCCGCCGCAGCGAGGGGGGAGCCGCTGGAAAACGGCGCCAAAGCGCTGCTCATCAAAGTCGACGACGACTTTCATCTGTTCGTACTGTGCGCCGACAGGCAACTCGACTCGGCCGCACTCAAGCGGCTGCTTAACGCGAAGAAGACGCGTTTCGCCTCGGCGGAAGAGTTGCTGGAGCAAACCGGCTTGGTGCCCGGCAGCGTGCCGCCGTTCGGCGCGCCGATTTTGCCGTACGCACTTTATGCCGACAACGAGGTCGGTCGCAGGACCGAGCGCGTGGCGTTCAACGCCGGTTCGCTGACGACGTCGCTAGTGCTGGCGGCCTCGGATTGGGAGCGCATCGCACGGCCGCAACGGTTGTCGTTCGCAAAGCCGGCAAAGTGATTACACGTCCCTAGGCAATCGATTCCAGCGGCCCGACGGCGACCGTGGTGTTCTTCGACAGCGGATACTTTTTCAGCACCGCGGCCAAGTCGGCGGTGGTCATCTTATCGACGGCGGCCAGGTCGTCCTGGATCGTGCGGTATTCGCGGCGATCTTGCCAGTTGCGGCCGATGTTAAACAGCCGGCCGCGCGGCCGTTCGCCGGAGAGCACGACGCGCGAGTTAAGCTTGCTCTTTGCCTGCGCCAGTTCCGTCTCGCTAACTCCTTCCGCTTCGACGCGAGCATAAATGTCGGCGAGCCGCTTCAGATTGTCGGCGGCAAATTCAGGATCGCACGCCATGTAGCAGACGAACGAGCCCGCTCCCTGTCCGTCGTGGTGCGAAAGGCTGGCCGATTCGACATGGCCCGGATCGATCAGTTCCCAGAAGAACCGGCTGCCGCTGTCGTCGCCGAGAATCACGGCGAGAATCTTCGCGGCGTAACGATCGGCATCGGTCGCCGCAGGACCGTCGGCAAGTTGGATCACGTATTCCTGCGTCGACTGCGGCTTGTGGACGCACTGAAAGCGATTGCCCCCCTTTGACGGCGGCGTTTCGCGCGGGGCGGGCATCGTAATCCACTTGCCGCAATATTTCTCGGCGTCGCTTACCAAGGCGTCGAAATCGATCTTCCCGGCGGCGGCGAGAATAATGTTCGACGGCGAATAGCGGCGCTCGAAATACGCGCGCATCGCCTCGACCGGCAGGTTTTCGATGCTCTCCACCGTGCCCAGCACGCTCCGACTCAGCGGATGCTTGCCGTAGTGCAGAGCGCGCACGATATCGTCGGCGCCGTACGGCGGCTGGTCGAGATACATGCGAATCTCTTCGACAATCA
>CAZWDN010000581.1:0-2426 GCA_964633125.1 uncultured Pirellula sp. | reverse complement strand
CCACGCTCGGCTGGGAACCGCGCTACACGAAGATCGACGACATCGTGGCCACGGCTTGGCGCTGGCACGAATCGCACCCGCAAGGCTACGGCAACTAGCGCGTGTCGCGCAACGGGGCGTTCCTTCGTTTTGCCCCCGCCGCAGGCTTCGGCTGCTATACTCTCCGGCTCCGGCGAGCCCGGGCTTGTTTCGGCTCGCCCTCCCGCCGACGCCGCTCCCCGAGGCCCGCCCGCCATGCGAACTCTCTTCGCGCTTGTGTCGTTCTTTGTGGTCGCGCGGTTCGCCGCAGCGCAGATTACTCGACCCGACGACGCTCCACGGCCGCTCTCGCCCGTGGAAAGCGCCAAGCACTTTCGCCTACCGGCGGGCTTTAGTTTGGAGTTGGTAGCAAGCGAACCGCTCATTCACGAACCCTCGGGCGTCTGCTGGGACGAGCGCGGGCGGCTCTTCGTGTGCGAGTTGCACGGCTACAACCTCGAAGGCCAATACGACGTCGATCAACTGAACAAGACCGGGCAACTCGATCGGGTCGTACGCCGCCTCCAAGCCGATGAACAAGCCAAGCAGGCCGCCCTGGCCGAAACCAAGGGGACGGTCAAGCTGCTCACCGATACCGACGGCGACGGACAAATGGACCATGCCGAGGTGTGGGCCGACGACCTGCCGCCGTGCTACGGCATCTGCCCGGCGCGCGGCGGCGTGATCGTCGCTTGCGCGCCCGACGTCGTATATCTGGCCGATCGCGACGGCGACGGCAAAGTCGACGTTCGTGAAACGCTGCTGACCGGCTTTCGCACCGGCGCGCTGGAGCGGGCCGTCAACTGTCCGCAGTGGGGCCCCGATCATTGGATTTATTTCGGTCGCGGGCCCGGCGGGAGCAGCATTACCGGTCCGCGTCTCGGCGCGCCGCTGTCGTTGCCCAACACCGACTTCCGCATGCGGCCCGACGGTTCCGCCGTCGAACCGGTCACCGGCGGCACGCATACCATCGGCTTCACCTTCGCGCCGTCGGGCGAACGTTTCGTGGTGACGACACGGACGCCGGCATTGCAGATCGCACCGATCTCTTGGCACGACATGGCCCGCAACCCGTTCGCGGTCGCGCCGATTTTGGAGCACAACACGTCGCCGGATCAGATCGTGTATCCGACGAGTCGGCCGCACCCGTGGCGGCTCAAGCGTTCGACCGACCCTGAATTCGCCAAGTTTTACACCGACCGTTACGGCCTCGCGGAATCGGCCCCCAATGGTTATTGGACCTCCGGCTGCGCGCCGCTGATCTATCAAGATTCAGCGCTGCCGGAGATGCACGGCCGGCTGCTGGCCTGCGAGCCGGCGCAGAATTTCGTCTATTGCGCCGACCTAGTTCGCGACGGCCTACGCTACCACGTTCGCCGTTTGCCGGGCGAAGAGCGCCGTGAGTTTCTCGCTTCGAGCGACTCTTGGTTCCACCCGATCGCGCTGTCGCATGCGCCGGACGGCGCGATTTGGATCGTCGACTTCTATCGCGAGATCATCGAAGACTATTCGGCCATTCCTCGCTATCTGCAACAGCAATACGGACTGGTCAACGGTCGCGACCGGGGCCGCATTTGGCGGCTTTCCCATACGGAAGCGCCGGCCTCGCCCGCGGCCGACATGAGTCGCCTCGGCTCCGACAAACTCGTGGGCGAACTCGGCTCGCAACGTTTCTGGCGACGGCAGACCGCGCGACGATTACTCATCGAACGCGGCGCCAAAGCGGCAGCCGACGCGTTGCGCAAACTGCTGGCCGCCGACGCTCCCCCGGCGGCGACGCTCGAAGCCCTCGCCGTGCTCGAAGCTTTGACGATTCTGTCGCCCGCCGACGTTCGCGCGGCGCTGGCGCACGCCGACGCCGGGGTGCGCATTCGCGGGCTGCGCCTCTCCGAGACGCGGCTCGACGACTCCGACGCGCCGACGACCGAGCGCATCGTGAGCCTTGCCGCCGACGCCGATCCTCGCGTGCGTCTGCAAGCGGCCCTGGGTCTCGCCGCGATCGGCGGTGATCGGGCCGTCGATGCTTGGGCACGTTTGGCACGCGACGCCGATCGAGAACCGTGGTTGTCGGCCGCCGTCGTCGCCGCCTCCGCCGAATCGGCCGACCGCTTGATCGGCCGTTTGCAAGACTCGCCGTCGACGGAATCGGCCGTGTCCGCGTCAGTGCTGTTGCAAGCGTTGGCCGCCGTGATCGGCGCACGGCACGACGATGCCCAAGTCGGTCGTTTGCTGACGACGGTCGCCGACGCCCCCGGCGCTTCCACATCAACGCCGTTGCTGCAAGGACTTCTCGAAGGACTCAAGCGCCGTAGGCCCGAGCCGTTGCAAGACACGGCCGGCATCGCAGCGCTCACCCGGCTCTTGAGCTCTCCTTCGCCCGCCGTCGGCGCCCGCGCCCTACAAATCGC
>CAZWDN010000580.1:0-2435 GCA_964633125.1 uncultured Pirellula sp. | reverse complement strand
CGATCGGCGGTTTCCCGGCCTTTTCCCAGAGGCTGGTCGTGCAGGCCGGGGGAATGACCTCGTCTTGCGAAGCGTTGATCATGAACAGTCGCCGCGAGCGGAGCCGTTCGGCGTAGGTCGCCGGATCGATCGGCCGGAGCACGTGAAAGAATTCCTCCTTTGTGCCTCCCTTCGCCAGCCACTGATCGCGGGCTTGTTTCACTTCCCGGCTTTCCCAACTCACTCGGCCCAGGTCGCCGCCGGCGAGCATCAGGCAGACGTTGCGAAATCGGGGCTCCTGCTCGGCGGCCAGCGCCGCGGTGATGCCGCCGAGGCTGATGCCGAAGATGCCGATTTGCTCCGGATCGACTTCCTCGCGCGAAGCGAGCCACGCTCCGGCGCGACGGATATCGAGCACCGCCTGACGCATGCCGACCACCGAATCGCGCGGGTCGACGTCGATCATTCGCTTACGCACGTCGGTCGGCCGACGTGGGCCGTAGTAAGGCATTTTCACGAAGAGCGCCGGCGTGCCGCTCGCGGCTAGGTACCGCGAGAACAAGCGGGCCAACGGAAAGTCGCCGCCGAGAATGTGCAGCACCACGACCGCCGGACGCCGGCCCGGGCCGTGAGGGCGGAAGTATTCGCAATGCACCGTGTTGTTGCAATCGTGTTCCGTTTCGACGGGCGACGGAAACGTTACTTCGGAAACCGTGGTCGTGCGGCTCGCGTCGGGCACAAATGTTTGGATGTACGGAAACGAGTGCGCTTCGAGGCGGAACATCTCGGGGACGTTCGCTTGGTCTTCGAGCGGCCGGAAATCGACGGTCGAAGTCTGCGGCGGCGCAAGCTCGGCGGCGTTGGCGAGCGAGGCAGTAGAATTCCAGAGAAGCACGCCGACAAATGCTAGAAAGTAACTTGTCTTCATTTTACGCACGATTGATGGAACAAGTTGTCCTGCGGATGTGTGCCGGCACATTGTAACAAACGGCGTGGTCAGCCGAGTGCCGCTGTTTTTTCTTGACCCGTCGGCGCTGTCGGCGGTACGGCGCCGTTTTCCCCGTGCTTCCGCGACGCAGCAATGTTCGGCTTCAAACTGTGTCGGAATACGACACCTCGCGGTCGGGGAACTTTCGACGTCGGTAGTGCGTCCAAAGTTGCGTGCCGCTGCGCTCGCCGGCATTGCTCCGTTCAAGCTTTCATTTCCATGTATTCGCCTCGGAGGTCTTCGATGAACGTCGCCATCCGCAAACTGGGCCGAATTCCGGCGTCTCGCTTCCTTAGAGCCTGGGCGGCCGGTGTTTTGTCGTTCGCCGCGGCCGCAAGCGCGGAGCCGCTTACTCGGCCGTCCGATTTGCCCGCCGAAGCGATTGCGGCACTGGAACAATATGAAGCGGAGTCCGACGCGCTGATGCGCCGCGCGGAAGCCGCGCTCCGTGAAAAGCGTGAGAGACTCATCGAACATTTGCAGGCGATTCAAGACCGCCATACCCGAGCGGCCGATCTCGATGCGGCGGTGGCGGTGCGCGATCGGATTCGCGCGCTGCGCGCCGTAGACGGAGGTCGTTTGTCCGCGAAGAGCATGATCCCCGCGCCGGTGAATATGTCGAGCTACCATGATCGCGTCGGCGAATCGTTCGAGTTCGTGGTTTGCGGTACCGCCAACGGATCGGTTTGGGGGAGCGACGTTTACACCTACGATTCCGAAATCGCGACGGCCGCCGTGCATTGCGGAGCGCTGCGCGTCGGTGAATCCGCGCTGCTTCGCATTACGATGTGCCCGCCCCTGAGAAAGTACGTCGGCAGCGTTCGCTTCGGAGTAAGTAGCTATGATTGGGACAATTCTTCGGGAACGTACGCAGGCTATGAGATTCGGCGGAGCGACGTCGGCGGCGACGACGCGTTCCGAGCCGCGCTCGCTGATCCGGGAAACCTGTCCGAATACGCCGGGCGGATCGGCGAAGTCTTTCGCTTTCGCGTAGTCGGCAACGTCGACGGCAGCGTGTGGGGGTCCGACTGCTACACGTACGACTCCGATCTTTCCACGGCCGTGGTTCATGCGGGCCTGCTCGAACCAGGGCAAGAAGGCGTGGTGCGCGTCTCCATGCATCCTGGGCCTCCGCATTTTAACGGCTCGACCGCCCACGGCGTCACGAGTAGCGACTGGAAAAATTCGGAGGGCCATTACTCCGCCTATCGGCTGACGCTGGATATGGGGCGAGCCCGAACCAGGGTAACGGAGTTTCCGAAGCCGAGCACTCGCGCCTATGATCGAGGTCGTAACTAGTTGGGCATGGAGCATAACAAGCTCTGTCCGCGGCAACCGAGTTTCAAAACTGACGACGGACGGCATTTAGTCAGGCGCGTATCGCGGCGCATCGTGAACTAAAGAGTTCCGTTGAAAAAAGTTCGTGCGTCGGCGTACGGCCTGCCGAGACGCGAAAAAAGTCGGACAA
>CAZWDN010000579.1:0-2445 GCA_964633125.1 uncultured Pirellula sp. | reverse complement strand
GCGAAGTAATCCCCCTTCTCCTTTCGGGAGCTTCATTGCGTTCTCACTTCCGGAGTAGGTGCCCGAAAGGCCGACGTCGGGCCGCGTCGCATCCAGATTGGCGGCGCCGGTCACATAGCCGTCAACAACACTTCGCTTCGATCGAGCGCCGCCGAACATCGTGCAGCGCGGCCCTCACCCGCCGCCTGCGGCGGCACCCTCTCCCGGAGGGCGAGGGTTCTTGGCCGGCCAAAAGTTTGCTTGTTCTTGGCCGGCCGCGCCGGTAGTCTGCCGAGTTGGTTGCCGTTCCTCACGACGAGCCCTCGGAGACTGCGATGTTCGACCACTTACGTCGACGACTTCTCGCGCGCTGCGTACATAAGTCGGGGTTATGTACGCACAACCCCAAAACCCACAAGGGGTGCGTACATAGCGCGAGTTATGTACGCACGAGTGGTCCGACCAATCGACGTAAGTCGGTTTCGTGCGGCGCTCGTTCGGCGCTGTTCGTCGCCGCTCTGCTCGGGTCGGCCGTCGCCGGTTGGGGAACTTTTTCGCCGGCGGCGGAAAAAATTCCGCTGCAACTCAGCGACCTCTACCGGCAAGAATCGATCACCGACTTCAAGGTGAGCCCGAAGGGCGACGAAGCGGTCTACGTCCGCTCCTGGTACGACGAAAGCCAACCCGGCCGCAGAACGGCACTGTGGCGCGTCGACGGCAAAACCGGCCGCGCCGAACCGCTAGAACCAGGTGAGCCCGACGGCCGCATGCCTGTGTATTCGCCCGACGGCTCAGAACTCGCTTTCATATCCTCGCGGAAATCGAAAACCTATAGAGACGACTACCTTGACTTGCCGCCGCCGTACTCCGACCCGACCGGAAACCTTATAATCGTCACGCGCGATAACGCCAAGGATCCCTCACGTTACGAGATACTTCAGCGTGAGCGTTGGAACTTCGGCAATGTGCTGACCGATTCTTTCTACGGTCGACTTCGCTACGCGCATCATAGCCCTGAGTTGGTTGTGGTTATCGGAAGCATGCGACGAAGCGAGGATCACGACGTCGGCCATCTCATCGAAGAAGACCAGGGAGAAGGCTATGAAGGTTATGGCCCTGCCCGGATCTTATTTACGCTTACTACGCCGGGGGGAACTCGTGCCGCGAACGACGTGCCTCGCGGAAACAGCTTCGTCGAAGCGGGCAAGTGGCTAGGAGATCCGCAATGGACCCCTGACGAAAAAGCATTCGTATACCATGCAAACATGACTGACGATCAGGAGAGCGTCCGTTACAGCATCAACAAGAACTTCGATCTATGGATGGCTCCCGCCGTTAGACCTCGGCAATCCAATCCAACGGCTCCCGATGCTGATCCTCAAGACAATCCATTCGGTGCTCCGCAAAATCCATTTGACGCCGACGCACATTTGAGGGAACAAACTCAACTCACTAGGAACCCCGGCCCCGATGTCTCTCCGCGTATCTCGCCGAACGGGAAGTATGTGCTCTATCTTTCCGTGCCGCGGAAGGGGCCGCATAACGATGTGTTCAACTTATGCGTGCTCGCACTGGACGAGAAAGGGGAGAAGAAGCCCGAGTCGCGCATTCTGATCAACGCGCACGACGCCGAGCGTGCGGAAGACGGCACGCCGCCGTTTCAGCCGTCGTTTCCCCTTCGCGACGACTCTTGGATCGACGACGAGCACGTGCGCGTTCGCGGCGTGCGCGGGATGAAAACCGAAACGCTCGTGTTTCATATCGCTGGCGCCGATCACCCGATCGGCGCGCATGCGAAGCCCGAGCCGGACGGGCCGGCCAACAAGCTGCTCAAGCCGCCGGCCGTCAACGCTTGGATGGCCGAGCGCTTTCAGGCTCGCGAGGAGATTGTGAAATGGAAGAGCTTCGACGGGCTGGAAATCGAAGGGGTGCTGACGCTGCCCCCGGCCGAACTCGATAAGAAGAAGCACAACGCGCCGTATCCGTTGATCGTCTATCCGCACGGCGGGCCGCACAGCGCGAGCAAGCCGGGCTTCAACTTCGCCGTGCACCTCTTCGCGGCCCGCGGCTACGCGGTGTTCCAACCGAATTTCCGCGGCACCTACGGCTACGGTCGAAAGTTCTTAGACGCGGCCCGCTTCGACATGGGGGGCTCCGACATGCAGGACATTCTCACCGGCATCGAGGTGCTCGTGGCCCGAGGGACGGTCGACCGCGATCGGCAGTTCGTCTACGGCATCAGCTACGGCGGCTACTCGACCTGCCGACTCGTGACGCTCACTAAGCAATTCCGAGCGGCCTGTGCGCAGAACGCCGTCACCGACTTGCACGCGATGTGGAGCCTGAGCGACCTGCAAAGTTGGACGGAGTGGGAATTCGGCGGCAAGCCGTGGGAGACGATCGAGCATGACGGGAAGAAGATCGACGTCGGCGCGCTGATGCGCGAGCGCAGCCCGACGACGGACG
>CAZWDN010000578.1:0-2446 GCA_964633125.1 uncultured Pirellula sp. | reverse complement strand
CGCAGCGAGGTGGCCCCTCGTCTTGCGGCGGGAAAATGGGTAGTATTAGAGATCGACGTTCAGGGGACGCTCGCCGTCTTGGAGCATTACCCCGACGCGCTGACGATCTTCGTCCAGCCCGAATCCATTGAAGAGTTAGACCGGCGACTGACGGCTCGGGGCACCGAAACCCGAGAGGCGATCGAACGACGATTGGAAGTGGCGCGGCGCGAGATGGCCGCGGCCGAGCGGTATCGCTACCGCGTGACCAACGACGATCTGGACGCCGCCGTCGCCCGGCTGTGTGAAATACTTTCGAATTCCGAATCCTGAGACCTGGAGGGTGGTTGGATGATTGACGCACTTCGTGAAGAAGCCATCGTGAACAAGGTCGGCGGCCGCTTCAAGCTTTCGACGCTCATCCAAAAGCGCCTCGTCGCGCTCAACGCCGGCGCTCGTCCGCTCGTCGAAGTGCACACGAACGACAAGATGCAGATCGTCATCGCGGAAATCATCAACGACAAGATTTCCCTCGATACCTCGGGCAACTTGCGCATCACCGGCGCGAGCGACGCCGCCGGCGGACCGCCGGAACTCGACCTCAACGCTCTGTAAGCCGCGGCACCTTCCCTGGCTTGTCACATCTCATCGGCAGGCGGCAGCATGACGGTTGCGGGGCGAGAGATCGTCGTCGGGGTCACCGGAGGCATTGCCGCCTTTAAGACCGCCGCGCTCGTCAGTAAACTCGTGCAAGACGGCGCGGCGGTGAGCGTCGTCATGACCGACGTCGCCTGCCGGTTCATCGGGCCGCCGACGTTCGAGGCCCTCACCGGCCGGCCGGTCTACCGCACGGTGTTCGACAACGCCGAGTTTCCGCTCGGCGCGCACATCGGGCTCGCCGAAAAGGCGCAGCTCCTCTGCATCGCTCCGGCCACGGCCGACTTCCTCGCCAAGGCCGCGCACGGCATGGCCGACGACCTGCTCAGCACGCTCTATCTCGCCTTCGGCGGCCGCACGTTGATGGCCCCCGCCATGAACACGCAAATGTGGGCCGCCCCGGCCGTCGCCCGCAACGTCGCGCAGCTCCGCACCGACGGCGTCACCATCGTCGATCCCGGCGAAGGCTGGCTCAGTTGCCGCACGAAGGGAGCCGGCCGCATGGCCGAGCCGGAAGCCATTCGCGCCGCCATCGAAAAGGCGTTGACCTAAGCAACGCTCTATGGCACGCATCCTCTTCACCTCCGGGCCGACGCGGCAATACCTCGACCCCGTCCGTTATCTGACGAACGCCTCGAGCGGACGGATGGGCCTCGCACTGGTGGAAGCCGCGCTCGCCGGCGGGCATGAGGCGGTCGTCGTCAGCGGGCCGGTCGAAATCACGTATCCCGCGGCGGCTCGCGTCATTCCGGTGCTCACGACCGACGAAATGCTCGCCGCGGCCCGCGCGGAGTTTCCGCAGTGCGACGGGCTGATCGGCGTCGCCGCCCCGTGCGATTACAAGCCGACGAAAGTCGAAGACCACAAAATCGCGAAGACCGGCGAACCGTTGACGTTGCAACTCATCGAAACGCCCGACATCGTCGCGACGCTGGGCAACGAGTGCCGGCAGCAAAGCTCGCCGCAATGGGTCGTGGGTTTCGCTTTAGAAACCGATGATCGTCACTTCCGCGCCGTGACGAAGCTCCAAAAGAAAAGCTGCGACCTCATCGTGCTCAACGGCCCCGAGGCGATGAACGCGCTGACGAACGACGTCGAGATTCTCGATCGCACCGGCGCGGTCGTCGCCAAGTTTCAAGGCTCGAAAAGCGATGTCGCCCGCGGCATCTTCGGCGAGATTCAAAGCCGACTCATTCGCACGCGCTAGCGACGGCTACTCCGGCCGTCCGTTCGGCAGCGGCACGTCGCGGAACGTGATCAACACGTCGCGCTGCGAACGCACGCGCGGATAGGCGAACTTCAGCTTCGTCGGCTTGCTCTCCGCGCCTTCGCCGACAAACGTCAGTTTCATCCGCGCGCCGTCGCTATCGAAGGAGTTCGTCTGCGCCTGCTTGCGAAACGGCACGCCCGATTGGTCGATGAGTTCGACCTCGTTCTCTTGAAAGAAGGCTTCCTGCGGATCGCCGATCATCACTTCGCGCAGCAGCAACAGCGAAAGCTCGCAGCGTTGTCCCGGCCCGAAATCCATGGATTCGACTCGGAGTTCCACGTCGTCTTGGTAGTGCGGCGTCGCCGCCGTGAAATCGTCGACTTCCAGCGTTGCCATATCGCCCACGGCGATCAGCCCCCACTTAAGCGTGAGGGTATCGAATTTCGTCGCCGCGGTGGCGGGCGGATGCAGCCGGAGCGTCATCGTCAGTTGCCGGGCCCCGCCCCCGGCGATGTTCCAGCCGGTAGTGCTCGGTTGCGTCGAAGCGACGTTCGTCCCCACGTTCGTGATCGCCGACACCAACTCGGCCTGCGAACGGTA
>CAZWDN010000577.1:0-2460 GCA_964633125.1 uncultured Pirellula sp. | reverse complement strand
GCATCGAAGCCGAAGGCCAAGCCTCGGCGATCTTCGCCAAGCTCGACGCCGAAGCCCGCGGGCAGTACGAGATTCTCGCCAAGAAGGCCGAAGGCTTGAAGCTGCTCGTCGATAGCTGCGGCGGGTCGCGCGAAGCGTTCCAATTGTTGATGCTCGAACACCTCGATCACCTCACCGACGCTTCGGCCAAGGCGATCTCGAACATCAAGTTCGACAAGATCGTGGTCTGGGAAAACGGCGGCGAGAAGGGCTCGAATACCGCCAACTTCCTGCAAAACATGTCGCGCACGCTCCCGCCGATGATGCAAGTCATGCGCGACGTCGCGGGAATCGAATTCCCGGAAACGCTGCTGAAAATGCAACCGGACGCGGGCAGCCCCGTCGGCGCGGCGCCCCAGACGCCTGCTCCGGAAGCGACGGCGACCTAACTTGGCGATGTACTAGCCCCCGGCTCAAGTCGTGGGAATTCGTACGCCTCCCCAATCGCAGCCTCCCCAATCGCGGTAGGCCCGGAAGGGCGAAGCTTCCATTCGCCTCGCCCCTACGGGGCTTCCGACGTTTCACTTGCGTCTGGTTTCCCACGGCTTGCACCGTGGGCTAATATGTCGTCGCCCCTAGCGGGGCCACACGTACAGATTCCACCACGGCAACACGCTTCTCGGTCGTCAACACGGGCTTCAACATGCTGCCAACATTCGCGCGCTCGCTTACCGCTACGATCCTCGTCTTGTCGACGATGTGCGCTTCCGCCGCGGAAACCAAGATCACGCCCGACGTCGTCTACGGACATAAAGACGGGCTGGCCCTGACCTACGACGTGTTGCAACCGGCCGAGCCCAACGGGGCCGCCGTGCTCTGGATCCAAAGCGGCGGCTGGTATTCCGGTTGGCAGAGTCCGCAAAACTTTCTCGTCGCCGGCAAGCCGTATCTCGACAAAGGGTTCACGCTCTACGTCGTGCGCCACGGCAGCGCGCCGAAGTACAACGTTCTCGAAGCGGCCGCCGACGTTCGCCGCGCCGTGCGTCACGTCCGCACCAACGCGAAGTCGTTCGGCGTCGACCCCGAGCGGCTCGGCGTTACCGGCGGCAGCGCCGGCGGACACCTCACGCTCGTGCTCGCCACGACCGGCGACGACGGCGACCCGAAAGCCAAAGACCCGGTGCTGCGGGCGAGCAGCCGGATCGCGGCGGCCGCGTCCCTCTATCCGCCGACCGATCTCCGCACTTGGGTCACCGACCCGCCCGAGCCGATTCGCAAACATGCCGGGCTGAAACCGCCGCTCACGATCGATCCGGCCCGGTCCGGCGAAGTGTCGCCGGTGTTACATGTGAACGAACAAACGGCCCCGACGCTCTTGATCCACGGCGATAAGGACGAACTCGTGCCGCTGGAACACAGCAACAACTTGGTGGCGGAACTGAAGAAAACCAAGGTGCCGCATCGCTTGCTCGTCATCGAGGGGGCCGGCCACGGCTTCAGCAAGGAGCAAACGGTCGAAGTCGTCTATCCCGCGATGGTCGGCTGGTTCGAAACGCATCTCCTCCCGTCGGAGTCGAAGTAGCTTATGCGCCGGATCGAATTCGCATGGGTATCCGCCGTCGTCGTCGGCGCGCTCTTCGCAAGCGCGGCCGGCGCACAAGCCCCCGTTCCCGCGCCGCTGCCGGGCGCGGCGGCCGAAGCGAAGAAAGCCGCCGAACCGCTCAACCCCGGCTTGCACGAGCGCACGGTCAAGCTCAACGAGCACGAGCGCAGCTATCTCGTGTACGTCCCGCAATCGTACGATGCGAACCGGCCGACGCCGGTCGTCTTGTGTTATCACGGCGCCGCCACGAACGGCGCCATCACCATTGCGCTGACCGGCCTCAATAACAAGGCCGATGAGGCCGGCTTCGTCGTCGTCTATCCCGACGGCACCAGCCGCAACGGCTTCCTGTTCACCTGGAACGCCGGCGGCATGCCGTCGCAAGTGGAGGAATCGAAACGCGACGACGTCAAGTTCACGGCGCTGGTGCTCGACGACCTCGCCACGGTCGTCCGCACGGACAAGCGCCGCATCTTTGCGACCGGCCTCTCCAACGGCGGCATGATGTGCCATCGGCTCGGGGTCGAACTTTCCGACCGGATCGCGGCGATCGCCTCGGTCGCCGGCACGCTGTCGCTGGAGAAGCCGAAGCCGGTGCGGCCGATGCCGGTGCTGCAGATTCACGGCACCACCGACACGCTCGTGCCGTGGGAAGGTCCGAACCCGCGCATTCCGGCGATCGTTCGCTTTCGCGGCGTCGACGAAACGCTGCAATTCTGGATTCAGCACGACGCCTGCGAGTCGACGCCGCGGGAAGAACAGCTCCCGAACAAGGCCGACGACGGCACGACGGTGACGCGCTATACCTACGCCGGCGGCAAACAAGGCTCGGAAGTCGTGCTGGTGAAAATCCACAACGGCGGCCACACCTGGCCCGG
>CAZWDN010000576.1:0-2476 GCA_964633125.1 uncultured Pirellula sp. | reverse complement strand
ACGAAGCGATGGACGACGACTTCAACACCGGCGGCGGCATCGGCGACCTGTTCGAATTGGTTCGTTTGCTCAATCGGTTCGTCGATTCCGAGAAGCTTGAAAGCACGGGCAAGAGCGACGCCGCCAAGGTGGCCGTGCTCAAGCGGGGCGCGAGCGTGATGCGCGAGCTGGCCAACACGGTCGGCCTATTTCGGACTCCGGTGCAAAAGCCGGGGGCATCGGGCGCCGGCGATGAACTGGTCGGCAAGCTCATGCAGTTGTTCATCGAAGTGCGCGCCGAGGCCCGCAAGAACAAGAACTTCGCCACGGCCGACGGCATCCGCAAAGGCCTCGCCGCCATCGGCGTGGTCCTCGAAGACCGCCCGGACGGGACGAGTTGGACCGTGCAGAAGTAGTCAACGGCAATCGGCGAACTGGACCCTGAACCCCGAACCCCGACCTGTCTCGCCATGCCTACCGTTCTCGGCATCGATCCCGGGCTCAACATCACCGGCTACGGCGTGCTGGAAGTCGCCGCCGGCGGCCCGATCGTACGCGAGGCGGGCGTGGTGCGGGGGAAGACGAAAGACTCCCTCACCGCGCGGTTGCAGGAGATTCACGACGGCGTTTGCGAAGTGATCGACGCGTTGAAGCCGAGCGTCGTGGCGATCGAGCAGCTTTACTCGCACTACGAACGGCCGCGTACCGCGATTCTCATGGGGCATGCCCGCGGCGTCATTTGCTTGGCGGCCGTGAAGGCGGGGCTGGAAGTGGTGAATTACAGCGCCACGCAAGTGAAGAAACTGCTCACCGGCAACGGTCATGCTTCGAAGGAGCAGGTACAGCACGCCGTGAAGTTTGAATTGAAGCTTGCGACGCTGCCGGAGCCTGCCGACGTGAGCGACGCACTGGCGATAGCGCTGTGCCATTACTACAAAAATCGCGACTGGGCGGCGCTCGCGCGACGACCGGTGATTCGTCGCGATCCGGCCTAGCTTTTTTCAGATTGCGCGCAAAGACGCAAGGAATGATGGATCGGAGACTTTAGTCGCAGTGTGTTTGTTGTTTTCTGTTTTGATCCTTTGCGTCTCTGCGTCTTGGCGCGAACTCCTCCGAACTAGAACGGACTCCCCTCTTGATTACCAAAATTACCGGCAAGCTCGTCGCCGTGGCGCAGGATGAGTTGACGCTCGCCGTCGACGCCTACGAGCGCGAAGTCTTGATTTCCGAATACACGCGCCGCTCGCTGCAAAACCGGCTCGGCGACATGATTAGCCTGCACACGATCGAGTATCTCGAAGGCAACCCGATGCAAGGGCGACTGACGCCCCGCATGATCGGGTTCCTCAACGTGATCGAGCGCGAGTTCTTCGATCTGTTTTGTTCGGTCGACGGCGTCGGCGTGAAAAAGGCGTTGCGGGCCATGGTTCGCCCCGTCGGCGAGGTGGCTTCAGCCATCGAAGATCAAGATGCGAAGGTCCTTTCGTCGCTGCCGGGCATCGGCCCCGCAATGGCCGAGCGCGTGATCGCCAAGCTCCGCCGGAAGGTGCCGAAGTTTGCGTTGCTTGTGGCGCGCGACGTGCCGCCGGAATCGGCCGGCAAGCACGACGTGATCAGCGAAACCTACGAAGTGTTGCGCGGCCTGGGGCACTCGGAGTCCGAAGCCCGCAAGCTGGTCGACGGCGTGCTCGGCTCCAAGAAGAAATTCACCGACGTGCAGGAACTGCTGCAGATCATTTACGACAAGAAGAACGCCTGAGGATCGGTTCGCCCTGGACGTTTGAACACGATCGCCGTAGATTGACGATAGTTCCTCTGAAACAGATTCCGGTCGCCGGCGCTCCCGGCTCGCTTTACTTGCAGATTGCTTCATGGCGCGTGAACCCATCGTTACCGGACCTGCCGCCGCCACGGAGCGAACGGTCGCCGAGTTGAGCGCTTTGGCGGCGCTGGAGGCCGGCGGCGATGAAGTCGATCGGGCCCTCCGGCCGCAGCGCATTCGCGATATGGTCGGCCAAGGGGAGGTCGTCGCCCGGCTCGAAATTGCCCTCGACGCTTCCCGCAAGCGGAGCGAAATCCTCGGGCACATGCTCTTCGACGGCCCACCCGGCCTCGGCAAGACGACGCTCGCCATGGCCATTCCGCGCGAGATGGGCGTAGGCTTTCAGATCGCCAGCGGCGCCGCTTTGCAGGCCCCCAAAGATCTGATTCCGTACCTCACGAACGCCGAGGAAAACTCGGTGCTGTTCATCGACGAAATCCATCGGCTGCCGAAGGTCGTCGAAGAGTTTCTCTATCCGGCGATGGAAGACTTTCGGATCGACATCACGCTCGGCGACGGCATGAATGCCCGCACGATCAATATGTCGCTCCGGCCGTTTACGCTCATCGGCGCCACGACGCGCGCGGGGCTGATTTCCGCGCCGCTGCGCGATCGGTTCGTGATGCGCGAGCACTTGGAGTTTTACACGCTGGAAGAGTTGGCGGAGATCGTTCG
>CAZWDN010000575.1:0-2483 GCA_964633125.1 uncultured Pirellula sp. | reverse complement strand
GAACTTTTTCTGTATTTCCAAGATACTGGGCTTCGGAACGGAGGTTCACGATGCGCTGCGGTGCGCGCCTGGCCGGCGAGGCGCTAGGCATTAGAAGCTAGGTGCTAGAAACGGCCGTTTGCCGCATCGTCTCACTAGCAACTAGCTACCAGCTACTAGGAACTTCCTCATGCTACGCCGATTCGAGAAGTTCGAGCAGATATTGGCCGTAGGGGTTCTTCATGGCGCGGCCGAGGCGCTCGAGTTGGGCGGCGTCGATGAAGCCCTTGTTGAAGGCGATCTCTTCCAGGCAGGCGACTTTGAAGCCCTGGCGAGCTTCGATCGTCTCGATGAAGTTCGAAGCCTGCAGCAGCGACTCGTGCGTGCCCGTATCGAGCCAGGCGAAGCCGCGGCTGAAGGTTTGCACGTCGAGCGAACCTTGCGCGAGGTAGGCCTTGTTGACGTCGGTGATTTCAAGCTCGCCGCGCGCCGAGGGCTTCAGATGGGCCGCGATGTCGATCACTTGGTTGTCGTAGAAGTAGAGTCCCGTGACGGCGAACTTCGACTTCGGCACGGCCGGCTTCTCTTCGAGCGAAACGGCCCGGCCGGCGGCGTCGAACTCGACGATGCCGTAGGCCTGCGGATTCTTCACCGCGTAGGCGAAGACCGTGGCGCCGTGCTCTTTCGCGGCCGCGTGAGCCAGCATTTTTTGCAGGCCTTGGCCGTAGAACAGGTTGTCGCCCAGCACGAGGGCCACGTGATCGCGACCGACGAACTCACGCCCGATATGAAAGGCTTGCGCCAGGCCCTCGGGCTTCGGCTGCTGCGCGTAGCGAATGTTCATGCCGAGCCGCGAGCCGTCGCCGAGCAAGCGTTCGAAGCTCGGGGCGTCCTGCGGCGTGGTGATGATCAGCGCTTCGCGGATGCCGGCGAGCATCAACGTCGACAGCGGATAGTAGATCATCGGCTTGTCGTACACCGGCAGCAATTGCTTGCTGACGGCGATCGTCACCGGATGCAAACGCGTGCCGGAGCCGCCCGCGAGGATGATGCCCTTTTGGAAGTAGTTCATAATGCTCGCGCGGCGTTAGTGGGAGGCGAGGCCGAGGCGCTCGCGGGCATACACGCCGCTGGTGATGCGCTCGACCCAACGAAGATTGTCGAGGTACCAACGGACCGTGGCTTCCAGCCCGGTCGCGAGGTTTTGTTGCGGTTCCCAGCCGAGCTCGCGTTTGATCTTCGCGGCGTCGATGGCGTAGCGACGATCGTGGCCGGGGCGGTCTTTCACGTAGGTGATCAGCTTCTCGCAGGGGCCGTGCGCGAGGCCGGGACGGAGGCGATCGATCGCGGCGCAGATGGTGCGGACGATTTCGATGTTCGGCCGTTCGCAGTTGCCGCCGATGTTATACGTTTCGCCCGGCACGCCCCGCTCGAGCACGGCACGCAAGGCGCGGCAATGGTCGTCGACGAAGAGCCAATCGCGGACCTGCATGCCGTCGCCGTAGACCGGCAGCGGTTTGCCTTCCAGCGCGTTGAGGATCACGAGCGGAATCAGCTTCTCGGGAAACTGGAACGGGCCGTAGTTGTTCGAACAGTTGGTGATGACCGTCGGCAGATGAAACGTGTGGTGGTACGCCCGCACGAAGTGGTCGGACGAGGCCTTGCTGGCGGCGTACGGCGAGTTGGGGGAGTAGCGCGTGGTTTCGGTGAAGGCGCCGGTGGGGCCGAGCGAGCCGTAGACTTCGTCGGTCGAAACATGCACGAAGCGGAAACGCTCGCGTTGTTCCGCCGGCAGGTCGCGCCAATGCTTCAGCGCGGCGTCGAGCAGCGTAAACGTGCCGACGACGTTGGTTTGAATGAATGCGCCGGGCCCGTCGATCGAGCGATCGACGTGCGACTCGGCGGCGAAGTGGACGACGGCCCGCGGCTTGTGCTCGCGGAACAGTTCGGCGACGAGCGCGGCGTCGCAGATGTCGCCGTGCACGAACTCGTGTCGCGGGTTGTCGCGGACCGACGCGAGCGAATCGAGATTGCCGGCGTAGGTGAGCGCATCGAGATTGACGATGCGGCTCGACGCTTCGGCGAGCGTTTGGCGCACGAACGAGCCGCCGATGAAGCCGGCGCCGCCGGTGACCAGAATCGTATCGTCAAGCATGTTGTCCCATCCCATCAGGCGTTCGGCGGCCACGCGAAAGTCTCCCCGGTGCGGTGCGGCAAACCATCGGAAATCGATAGTGAACTATATGTCACTTCCGGGGAGCGGGTTGCGAAAGCGATTATACGGACTTGCGCGATCGTACGGAGGGGCGCTGATAGCGGGCGAAAGCCGTCTGTTCGCCGAGAGTTGCGGCGAACCAAGGGGAGGGGCCAGGTGTCGCTGACCCTTGCCGGAAGAATCAAAGTTGCTTAAGCTGGAGGACTCTTTACGGTGGCTATAGTTCAGTTGGTTAGAACGCTAGATTGTGGATCTAGAGGTCACGGGTTCAAGTCCCGTTAGCCACCCT
>CAZWDN010000574.1:0-2486 GCA_964633125.1 uncultured Pirellula sp. | reverse complement strand
AGCGCCTTCATCCGGACGACCGCTTCTCCTTCCGCCTTCACGCGCACACGCCAATCGACGCGCGCTTCGCCGTCGGCGGCAATCTCCACCGTTTGCGACTTCTCGCCGAGCGGTTCCAGCGTCGGTCCGTCAAGTTCCAGCACCACGCGCACTTGCTTCGACGTCTTCAGATAGTTATGCACATTGGCCGAGAGCACGACCTCGTCGTATTCCGTGAAGAACCGCGGCGCTTGCAGCCGCAGCAAGAGCTTCTTCGTCGTCACGACGTCGACCGAACCTTCGCCGACGTTGGTGCCGGCGCCCATCGCCCAAGTCTTGATCTTCCAGGTCGTAAGATTCTCGGGCATTGTGAGCTTCGCCGTAGCGATGCCGTCGCTATTGGTTTCCAACGCGCCGATCCAGAGGGCCGTATCGGCGAAGTTCGAACGGACCGCGGCTGCGGCTTCGGAACTTGCGCCGGCTCCGGCTTGGTCTTTCTTCCTCGCCAAGCCGTTGGCAGGCATCGCTTTAGACATGACCGCATCCATTGCCGCGCCTTCGGCGGGAGCGGCGGCGGACATCGGGGCCGCGGGCACGGCGCCGCCGAAGCCTCCCGCCATGCCGCGGTTCTGCCGCATCCTGCCGTCAAAGTTCTCCTTGCTGCCGGCGCGACGTGCGCTCGACTCGTTCCACGCATCGTTGCCGAGTTCGTCGGCGATGGTCGCGCCAAACGCGCCGATAAAGCCCATCGGCACCTGTTTCTCTTTCCAAATCGCCGAGAACCAAAGGCTGAGGCTCGACTCCGTCTGCGGATGATGGTGACGACGCCATTTCCAAAAGAATTCGCGAATCTCCGGCACGTTGGAACCGCCGGAGATGTATTCGACCGCCTTGTCGTACACGGCGACGACCGTCTGCCCGACGAAGGCCCGGCCGTCCGGGCCGACGAGCGACAATTCGATCTCGGCTTCTTGGCCCGGCTTGTATTCCGTGTGCGAAGGCTTCACCTTCACGTCGACCACGCGCGAGGCCGGCGGCACGACGATTTCCTTGGCGTCGACGTGCAACTGCCCGTCGGCGATGGTGACTGCTTCCACGAAAAAGTTCGGCATGTCCTTGGTCGTCACGTCGATTTCAATCGTCTTCGTCTTCCCTTCCAGCGTGAGCACCTGCGGCGGCAAGTAGGTGCCGTTGGTCGGACGCAGGAACAGGAGCACCGTCGATCCGAGCCGGTCGGTGTTGATTTGCAGCCGCACCTTTTCGCCCGGCGCGTATTCGCGCTTGTCGGGCACCAGTTCGACGGCATTAAAGCGGAAGTTCGCATCGCCGCCGCCGGCATCGCCGGTTACGGTGAAGACGTATGCCCCTTCTTGCTTGTTGTCTTTAGCATCCGTCAGTTCAAACGACAGACGATATTGCCCGACGGCGCCGGCCTTGAGCTGTAGCTCGGCGTTTCCTTCGGCGTTCGTGTCGAGCGCCCATTCTTCGGCGAGCGTTTCGACGGGTTGCCGCTTGTCGTCGTAGCGCACGGAATAGAGCCGCACTTTGCCTTTGCCCGCCACGGGCTTATCGGCCAACGTGTGCGCGGAGAAGCTGGCCGCGATCGTATCTCCTTCGCGGTAGTGGCCGCGATCGACCCAGGCGAACACCTTAAACGGCTCGCGGGCCACGAGCACTTCGCCGGTGCCGACGATCGTGCGCCGCGATTGATCGACGACCTCGGCCGTGATTTCGTAGCGATGGTCCTGATCGCCGTGAATCTCTTTGGCGAGCGCCGTGTCGATTTCGATCTTCAGTTTGCCGTCGTGCCCGATTTCCACTTCGCGCTCGGCGACGACTTCCGGTTGTTCGTTCCGGCCATGCCACCACCAGGCGATCGGCCGCATGCAGCCCCAACGATGCCAGCCCGGGTACCAAGCGTAGTCGTAGGCGAACCACCAATAGCCCCGGCCGTACAGCCAATCCCACCGGCCGATCGGATACCAACGAGCATCGTGAGCGGAGCGCAAGACCTTGTACTTCACCTTCGCTTCCGTCACCGGCGCGCCGAAGTAGTATTTCGCCACGACTTCGGCCGTGATCTTGTCGCCAAGCTTCACCGGCTCCGACGGCGCTTCGATGGTCACTTCATATTCCGGCTTTTTGTACTCTTCCACACGGAACGTCGTGCTGCCGTAGCCGTCGACCTGCAAGCGATAGACGCCGAGCTTCGCGTCTTTCGGCAGGTTATATTCGCCGGCGATCCCTGCGTATTTGTCGCCTTGAATCTGCTGCTTCCAAACGCTCGTACCTTGCGCGTCGAATAGTTCGAGATTGTAGTTTTGGAAGGCGAAGCGACTGTTGTCGTCGTCCGTCATGTCGTACTTCGCCTGGCGAATCCAGAATTTGAAGTTCACCTTCTGGTCGGGGCGGTAAACGGGCCGATCGGTGATGCCGAAAAGCTTGGTTTCGTTGTATTCCTGGTCGTAGCGCGTGCCGTGCCACATGGAGTCGAAGCCGTAATGCGC
>CAZWDN010000573.1:0-2486 GCA_964633125.1 uncultured Pirellula sp. | reverse complement strand
TGCGTCATCACCGGAGCCACGGCCGATCTGGTGCCCGCCGATCGCAAGCTTTACGCCCTGCGCGACGTGACGGCCACGGTCGCCTCGATTCCGTTGATCACCGCCAGCATCATGAGCAAGAAGTTGGCCGAAGGACTCGACGCACTAGTGCTCGACGTGAAATTCGGCAGCGGCGCGTTCATGAAAACGGTCGACGAGGCTCGACGCCTGGCGCAGTCGATGGTCGCCGTCGGCAAGCGCATGGGTGTGAAGACCACGGCGCTGCTGACGGATATGAATCAACCGCTCGGCAGAATGGCCGGCAACGGCGTGGAAGTCGACGAATCGATCGATGTGTTGCAAGGAGGCGGGCCGACCGACTTGGTCGAGCTCACGCTGGAACTCGGCGCGGAATTGCTCCTGGCCGCGGGAACCTTCGCCGCGCGCGACGCCGCGCTCGCCGAGCAACGTGCGCTGCTCGCCGACGGTCGGGCCCTGGCGAAGTTTCGCGAAATGGTCGAGGCCCAAGGAGGCGATCTCGACGCGCCGCGCGCTCGGGCCGGTGAAGTCATGGTCACGGCGGCGCGCGCGGGCTACATCGCCGCGATCGATACCGAAGCGCTTGGTTGGGCCGTGATCGAGCTCGGCGGCGGTCGGAAAGTGCTCACCGACCGAGTCGATCCGGCCGTCGGATTGGAAATGCTCGTGCGGCTCGGGCAAAAGGTCGACGCCGGCCGACCGCTGGTGCGCATGTTCGCGCACACGGGGCCCGCCGCACATGCCTCCGCGGCGGTAGTGCGAAAAGCAATCAC
Source organism: uncultured Pirellula sp. (assembly GCA_964633125.1). GTDB lineage: Bacteria > Planctomycetota > Planctomycetia > Pirellulales > PNKZ01 > PNKZ01. The sequence goes on along the minus strand of CAZWDN010000573.1, from coordinate 1,695 downwards.
GATTTCCGAAGTACCTCCGCATGAGCAGCCGCTGGTTTTGGAACGCATCGTATAGAAAGCGGAGTGCGAGCCCGGCGGTATTCGCCCACACTACCCAGAGCATCGCGAAACCACGGCCGGCCAAGACTCAGGTTGACCCTCGATTTTTGCACCGATACGATACGTAATGGTGATGCCACGCAGAGTCGCCGTCTTGAACGAGAACCGTCGGCCATGCACGTACGACGCGGACCGCAACTGGTCGAGGTGTTCGCTCCGGCGAAATTGAACCTCTTTCTCGAAGTGCTCGGCAAGCGGCCCGACGGATTTCATGAAATTGAAACCGTCATGACGCGCGTGTCACTCTACGACACGTTGACGCTCGCGGACGATCCGAGCGGCGCAATCGCGTTGGAAAACGACTTGAGCGCCGATTCGCTCCCTCCGGCGGGAAAAGCGGCGGCCGCCGAACGAACGCTCCCCTCGGGCTCGGCGAATATCGTCGTGCGGGCCATCGAGGCTTTGCGGCAGGCCGCCGGCGTGCGGCACGGGGCGCGGGTGCGTTTAGTCAAACGCATTCCGATGGCGGCCGGCATGGCCGGGGGCTCGACCGACGCCGCGGCGGCGATTCTGGCCGCGAACATCGCCTGGAAACTCGATTGGCCGCGCACGCGCTTGGCGGAAGTCGCGGCGACGCTCGGCAGCGACATTCCCTACTTCTTTACGCCCGGTCCGGCGCTGTGCCGCGGACGAGGGGAATTGGTCGAGCCGCTGGCAGGCTGCGGCGTGCTGCACTTCGCGGTGATCGCCCCACCTGAGGGATTATCAACCGCGGCCGTGTATCGCGCTTGCCGCCCTGCGGAAACGCCGCACCGCGCCGTCGAACTGATCCACGCTTGGCGACAGGGGAATTTCGCCGAAGTCGGGCGGCAGTTGCATAACCGTTTACAGGACGCCGCCGAAGGGATCTCCCCTTGGATCGATCGCCTGGCGCGCGAATTGCGATCGATGGACTGTTGGGGACACCGCATGAGCGGCAGCGGCACGAGTTACTTCGCCATGTGCCGATCCGCGGCCCACGCGCGAAATACGGCTGCGGCGCTGCGCGGGCGCGGACTGGGACGAACCTTGGCGTTGATGACGACACCCAATTGACGGTACGGCATAGAATGTGAAAGGCGCGGCGGCGACTGGAGAGAGTCGGATGCCGCATGAGAAACCCGGCAAGGAGCACGCCGGCGACGGACGGAAGACGGAATAGGCAGCATTGATCGGGCGACGCTAGGGAGAGAGCAGCCATGGAAATCACCGAAGTGCGCATCAAGTTGATGGAGGAGTCGGGCGAGCGACTGCAAGCCTTCTGCTCGATCACGTTCGATCATTGCTTCGTCATTCGCGACTTGAAGATCATCGGCGGCGCCAACGGCTCGTTCGTCGCCATGCCGAGCCGCCGGCTGACGGCACACTGCCACCAATGCGGTTCGAAGAACCACCTGAAGGCCGGCTACTGCAATCAATGCGGCGCGCGCCTGCGCGGCGAGACGATTCGCGAAGACGACGGACGAGCAAAGCTCTACGCCGACATCGCGCATCCGATCAATCAGGCCTGCCGCGATATGATTCAGCAAAAGGTGATTGAAGCGTTTCAGCAAGAGCAAGAGCGCGCGAAACTGCCGGGCTACGTTTCCAGCTACGACGATTTCGACGACGACGTCG
>CAZWDN010000572.1:0-2493 GCA_964633125.1 uncultured Pirellula sp. | reverse complement strand
AAAGATTCGATGGCCATGTTGCGCGTCGCGCAGAAGGCCTTCTATCCCGCGCCGCTGCCGTTTCCGCTGATGCACGTGGATACGCTCTGGAAGTTTCGCGAGATGTATCGGTTCCGCGATTGGCTCGCGAAAGAATACAACTTCAAGTTGATCGTGTACTCGAATCCCGAAGGCATTCGCGAAGGGATCGGCCCGATCACGCACGGCAGCCAAAAGCACACGAACATCATGAAGACCGAGGCCTTGAAACAGGCTCTCGACTTGCACAAGTTCGACGCCGCATTCGGCGGCGCCCGCCGCGACGAAGAAAAGTCGCGCGCCAAGGAGCGCGTGTACTCGTTCCGCGATAGGTTCCACGTCTGGGACCCGAAGAACCAGCGCCCGGAACTTTGGAACTTGTACAACGGCAAGGTCAACAAAGGGGAAAGCATCCGCGTGTTCCCGATGTCGAACTGGACCGAGCTCGACGTCTGGCAATACGTGCACATGGAAAACATTCCGTTGCCGGACCTGTACCTGGCCAAAGAGCGGCCGGTCGTGCGCCGCGACGGCAATCTGATCATGGTCGACGACGACCGGCTGCCGCTGAATCCCGGCGAGAAGCCGGAGATGAAAATGGTCCGCTTCCGCACGCTCGGCTGCTATCCGCTCTCCGGCGCCATCGAAAGCACGGCCACGACGCTCCCGGAAATCATCCAAGAAATGCTGCTCGCCAAAACTTCGGAACGCCAAGGCCGAGTGATCGACCACGACGAAGCCGGCTCGATGGAAGAAAAGAAACGACAAGGCTACTTCTAAACGCGAAAGTCAAAAGGCAAAACGCAGAATGCCCGGCAACTCTTTCGTTTTGCCTTTTGCATTTTGCATTCTGACTTGATTCATCATGCAAACAGAACAAGAGTTAATCGAACGCGACATCGAAGCCTATCTCGCCCAGCACGAGCGCAAGGAGTTGTTGCGCCTGCTCACCTGTGGGAGCGTCGACGACGGGAAGAGCACCCTCATCGGCCGGCTGCTGCACGATTCGAAGATGGTCTACGAAGACCAAATGGCGGCCGTTACGCGCGATAGCGCCAAGAAGAGCTCGGCCGGCGGCGAGGTCGATCTATCGCTGCTGGTCGACGGCCTCAAAGAAGAGCGGATGCAAGGCATCACCATCGACGTGGCCTACCGCTACTTCTCCACGGCCAAACGCAAATTCATCATCGCCGACTGTCCGGGCCACGAGCAGTACACGCGCAACATGGCGACCGGCGCGAGCACCTGCAACTTGGCGATCATTCTGATCGACGCGCGCCACGGCGTCATGCAACAGACGCGCCGTCACAGCTTCATCGTCTCGCTGCTCGGCATCAAGCACGTGGTGATCGCCGTCAACAAGATGGACCTCGTCGACTTCTCGCAAGCGCGGTTCGAAGAGATCAAGCGCGAGTACACCGACTTCGTCACCAAACTCGAAATGGGAGACCTGCACTTCATTCCCGTTTCGGCGCTCAAGGGGGACAACGTCGTCGACGCCAGCACGAAAATGCCCTGGTACCAAGGGGGCACGCTCATGCACTACTTGGAAACGGTGCATATCGCCAGCGATCGCAACCTGATCGACTTCCGCCTGCCGGTGCAGTACGTCAATCGCCCCAACCTGGATTTCCGCGGCTTTTCCGGCACCATCGCTTCGGGCGTCGTCCGCAAAGGCGACGAAGTCGTTTCGATTCCCTCGGGCCGTAAGAGTCGCGTCGCGCGGATCGTCACCTTCGACGGCGACCTCGACGAAGCGTTCGCCCCGCAATCGATTACGCTCACGCTGGCCGACGAGATCGACTGCGGCCGCGGCGACATGCTCGTACATCCGGCCAATTTGCCGCGCGTCGACCGCTCGTTCGAGGCGATGGTCGTCTGGATGACCGACCAACCTTTGACGCCGGGCAAGCAATACCTCATTAAGCATGCGACCAAAGTGGCCCAGGGCACGTGCGAAGTGATGCGTTATCGGGTCGACGTCAATACGCTCCACCGCCAAGAGGCGCCCGAACTCAAGATGAACGAAGTGGGTCGCTGCAAAATCACGCTCACTTCGCCGATCGCCTTCGATCCGTACCGGAAGAATCGCAACACCGGGGCGTTCATCTTCATCGATCGGCTGACGAACGGCACCGTCGGCGCCGGCATGATCATCGATCGCGAGAGCACGCTCGGCGGCTTCGGCGCCGACCTGTGGGACGTGATCGACGCCGAGAATCGCAAGCCGCAGAGCGTCCATCCGGTCGAGCTCGCCGAACGGACGACGCGGGCCGGCCACAACTCGGCGACGATTCTGCTTACCGGACTTACCGGCGCGGGCAAGTCGACGACTGCCTACGCCTTGGAACGCCGGCTCTTCGACGCCCACAAGAACGTCTACGTGCTCGACGGCGAAAACATGCGGCACGGCATCTCCAAGGGGCTCGGCTTCTCGGCCTGGGAGCGTTCGGAGAACCTGCGCCGCTCGATCGA
>CAZWDN010000571.1:0-2497 GCA_964633125.1 uncultured Pirellula sp. | reverse complement strand
TCTCCATCGACTGAATCATGCGCGGCGCCAGAATTTGCTTCTGGACCTGCCGCATCTCTTGGCCGAAGGAAAGACGCATGGTGCTTCGCAGTTCTCGGTTCGAGGTTCAAGGTCCCGGGTTTTTCAGTTCGACGGTCGCCGTTCAGCAACCTGAACTGTGAACCCCGAACCCGGAACCGACATTCAAAACTTCTGTCGCCCGGCCAGCGCGTCGGCCAGGATTTCTTTGTTAGCAAATTCTAGCACGCTGCCCGTGGTCAGCCCCCGCGCGAGGCGCGTGATCTGCACGGGAAATTCCGCCAAACGGTGCGAAATGTAGAGCGCCGTCCCGTCCCCTTCGAGGGTCGGATTCGTCGCCATAATCACTTCCTTGAACGTCCCTTCGGCCACCCGCTCCACGAGGCGGTCGATGGTGAGTTGGTCCGGTCCGATCCCCTCTAAAGGGGCAATGCGACCGAGGAGTACGTGATACAACCCGCGGTAGCTGCCTGCCTGCTCGAGCGCAATCAGGTCGCGGGGTTGCTCGACAATGCACATCTGGGTCGCGTCACGGCGCGGGTCGTCGCAGATGGTGCAGGTCTCTGTTTCCGATAAGTTGTAACAATTCTTGCAATATCGAACGTTTTCCTTCACGGCGCGAATCGCGTCGGCCAGACCGAGTGCTTCCGACTTGTGGACGCGGAGCACGTGATAGGTCAACCGCTCGGCTGTTTTCTTGCCGATTCCCGGGAGTTTGTTGAATTCTTCGATCAGTCGCGTGACCGATTGCGAGATTTGACTCACGAGACACTTCCCTGCTCAGGCGAGAAACTAGCACTTTGGGCGCGGATTTTGCGGCCCGACCCGAGCATAGCAATTCCCTTGCCGTTTGTCGCTATTTCGTACGCGAGCGAGGTCGAATTGGTTCGATTTTTGCTAATCGCGAATTTCGGGACGGTGTCCGTGGGTCGCGAGACGCGCATATCTTGGACGACCGCCGATCAGGCGGTCGGTGCACATGGATGAACGGGGCGGAAGCGGGCGACGCTTTACGCGTCTTCTTCCAGCCGCAGCGGTCGGGCGTCGAAGATCTCGAGCGCCTTGCGCACGAACGGGAGTTGCGTTTTCTCGCGCAGCTTTTCGTGCTTCTCTTGTTGCGACGGGCCTCGCGGCCCCGTCGGCTTTTCGGTGCCGGGCGGATCGTCGACGAGCGTGAACTCCAGTTTTAACGCGGCGCCGACGGCCGCGGAGAGCGCTTGTTGCAATCGCGCCGCTTGTTCCGGACGTTCGCAGAAGTCTTTGTGAAACTTGTTTCGTTTGCCGAAGGCCACGACGAACCGATTGGGCGCTTGAAACGACACTCCTTCGCAGGCGGCCGCACGGCCGGAAAGCAGGTCGTGGAAATCGTTGAGGACGCTGCTCCAGACGGCTTGGGCTTGCCCTGGGCCGAGATGTACCGCTTGCGTCGGTGCCGAAGTTGCTGCAGCGACGGGAGCCGGTTTTTCGACCTGCGCGGAAGGCGCGACCGGAACCGGTGCCGGCGGAGTTTCAGTTACTCGGGCCGCCGTGCCGTTTTTTTTTAACGCCTCGGCCATTTCCGCGGCCAGTGAACCCGCGGGCGGCTCGCTCGCGGGCGCGGCCATGGGACGCGGCGATACGGCCGGCGTTAACGCAGCGGCGGCGGGCGGGCAACCGGAAATCGACGGCGGGGCGCGCGTTGCGGCCGGTGGCGGCGCTCCGCCGGCGGGCGACTGTCCGCTGCCGATCGCGGCGACCAGCGTCGCCAGATCGTCCAAGTCGTCGAGGCTGCAAATGCGCACCAAGGCTATTTCGACGACCGTACGACCATGCGTCGTTTGCTTGAGTCGCCAGGCGGCCTGCTCCGCAATTTCCAGCATCGCTAAGAGCGTTTGCACGCCGATTTGCGGGCCGACTTGCGCGACCTGTGCCGCTCGACTGGGAGCGACATAGAGAAACGACGTTGACGGGCAACCGACCGCGGCTACGAGTAAATCGCGCAAGTAGCCGATGAGTTGGTCCAGCAATTGGCCGACGTCGACTCCTTGATCGACCCCTTGTCCCAGTTGGGCCAAGGCGGCCGCCGCATTGCGCGAGGAAAGTGCGTCGACCAGGGCGATGAGTCGCGTATCTGCGGCGATCCCGAGTAGTCGCTGCACGTCGTCGACCGTGACCGTTTTACCGCCGGCGGCCAGGATTTGCTCAAGCAGCGATTGGCCGTCGCGCATCGAACCGGCGGCGCGTCGGGCAAGCAGCTCAATCGCTTCTCCCTGCATCTCCACGCCTTCAGCCAGGGTGATCTGCCGCAGGCGTTCGGCGATCGTCGCCGTCTCGATGCCGGCGAAATCGAACCGCTGGCAGCGCGAGAGAATGGTGATTGGAATCTTTTCCGGCTCGGTCGTGCAGAAGATGAACTTTACATGCTCAGGCGGCTCTTCGAGCGTCTTCAGCAACGCGTTGAACGCGTCGCGCGAGAGCATGTGGACTTCGTCGATGATGT
>CAZWDN010000570.1:0-2503 GCA_964633125.1 uncultured Pirellula sp. | reverse complement strand
ATGATCGTCTGCATGGCGGTTGCCGCCTGGATCGAACTGAACGATTCCGACCGCGAGATTGCCCGCCTTGTTGAGGAACGTTGCGACGAAGACCTACGTTGATAATTCCGGCTTGTGTGGAATTAGATTCGCGCAAACGATCACGCGTTCAGGCTCCTAATGGACACAGAAGACAAGCTTTCTCAAAAGTGGCGAATCGCAGATCGTATCGTGCTGCTTGTCACGGCCTTGATCTGCTTCGGAGTGATCGCCTTGGCCTGCTGCGCCATTCTTTACGGTCTGATGGTTTACGCCCTGTGGGCTGAGCCCAATTCCGGTAGTGCGGCGAAGAAAGCATGTGCGCTGGCACGCTTGGCACCGGTGCCGGGCAATATCTTGCGAGAAGAAAATCGCCACAATATGTTCGCCGGAACGTCTTATGTTTCCTTCCAGGCCACCGAAGCGGAAATCAAAGAATGGATCGACGCTTCACCGGGACTCAAGGTTGCGAGAATCACAACTTACACCAAAAGCTATGTCTTAAAATCAGGACTCAACGAATCGCCGGCGCACGATAAAAGCGTCGATATTCATGTTACATATGCCACCTGGTTCGCACCGTCGTCTCGGAACGGCGTTAAGTACGAAGTGCCAAGTGACGACCATGCGAACTATGGAACCGTGTACGTCGATTGGGACACGGGGACCGTCTGGATCGAGGCATCGCACAGTTAGGTCGTCGGGGCGAGGGGACCCAACGGGTATTCGATGGTGTTACAGGCTTCCGTAGTCGTCGAAGTTGATTCACTGCCGGACAAACCGGCAGTGGCACTCTGCGGGACCTTCCCGATACAATTGTCCGCATGAGTGCGAAGCGGGCCGATGATTCGATGTCGTTGTTTGCCGAGGCCGAGGCGGGGTACCGTCAGCGGGCGCAGCCGCTTCCTGCGCGGATGCGGCCGAAAACGTTGGCCGAATTTGCCGGGCAGACGCACTTTCTCGCCGAAGGAAAACTGCTCCGCCGGTTGATCGCCGCCGATCGGCTCGGGTCGGTCATCTTTTACGGCCCGCCCGGCACCGGCAAGACGACGCTGGCCTCGCTCTTGGCCGGTGAAACGAAGTGCAAGTTCCAGCAAGTGAACGCCGTGGCGACCGGCGTCAAAGAACTGCGCGAAGTGTTGGACGCGGCCCGCGATCGGTTGTCGGCCGGCGGCCCGCGAACGCTCTTGTTCGTCGATGAGATCCATCGCTTCAACAAGGCGCAGCAAGACGTGCTGCTGCCCGACGTCGAGGACGGCGGCATCGTGCTGGTGGGGGCGACGACGCAGAATCCGTTCTTCGCGCTCACGAGCGCTTTGGTGAGCCGAAGCCGGGTGTTTGAATTCAAGCCGTTGTCGCGTGACGACATCCGCGCGCTGCTGCGGCGCGCCGCGGCCGACGACGCGCGCGGGCTCGGACGTTACGACGTGCGCCTGCATGACGACGCCGTCGACTTTCTCGCCGAGGTTTGCGACGGCGACGCGCGTCGGGCGCTCTCGGCGCTCGAGGTCGGCGTGTTGTCGGCGACCGAGCGGCCGATCGAGTTCACCAAAGCGCTGGCCGAAGAATCGATTCAGAAGAAAGCGATTGAGTACGATCGATCCGGCGATGGCCATTACGACGCGGCCAGCGCGCTGATCAAAAGCATTCGTGGAAGCGATCCCGACGCCGCCATTTATTGGTTGGCCCGAATGCTGGAGGCGGGCGAGGAAGTGCGGTTTCTCGCGCGGCGCATCGTCATCGCGGCGAGCGAAGACGTCGGCAATGCCGATCCACACGCGCTGCCGTTGGCGATTGCCGCGATGCAGGCTTGCGAGTTTGTGGGCTTGCCCGAGTGCCAACTGCCGCTGGCGCAGGCGGTGACGTATTTGGCGTGCGCGCCGAAATCGAACGCGGCGACGACGGCGATTGCCGCGGCGCGGGCCGACGTCGTCGAAGGGCGTTTGCTGCCGGTGCCCGTGCATCTGCGCGACCGTCATTACGGCGGCGCGAAACGGCTCGGGCACGGCGAAGGATATGAATATGCTCACGACGCCGAAGGAGGCGTGGCGGCGCAGGACTATCTGGGCGTCGATAAGACATATTACCATCCGGTGCCGCGCGGCTTTGAAGCGGAGTTGGGCCGGCGACTGGAAGCGATTCGCCAACGGCTGCGATCCGCCAAGACCGGCCCGGGCGATGAATAGTCGCAAGTCTTTTTATAAAAACAGCTTACGATCTTCCACAAGCGACTTTGGTCGCCTACTCACATAGCTCAGGTTGCCCGGGCGATCGCCGTCGCGATCCACTGCCGTAGTGGGAATTACGGCACTTCGCTATGATTCGCAACCTCGCGCAAGTTCGGCTTTGTGAAAGGCCGCGCGCCGTGGAAGGTTCGGGGACGCAAGGAGCGTGCCCGTGCGAGAGCGAAGCGGCGATCGCAAGTCGACGCGTTTCGAGAGTCAAGGAGGACGCTCGTGCAGTTTATCAAGACGATCTGCGTGAT
>CAZWDN010000569.1:0-2532 GCA_964633125.1 uncultured Pirellula sp. | reverse complement strand
GCCACGCCGCCCATCGTCGGGTTGGTGAGCACGCTGATGAAGAGGCCCCCTTCTTGATCGTACCGGGCCAACGCGGCGGAGACCTTCGCCATTTGCATGAGCGAGAGAATACCTTCGTGCATGCGAGCCCCGCCGCCGGAGCCGCTCACGATAATCAGCGGCAGCTTCTCCGCCGTGGCTCGTTCGCAGAGGCGTGTGAGCTTCTCGCCGACCACGCTTCCCATGCTCCCCATGATGAACGCGCTGTCGGTGATGCCGACGGCCACGCGGCGGGCGCGAATCATACCGGTGCCAGTGATCGCGGCATCGCGCATGCCGGTGCGCGCTTGTTCGGCCTTGAGTCGCTCGGCGTACGGCTTGCTGTCGGCGAAGCCAAGCGGGTCGCCCGGCATCAGGTCGGCGTCCCACTCTTCAAACGTGCCGTCATCGAGCAATTGATGAATCCGCTCGGCGGCGCTCACCGTCCAGTGGTATTCGCACTCCGGACAGACGCCGAGCATTTGTTCGGCTTGCTTACGGAAGATGGTTTGCTTGCAGCCGGGGCAGCGCTTCCAGAGTCCCTCGGGAACTCCGCGCTTGGCCCGCGGCTTTTCGGTTTCGGCGGCAGCGGTCGTCGGCGCTTCGTTCCCTGTCGACATTCCTGGCGAGTTCCTTATCAGCGGATACTTCGTGCGGTGCTAAGCGGTCGCGGCCGGCGGCGTGAGGGCTCGGCGGCGGATGCGACTGCCGGGGGTCCGATTATAAGCCGTCGGCCGCGACTTTGTGAGCCTCGACGTGCGCGCCATTTTTCGGGGAGGCGATGTCGGCTACTGCCGTCGGGACGACCGGGCTGCCGTTCAGGGCCGAATGGGCCGCATGCGGAACGACCTTCGGTACCGGTCGGCCGCCCGCCAGTTCCACGGTAATCAGCCCCCAGCGGCCATGCTCGCAGTTGGCCTGCCAAAGGTCCCCAAGGTCGCCTTGGCCCAAGTGTTCGCGGACCACGCTCGCCAACGGTTCCGGCACCACGAGCCCGAATACGCCGTCTTTGTGCTTCTTCAATACCTTGGCCAAGGCCGCTTCGACACGGCCGCGGGCATGATCGATGGTCTCACCTTCGGGCGGGCAGACGCTTTCGGGTTGTTCTTGCCACTGGCGATAGACCCGAGGCTGCTTCTGCTTCACTTCGTCGATGAGCAGCCCCTGCCAGAGGCCGTGGTCGAGGTTTTCCAGATTGTCGAGCTTCTTGACCTTCAGGCCGAGCGCTTTGCCGATTCCTTCGGCCGTTTGCACGGCGGAGGAGCAGCAGGACGAATAAATGACTTCCAGCCCCAAATCTTGCACTTCCCGGCTAATTCGCTCGACTTCGGCCCGCCCCTCTTCGCAGAGGGGAATGTCTAGGTCGCCGTGGATGCGCCCCTGAAGTTCGTAGTCGGTGGCGCCGGGCAGGATCAATACAACTTGCGACATAGATGATCGACGTTAAGCCCGCGGCTCGCGCGTTGCGAGCAGGTTGGGCGACCTAAAGGGGGAACGGCATCGGTAGAAACCCGACGCGAAGATGCTTCGTAAGCGGCGATGGGCTTTGGCAGAGAGCCCACCGTATGCATGTGCAAACAGCCCTGTTGGGGACAGCTCGCGAAAAGGCGGAATGGTATCCACGGTTCACGCACGACTCGATACCGGCGAGCAGGTTGCAGACCCCCGGGGGTCTGCTCCCACACTCTCCGTCACCGATGCGGAAGCCACTATTCTACCAGCGGCTCGAGGCGTCGTCTGCGCGGGGGTGTGGTTAGCCGCAAGCCCTTGAAAAGAATGGGCTTAGGATCGATCATCGCCCCCTGAAACTGCGGAGTCGAATCGTCGCACGCTCCGGAATACCCCCGTAAACCAGGGGCGATTGCCGGGTCCGAGCCTCCTCTACTTCTTCTCTAGTGCGCCGATCGACTTCATCCAATCCGCAGCTCGAGCAGGCCAGGAGGAGACCAAATGCTCGCTTGGCCGCAGTCCATATCCGTGGCCGCCCGTCGGGTAGACGTGCATCTCGGCGGGCACTTTCGCTTGTTTCAGGGCCAAGTAATAGAACAGGGCGCATTCGACGCGCACTCCGTCGTCTTCCGTCATGGCGATGAACGTTTTCGGAGTATCCTTCGAAACCGGCAACTCCTGCGCGAGCTTGTTGTCCTTGTCGACCAGATAGGCCGGGTAGATCAGCAGCGCGAAGTCGGGACGGCAGCTCACCTCGTCGGCCGCGTCGACCACCGGATAGGTGCGTTTGCCGAAATTGTTGGACGAGGCCGCCACCAGGTGGCCGCCGGCCGAAAACCCGAGCACGCCGATCCGCGCCGGGTCCAATCCCCATTCGCTCGCCCGATGCCGGACCACGCCGACGGCCCGCTGCACGTCTTGGAGCGGCGCTTCGTGGCGTTCCCGTTCCATCCGCTTCGGCACGCGATACTTCAGCACGATGCCGGTGACGCCGATCGAATTGAACCATTCGGCGACTTCGGTCCCTTCCTTGTTGAAGGCCAGAATGTTGTAGCCGCCGCCGGG
>CAZWDN010000568.1:0-2570 GCA_964633125.1 uncultured Pirellula sp. | reverse complement strand
CCGCGATGGTGGTCAGCTTCTCGGACCAGGCCCGCATCAATCAGGCCTTTACGGAAAACCGCGAACAGCTACGCCGCGCGGTGCGTGAGATCGCGCCGACCAATCGCTCGACGTCGCTCGATGAAGCCCTGCGCATCTGCTTGCGCCAAGGCGCCGCGACGACCGGTGCCGACGACGGTACGGCCGCGCCTGACGCGCCGGAGATGCCGCAGTTGTTCATCGTATCCGACGGCCGCTTTACGGCGCCCGCCGACCTCGCAACACAAGGACTCCGTGCGACGTTTCTCCCCGTCGGTCAGGCCGCGTCGAACAACCTTGCCGTGCTCGGGTTCGCGGTCGAGCGATCAAAGCGCGGCGGCGCGGCGGCGCAGGCTTTGGCGAAAGTACGCAACTTCTCGGCCGAGCCCCGAACCGTGGAACTCGAGCTGCGCATCGGTGATCGGCTGGTCGACGCTCGCCGCGTGGCGCTGGAAGCGGGACAACATAAGGACATGCTTTTCGAGGTGAAGGACGCTCCCGACGGGCTTTGGCAACTCAAGATTCCTCGCGGCGACGAGCTTCCGGTCGACGACGTCGCCTGGGCCGTGCTGGCGCCCCCCCGCGCGACGAGCGGCCTCGTCGTCACGGCCGGCAATCGCTATCTGGATGCAGCGCTGGCCACGGAAGAAGCGAAGCATTGGACGAAAGCGCGGATCGAGCCCCCTCGCTTTTTGCAGACGAGCGACTATCAGGCCTCGGTCGAAGCGGGCGCCTGGGATTGGATTCTCTTCGACAATTGTCGACCGGAGACGAGTCCGACCTGTTCGACGCTCTATCTCGGCGCGCTGCCGCCGGGCAACCAGTGGCGCAGCGCAGCGAAGGTCGACCTACCGCAGATTATCGACGTGGTGCGGACCCATCCGTTGTTTGAAAACGTGGCGCTCGGCGAAGTGCTGCTGGCCGAAGCCGTGCCGCCGGTCGGGCCGTTGGGAACGCAGACGCTGGTGGAAAGCGATCGTGGCGCGCTGGCCGCCATCGCGCCGCGCGGAGCCTACGAAGACTTGGTGCTCGGCTTCTCGTTGGCCGCGGCCGATGGAACGCCGCTTACGAATTGGCCGCTCGTCGATGGTGCCGGCTTCGAGCAGTTCATACTCAACGTCGTACAATACTTCGGCCGGACGCGCAGCGAAGCCGCGGCGCCGAGCATACGCCCCGGCAAGCCCTTCCGATTTCGACTCGAAGGCGCGGTGAGCAAGGTCCGCGTCGTTGCTCCCGACGGCTCGGCGACGACTGTCGAGCGTGCCGATTCCGGTGACTTCGCCTATTACGACGCAGCGCTCGTTGGTCCTTATCGTATCGAAGTCGATGACCGGCCGCGCCAAACGTTTTGCGTGAACTTATTCGACGCGGCGGAATCGCAAACCGGCGTGGGGGAGCAGCCTGTATTGAAGGCGGGCGAGTTCGAAATCGCCGGAAAACAGCAATGGGAAACGACCCGACTGGAGGGGTGGCGGCCCTTTCTTTTGGTCATGCTGGCCCTACTACTGGTCGAGTGGTATATCTACGGAAGGCGGGCAGGGCGCTAGGTTTTGCTGAGCGACCCCGGCGGGGGGCGGAGTGGACGTTTTGTCGGAGAGGGTTCGGGATGAGCTTGAAGCAAGGGACGTCGAAACCGCGCCGAACTCGCACGCCGAGCATTCTCAGCCGGATCGTCGAACACAAGCTGATGAAGCGCGTCAGCTATAAGGAATATCGCAACGCGGTGCGCGAGAAGTATGACGGCCCTCAAGGCGCTTTGCTCACGACTGCGAGCATGCTCTCCCTTCATATCCCGCTCGGCGAACGTTTGTTCCGCAAACGCACCTTCGACCTGACCGGATGCCGCAGCATTCTCGACGTCGGCAGCGGCGCCGGGCAAATCGCCAAGCATCTCTTGAAGTACGCCGATTCCGGTGCGTCGGTGACCTGCTTCGACATTTCGTTTGAGATGTTGCGCCGCGCCCGCAACCGTTTGCAGAGCACCGTGCCGCGCAACTTGGTGGCGGACCTAGCGCATCTGCCGTTTGCCGACGGCAGTTTCGACTGCATCACGTGCGGCTATGTGTTGGAGCACCTTCCGGATCCGCGACCCGGCCTCGCGGAGCTCGCGCGCGTGCTCGCCCCCGGCGGCCGGATGCTGCTCTTGGCCACGGAAGACAGCATGGCCGGTTCGTTTACCAGCCGCATCTGGTGCTGTCGGACCTACAATCGCCGTGAATTGCACCGCGTTTGCGAAGACGCAGGCTTGCAATGGAGCCGCGAATTGTGGTTCACGCGGATGCACAAATTGCTCCGCGTCGGCGGAATTTGCGTGGAAATGATTCGCACGCACACCGCTTAGCGCCGGGCTTTCGCAATCGCCCCGCCTTGAAGCGGCCGGGGTTTAGCGCTATTCTAAGCGTCGCATATCCGGACGCATTTCGCAGGCACGTACTCTCTCGAGGTCTCCAGTCATGGGCTTGTTCGACGGTAAGAAGGGTTTGATCCTCGGCGTCGCCAACGATCGTTCGTTGGCCTGGGCCATCGCCGAGTTCGTCATGAACGAAGGGGGC
>CAZWDN010000567.1:0-2582 GCA_964633125.1 uncultured Pirellula sp. | reverse complement strand
AACTTCAACCAGGGCGCAAGTTTACTTCAAATAGGTTTTGAAACCGGCTCTAGCATCCCGCCGGTAGTCGTGAGTTGCTGCGCCGTCGGAACGGAGATGGTCGGCGCGTCGTTGACGGGGGCGACGGTCACGTCGACGTGTACGGTGGACGACCATTCCTGGCCGTCGAACACGGCATACTCGAACGCATCCGAGCCGAAGTAGTCGGGATCACTCGGGGTATACGTGAGCGTGCCGTCGGCAAACGTCACATTTCCGTAGGACGGCCCGAGCGTGACTTGCGCCGACAACAAGGCATCGCCGTCGACGTCGTAGCTTGACAACGTCAGCGGGGAACCTTCGGTGATCGCCTGCGCCCCTCCCGTCGCCGTCGGCGCGTCGTTGACCGGCGTCACCGTGATGGTCACCGCCGCCGAGCCGGTCAAGCCTTGCGAATCGGCGGTCATATAGATGAGCGAGGTCGTCCCGGTAAAGTTCTCCGGCGGCGTGAAGGTGTAGGAGCCGTCGCCGTTGGCGACGAGCGTACCTGTGCTCGCCGAAACGTCTAGCAGCGTCGGCACGCCCTCGTCGTCGGAGTCGTTGACCAGCCAGTCGCTCGGCCGGACGACGAGCGAACCGTCTTCACTCATGGTGCCGCCGTCGTCGCCGACGGCGACCGGAGGATCGTTCACCGGCGTCACGTTGATCCATGCCGTCGCCTGAGCGAGGTTCCCGGTGCCGTCGACGATTTCATAAATGAACGAGTCTCCCCCGCAATAGTTCACCGCCGGCGTGTAAGCAAACTGCGTCGAATTCCCGGAGCCCCACTCGGCAAGCGTGCCGTTGGTAGGAGACTGAACAATGCGGACGAACGTGACGCTCGACTCCACATCGGAGTCGTTGCCAATCAAGTCATAAGCCGAGAAACTCATGGAGCCGTCTTCCGGCACCGTGAACGCATCGGACGTCGCCGCAGGCGCATCGTCGACCGACTGGATTTCGACGGTGACGCTTTCCGTGGAACTCGTGCGCTGTCCGTCGCTGACGGAGCAGCAGAAGTTATCCGTGCCGAAGTAGTTCGCCTCCGGCGTGTAGATAATTTGTCCCGCGGCGTCGAGCGCCAAGCTGCCGTGCGACGGTCCGCTGACGATAGAGAGGCTCAGCGGTTGGCCGCTCGGGTTCGTGGTCTGCAGCGTCAACGTCGTATCTTCACCAATCGCGTACGGACCGCCGGGGATCGACGGCGGCGCGTAATCTTCCACGATGTTGATGAAGACCGTACCCGAGGCGGAGCCGCCGCGGCCGTCGTCGACCGAGTAGGAAGAACTGTACTGCTGACCCGGCGAGACGTACGTCCAGCCGTAGCCGCCGTACGTGAGCGTCAGGCCGTCGCCGTCGGAATCGCCGTAGTGCGTCCCCTGTTGCGGAATGTAACCCGAGAGGTCGTAGTAGCCTCCACCCGAACCGTACGGCACGCGCAACTCAAACACGGCATTGTCGGCGTGGGGCGAAGTGTTCGTAGGCGGCGCGCCGACTTGGATCGAGACCGTCGCCGCATCGGCGCTCGGGTCTTCATCGTTGAGCGTGTACGTGAACGAATCTGTGCCCGAAAAGCCCGCGATCGGCGTGTAGGTGTAACTGCCGGTGCCGTCGTCGCTGAGCGTGCCGCCGCCGATGGTCGACGACGGAAGCGTGACCGTAAGCGCTCCGTTGCCGGAGTCGTTCGACGTAAGTAGCGCAGCTGAGAAGACGACCGGCGATTGGTATGTCGTCGTCAGCGAATCATCGACGGCGTCGGCGTTCAAAACCACGCGTTGCTCGAGCGCATCCATGCGATGCCGTCGGCGAAGGCTACGACGTTTTGCCGTCGCCGCTTTCCGTTGACGCCGATTTCGACGCAAGAAGCCAAGCACTCCCCAGAACGATTCCCAAACGCGGAACAAGCGCATAGCGTCAGCCCTTTGCGACGGCGTTTTTTACGGCAGCGTGTTAGAAGCGACGACGACGGCACTACCGCTTGGCAGGCCGATCGCAATCGCGCGACATAGAGCGACAGCCCAAGCAAGGGGTGCGCCCATCCCGCTAAAAGGAGACTAGCTCACCCACCTTTTCGGGTTTGTGGTCGTCGTGTAGGCAATGCGCATCATGCGTTGATAGCGCGCTTCGCGACGACGCATATCGTCGCCACAAACGGCGGGTCGCATTGTGACGACGCTAACGATCGAGGCGTCGTCGATTCGCAACGTCGTGGTGCGCTCGCAACAAGCGCGTCACATCCGGCAGTCACAAGTTCGGATTACGACGAACGAACGGCCTGGCGACGACGACAAATCGAGTCAAGAAAACCACGAATTTTTCTTTCGAAACGCCGCCTCACACCTTCGCTTTTGCGAAAAACAATCTGCGACGCGTAATTCAGAACCACTATTCGGGTGGGAGCGAGATGCGCCGCACATGCAACCGGGGACGTGATTCCTGTGCGACGCTTTCGTCGGTGCAAAGTGCGCGAGAGGAGCATTCTCTCCGCACCGCCGGTGTGATCGAGGTCGCCGAGCCACGGTCACGGCTTCCGGAAGCGGCGCGGTTGAGCCAAACGAATCGAG
>CAZWDN010000566.1:0-2607 GCA_964633125.1 uncultured Pirellula sp. | reverse complement strand
ATAGCGGTAGTAGACTTCGAGGCAGAGCGTGGCGAGGGCCGTGCTGTAGACGCGGCCGCCGTAGCCGCCCCAGACGTCGTTCGGCTCCCACGTGCCGGCCGCTTCCCCGGCGGTGATTTGGCTTTGTAGCAGTTGCGTCGTCAGCGCTTCGTTCCAGCGTCGCCAATGCTCTCCCTGCAGTTGGTACATGCCGAGTGTGCCGTAGTACCAGTAGTAATAGTTGCGCTCGCCCGTGCCCGGGAGTTCGCCGAGTAGGAAATTGCCGGCTTCGTCGCTCGCCGGGTTCTGCCGCGGGATGCCTAAGAACTGCTTGCACACGAGCGCTTCGGCGGTCATGGGCCGGCTCACGCGTTCGCCGGCGCGATAGGATGCGAGACCGTTGCTTGCGCCGGACGAGACGCTTTGCACGAAGCGGATCATTCCTTCGCGCGTCGTCGTCGGAATCTCCACGCCGGCGAGTTCCGCGCTTTTCAGCGCCATGAGTTGCCAGCCGAGTTGGCTGAGGTCGCCCATTTCTTGCGGGCGGTAGCGCCAGCCGCCGGTCGAGCGATTTTGCGCGCCGACCGTGTAGCCGATGGCCCGCTTCACAGAGTCTGCAAGTGCCGCGTCGCCGGTCATCGCGTAGGCTTCGCTCAAGGCGAGCGTCGCCATGCCGTGGCAATACATGAAGGCGAACGGTTCCGCATTGCCGCCGAGGTTGCCGTTGGGGTGCTGCATTTCGAGGAGAAAGCGGATGCCGCCGGCGACCGCTTTCTGATGGGTTCCCCGTTCGTGCGTGTTGCCGGCACCGAGCAGCGCGAGCATCGCGAGGCCGGTGATGCCGGTGTCGGCGTTGGCGCCGGCTCCGCCCCGATTGTGGCCGAGCACTTCGGTTTCTTGGCCGGCGCCGAAGCGTCGCGGCGACCAGCGGCCGTCGGCTTCTTGATTCTTGGCGAGCCACTGGAGAGCCGCGTTGACGGCCGCTTCCGTTTTCGCCGAACCGCCGTGGGCCAACGCGATTTGCTCGCGATCGGCGACCACGCGCTGTTGATAGATTTGCGGCGGCAAGAATTGCGACGTATGCGGCGACACAAGCGGTTGCTGCGCGTCGTTCGTCGCCGCGCGCGGGACGGGCAGGTCGGCCGGGAGCAACTGCGCGGCCGCGCCGGAGTTGGCGGGCGTGCGCGCCGGAATCGGCGTCATGGCGCGCACGTCGAGCGATTGGGCGGCTGGAGTGAGCGACGCCGGCGAGGGAGTCGGCGCCATCGCAACGAGCGGATCGGGCAGATCGGCCAGCGGTTTTGGCGCGGGGACTTGCGGCAGGCGATCGACCGCGGCGGCTTTTGCGGGAGCCGGCGTTTTGAGCTTGGCAACGGCCGCGTTGGTCGGCTTGGGAGCCGAAGCGGCCTTGGGGGGCGGCGCGGCCGCTGGCGGTTTCGCCTGCGGTGCCGCTTCCTGAAACGCCGGCGATTGCGAAGTGGTGCGGGCCCGCGGCGCCGCCGACTTCGGCAACGCGGCGACGGCGGCGGGCGTTCGTTTCGTTTCCGGCAGCTTGATCGGCGGGAGTTTCGCGGACGGGGCTGCTTGCTGCGTGGAGACGTCTCCCATGCCGAGATTGATCGTGACTTGTCCGTCGCCGCCGGGACGCGAGGCGACGATCGGGATGCTCGTCGCGTAGATCAGCAGCAGCAGGTGGAACCAAACGGCGAGGATCGCGCATTTACGGAGCGGCTGCGACTTGCCGAGCCGGGAGTTGATGAGCAACACCAGCACGACCGTGAAGGCGCCGAGCCCGACCCAGAGCGCGGTCCATAACGACTGCGGACTGAGGAGCCAAACCGTCCACTGGCGGAGCGCGTCCATGCCTCACCGCCTTTGCGCGGAGGGAGGCTTTTCGGTGGTGACGGCCACGCCGAGTTCGCTGATGCCGGCTTTGCGGCAAGCGTTGAGCACTTCGGCCACATGCTGGAATTCGCCCGATCCGTCGCCGCGCACCAGCACGCCGAGGTCGGCATACTGCGATCGGGCCGCGCTCAATCTCCTGCTCAGCTCATCGAGCGTCATGGTTTCGCGGTCCATGGCAATCTGGCCGTCGCGGTAGACGTTGACGACCTTCTTCTCCGGCGCGGCGGTGAGCGCCTCGACATCGCTCACCTGCGGCACCTTCAGGCCGATCTTGCGCTCCTTCTCCGTGAACTTCGTCCCCACCATGAAGAAGATGATGAGGAGAAAGAGCACGTCGATCATCGACGTCAGATTCAGCGTCGGCTGTTCGTCGAGATGCGTGCGAAGGGGCATGGGAGGAAATACGGAATGCGGAGTGCTGAATGCGGAACGAAAAACATCGCGAGGCCTACGCCGCTTCCTTGCTGCTGGTGCGGCGGCGGGCGGGCATTTCGCTGAGCCCTTCGGCCGAGACGATGCGAACGAGTTCTTGGCCGAGCGCGTCGATCTCGATGATGAGCTGGTCGACGCGGCTGACGAAGTACAGATAGAGCGACAACGCCGGAATGGCCACGGTGAGGCCGGCCGCCGTCGTGATGAGGGCTTCGCTGATGCCGCCGGCCAGCAGCTCGGGCCGGCCCATCGCGTTGCTGCTGGAGATTTCGTTGAAGGCGCGGATCATGC
>CAZWDN010000565.1:0-2617 GCA_964633125.1 uncultured Pirellula sp. | reverse complement strand
GGGACGAACTTTCCTTCGGCGTGCGCCACCGGCAGGTACATGCTTTCCACGCCGGAAAAGAAGACGCACTTGCTCCCCTGCGTGCCGACCCGGACCCAGCGATCTTCGTACCGTCCGCTCTCGTTGAGCGCGAGCGTGGCCTGCGCCGTCGCAGGTCCGCCCGAAGCCGGCACGTCGTCTTCCAGCAAGATGCCCGACTTCAGCAAAATCTGAAAGCCGTTGCAGATACCGAGCACGAGCTTGCCCGCGTCACGGAAGCGGCGGACGTCGTCGGCGAGCCGCACGCGAATTTGGTTGCCGAGAATCCGCCCGGCCGAGACATCGTCGCCGTAGCTGAAGCCGCCCGGGAGGCAGAGAATCTGAAACGAGTCGAGCAAACTCGGCTGCTTGCGCAACCGATTGACGTGCAAACGCTCGGCGACCGCGCCGGCTCGCTCGAAAGCATGCGCCGTTTCCAAATCGCAATTGGTTCCGGGAGCACGAAGTACCAACACACGCGGATTAGCCATAACTCTTCCCATCCGATGAATTCACCACGGCGGCACGGAGGACACGGAGACGATTCACTGATCAGCCTCTCCGTGTTCTCCGTGCCTCCGTGGTAGAAATATTTTCTTCTACCAACGGAGCGGCTGTTGCCAGGCCGCTTTCAAATCTTCCAACGACGCGTCGACGACCTTCGGCACGCGCAGCTCGCTCGGCTCTTCCGGCAGGTCGCGCGTCGGTTGCGGCAGGCCGAGAATCTCCACGCGGCCCGTGTCGGTCACCTCGCCGACCAAGGCATGCGGAATTCCGGTGAGCGCCTTCTCAAAGGCCGCGGCCTTGGCTTGCGGCACTTCGCACAGGAACCGACTGTTCGATTCGGCGAACAACAGCACGGCCGTCGCGTCGGGCATGGCCGACAGCGGGTGAAGCTCCAAATGGTCGTGCTCGCGCGCCAACCGTTCGGCGGCCTCTTGGGCGCGCGGATTGAGCATCAGCGAATACGGAACCTGCGCGAGATGAATCCGCACGCCGAGACCGCCGGCAAAGGCCATCTCCGCGACTGCGGCCGCGAGGCCTCCCTCGCTCAGGTCGTGGCAAGCCCGCACCGTGCCGGCGCCGATCGCCTTGTGCAAGGCCTGGAACGTGCGTTTGGCCAGCGGCGCGTCGACCTGCGGCACCTGCCCGCCCGGCAACTTCTGCACAACGGCGAAGTGCGAGCCCCCCAGCTCGTGGCGCGTCGCCCCGACTTGGTACAGTAAGTTCCCCGCTTCCTTCACGTCCATCGTCACCGCCTTGGCGACGTCGTCGATCTGACCGATCGCGCTGATGAGCAGCGAGGGTGGAATCGAGATGGTGTTCCGTTTGCCGTCGGCCCCTTGGAAGCGGAATACGTTGTTCAAGCTATCTTTGCCGCTGATGAAGGGCGTCTCCATGGCCAGCGCCAAGTCGTAGCAAGCCAGCGCCGCACGCACCAGCGAGCCGAGCGTTTCCGGTTGTTCGCAATCGCCCCAGCAGAAGTTGTCGAGAATCGCAATCCGCGCCGGGTCGGCGCCGACCGCCACGCAATTGCGCAACGCTTCGTCGATCGCCGAGGCCGCCATGTGGTAGGCGTCGAAGTCGCCGTAGTGCGGATTCATGCCGTTGGAGATCACGATGCCGCGCTTCGAGCCGAGCACCGGCCGCACGACCGCCGCATCGCTCGGACCGTCGTTCTTCACGCCGACCAGAGGCTTCACGACGCTGCCGGCCTGCACTTCGTGGTCGTATTGGCGAATGACCCATTCTTTGCTGCAAACATTGAGCGAGCCGAGAATCGCCTTTAGTTCCGGCGTGTAGTCCCAGGTGTATTTCGTCGGCAGCGGCTGCGGCAAGACGGCGGGCGGATCGTAAACCGCCTCGCGCACCACGGGGGGGCGACCGCCGTGCAAGAACTCCATCGACAAGTCGGCGACGACATTCTCGCCGTACATCAGCTTGAGCCGACCGGTCGGCACGAACTTACCGATGACCGTCGCCTCTACCGACTCGCTCGCACAGAGCGCTTCGAATTCTTCCCACTTCGGGGGCGCGACGCTGAGCACCATCCGCTCTTGGGCTTCGCTGATCCAGATTTCGGTATACGAAAGACCGTCGTACTTCACCGGGGCCTTATCGAGCCAGACTTCCGCGCCGATCTCTTCCCCCATTTCGCCGACGGCGCTGGAGAACCCTCCGGCCCCGCAATCGGTGATGGCCGTGTACAGGTTGCGATCGCGGGCCGCAAGGATCACGTCGAGCACCATCTTCTCGGTGATCGCGTTGCCGATTTGCACGGCCCCGCCCGACACGCTTTCGCTTTCCGTCGTGAGTTCCGCCGAACTAAAGGTGGCGCCGTGAATGCCGTCGCGCCCGGTGCGGCCGCCGACGGCCACGATGTAGTCGCCGGGGTTCGTCTTCTTGAACGCCTTATCGACCGGGATCAAACCGGCGTTGCCGCAATACACGAGCGGGTTCGCCAAGTAGCGTTCGTCGAAATAGAGCGCGCCGTTGACGGTCGGAATACCCATGCGGTTGCCGTAGTCGCGCACGCCGCTCACCACTCCGCGCATCACGCGCTGCGGATGGAGCACCCCTTGCGGAATCTTGTCGTTCG
>CAZWDN010000564.1:0-2620 GCA_964633125.1 uncultured Pirellula sp. | reverse complement strand
CAAGTGAGGGTCGCAAGTTTATCAACTTGCGGCCGGATTCGTTTGATGGGGGCACGTCAACTTCCCCCTCGACAATTGTTAACGGCGGTTGAAAGCGGCGGCGCGGGGATTGTGCCGCGCCGGTTGAAAGTGGCGGCGGTCCAACGTCTGAGGACACGACCGTCACCACGGCGATCGACCTCCCCAACGCATGGAACACTTCCGGCAGGCAGCCCTCGTGACTGCCGGTCGGATACGCAAACGAGACTCTTTGCGCCCGCAAAGGGAACAATACAGAGCGGAAAGGCTCACTCGGCACACTTCTGCATTCCGTTGTCGTACACCGTGGGAGCATGTTTTTCGATCGTGAGGACGCTAGGAGTCGGCAATATTCGAGGGCGCTCCCCTTTGTTTGAGACAAAATCGCCCGCTTGTCCGTAGCACGATGCGCTTGTGCAACTTCGGCATGGAGAATGCTTATGAGACCGCGGCCGATAAACCTTCGCCCAACTCGACTTTGCGGCGCAAAACGCCTGCGCCTGCGCCGGCGACAACATTTTTGACCGATTGCCGAGCGAATATGTCCGCGTCTTCCGAGTCCTTGCAGCCGCCGATGCAACGCGGCGACGCCGAGATCGCCGCCCGCAGTGAATTGCGGACGCAAACAAACCAAGGCTGCGGAGATCAGGGGACCGCAGCGCGACCGCTCGAGTTCTTCGAGAACGTATTGGAAATCGGCAATCAATTCTCATCGCTCTTGATGACGCGCACCCTGCTGTTGGAAGGAACGATCGATCCGGAATTGCTGGCGCAGGCGTTGCGGGCGATACGTGACCGCGTCCCCATGTTGCAGTCGACCCTCGCTCCTCATCTTCTCGGGAACGAGTTGAAATGGTCGCCGGATCTGCCGCCGCCGGAGCTCGTCGTGCTTCCGCGGGCGTCGGAAGAGGCCTGGCAACGGCTCGCCGTCGAGGAGGTGCACCGCAAGTTTCGATACGGACAGATTCTGTGGCGGCCGTATTTGCTTCTGGCGGACGATCGCAAGCGCGCGGAGTTGGTCGTGACGTTTCATCATGCCGCTTGCGACGGAACCTCGGCGACGCTCCTCATGCAATGGGTATTGCGAGCATACGAGGCTCTTCAACACGGGAGGTCGCTCGATGCCGTCGTGACGCGCCAATGTCCGGGCGCGACCTGCCCGTATCATCGTTCTTGGTACGAGCAGTGCAAGGCCACGCTGGAATTTGGAGGACGGTTGCTGCACCAACTTCGGGCCGGCGAGAACGATTTGCATTTCGCTCACGACGGCCCGCGAGCCGTTCCGGTCGAGCGGCGGCGTACGTCTCCCCGGTTTTTCGCACTCGATCCCTTAAGCACGATGAGTTTGCAGTTGCGTTGCCGGCAAGAGAAGGCCACGGTTCAAGGAGCGCTCTGTGCGGCGATGTTGTCGGCGGCGCAACACCAATTCTCTTCGCCGCCGCGCGTTCTCAGTTGTTTTTCAAATATCGATCTCCGCCGCCACGGTTGGGGCGACCTCCTGGAACAGTTTGGTTGCTTGACGTATTTCGTCGTGACTCGGCATCGAGCGGTTCGGCCCGGTTCCTTTTGGGATTCTGCCCGAGACGCCTCGACGCGGATTGCGGCGCAAGCGAATGCGGCCGGACAACCGCCGGGGCGTTGGCTGGGGCCGGTCGCTTCCCCTTGGCTGCAACACTTTATGCAATCGTCGCGCATGGGCCGCACCCAGACCGTCGGCGTATCCAATCTCGGGCGCATCCGATTTCCCGAAACGGCCGATGGTCCGAGGGTGCGGGGGATGTACTCGCTTACCGGTCAGCACGGCGTCGGTCCGGACGCGATGCTGCTGGCCGCGACGGTCAATGAGCGGTTGCATGCGACGCTTTGTTTCGTCGAACCGTTACTGGGCGCGGAGCGGCAAGCGGCGTTTGCGGCGCGATTTCGCGAGACT
Organism: uncultured Pirellula sp.; assembly: GCA_964633125.1. Taxonomy (GTDB): domain Bacteria; phylum Planctomycetota; class Planctomycetia; order Pirellulales; family PNKZ01; genus PNKZ01. Next base: position 672 of record CAZWDN010000564.1, on the reverse strand, counting down.
CTGGCAGCGGCCTGTCGTGGAAGTGACGGTAGCCGAGTATCGTATCTCGGCGTAGGCGGTTGATCCGCCCGCCGCGCAAAACAAAGTCGGGAGTTCGTCGTCGTGAACATGTCATGTACTCGCGATTGTCTGTATTGGTTGCAGGCTCTCCGCGAGCATTCGGCGAACGCGCGACTGACGCGGGAGCAGTTGGCGGCGTTGCAACGACGCAAGTTTCGCCGCCTGGCGGCGTACGTTTACGAGAAATCGCCGTACTACCGCGACCTGATGCGGCGACTCAAGTTGGACCCGAAGACATGTCTCCCGGAAGATTTTCCGGTGCTCACGAAGCACGACGTCAATGAGCATTTCGACGAGATCGTCACCGATCGACGGATCACGCGTCGGTCCGTGATCGAATTCGTCAGGCGAGATCCCGATGCGGCGGCGCAATTCCTGAATGGCTATCACGTCGTCCACAGCACGGGCACCTCGGGGACGATGATCTATCTCGCCTTCTCGGAGAAAGATTGGATTCAGGGGAGTTCGCTCATTCTGCGGGTTCCGTCGCCGCGACGGTTGCGCAAACGAGTCGCTTCCGTGCTGGCGAACGAGCGTAATCTCGTCGCTCGGGAACTCACGGCGAGCGGCGAGCGATTCAACCCGCACCACCTCACCGCCGCCCACCGGAGG
>CAZWDN010000563.1:0-2625 GCA_964633125.1 uncultured Pirellula sp. | reverse complement strand
TCTACTGGAACTACATGGCCGACCAAAAGGGGGCCGACAAGATGCTGGTGTACCTGCTCGCGCACAAAAGCCAAGACGCGGCGAAAGCGTCGTTCGCGGCGTTTCGCGAAGACCCGGATTGGGTGAAGGCCCGCACCGCCTCGGAAGAAAAAGCCGGCGGCTCGCTGACCGAACGACAAGGAGGCGTGGTGTCGGAGTTTATGGTGCCGACGGATTACTCGCCGTTGCAGTAATCTCCGATACTTGATGAATTTGTCTCGCTGATTCCAGGCGAGCGACGAGCCTCGGTTTGTTGCTCGCCTGAATTGTTTTTTCGCATCGTTGCCATTGCCGCCGCCGCTCGAACATGCCCCCTTCCCTTTCGCTTCCCGTCGATGCCGTCGTGCCGGAGATTCTCTCCGCGCTGCGCACGGCCGGGGCGGTCGTATTGAAGGCCCCGCCCGGCGCAGGGAAAACCACACGCGTGCCGCCGGCGATGCTCGACGCGGGACTCGCGCAACTTGCCGGCGGCCGCTCGGGCCAGATCGTGCTGTTGCAGCCTCGCCGCGTCGCGGCTCGGGCCGCCGCCGTGCGCATCGCCGAAGAACGCGGCGCGACCGTCGGCGAAGAGGTCGGCTATCAGGTTCGTTTCGAACGGCGCGCCTCTGCGCGGACGCGGCTGCTCGTATGCACCGAAGGCGTGTTCCTCCGCCGATTGCAAGACGATCCGTTTCTCGAGGACGTCGCGGCCGTCGTGTTCGACGAGTTTCACGAGCGAAGCCTCGACTCCGACTTGGCGCTGGCGATGGTCCGCCGCGTGCGCAACGAAGTGCGGCCCGACCTGCGCGTGGTCGTCATGTCGGCCACGCTCGCGCCCGCCCCGATTGCGCACTACCTGGGCGGCTGCCCGACGGTCGAAAGCGCCGGGCGGACGTTTCCCGTCGCGGTCGAGTATCAAAAGTTTTCGTCCAACGAACCGCTCGATCGCCAAGCGGCCGACGGCGTGCGCGCGATGTGCGAACGTACCGACGGCGACCTGCTCTGCTTCCTGCCGGGCGTCGGCGAGATTCGCCGCACGCAAGATTTGCTCACACGCGATGCCGACGATCACGATTGGGCCTTGCTGCCGCTGTACGGCGACCTCTCGCTCGACGAACAGCAGCGCGTGCTCCGGCCGCTCAAGCAGCGCAAGGTGGTGCTCGCGACGAACGTCGCCGAAACCTCGCTCACGATCGACGGCGTGACCGGCGTGGTCGATTCCGGTTGGGCCCGCGTGAATCGGCTCGATTCACAGTTGGGGCTCAATCGTTTGGACCTGTGCCGTATCTCGCGCGCGTCGGCCGAGCAACGGGCCGGGCGCGCCGGACGGACCTCGCCGGGGCAATGCCTACGCCTCTGGACGGAACGCGAACAGCAATCGCTGCGCGATTTCGAACTGCCGGAGATCGCCCGCGTCGATCTTTCCGAAGCGGTGCTGCAACTCTTCGCCTGGGGCGAAGCCGACGTGCGAGCCTTTCCGTGGTTCGAGCCGCCGCCGACCGCTGCGCTCGATCAGGCGCTGACGCTACTCGACGCGCTCGATGCCCTGCATGATGGGCAACTCACCGACCTGGGCCGCGCCATGGCGCAGCTTCCCTTGCAGCCTCGCTTGGCTCGCTTGCTCGAAGAAGGACGATGCCGGAAGGTCGCCGGGCGCGCGGCGTTGTGTGCGGCGCTCCTTTCCGAACGAGAACCGTTTCGCGGCCGCGGCCCGCGCGCGAAGGCGACGCACCATTCCGACTCCGACGTACTCGACCGGCTCGGGGCCGTGGAAGCCTACGAACGCAACGGACGCCGCGACTCCGCGGTCGGCGAGCTGCTCACCGGCTCCGCGCGGCAAATCTTGCGGGCCCGCGATCAACTGCTGCGGCTAGTGGAGGAACGCTCGCAGCGCGCCGCGTCGTCCGATGACCCCGACTCGGACGAAGCGATCTTGCGCGCGTTGTGCGTCGCGTTTCCCGATCGCATCTGCAAGCGGCGCGAACCGAAAGGACGCCGGGCCGTGATGGTCGGCGGCCGCGGCGTGCGCTTGGCCGACGAGAGCGCCGTAGCAGATGCCGAACTGTTCGTCGCCGCGGAACTGTCCGAATCAGGCCAAGCCGAATCACTCGTGCGGCAGGCCTCGATCGTCGAACGTGCCTGGCTCCCGACGACGCATGTCGTGACGACGGTCGATATCGAGTTCGACCCGCAGCGCGAGAAAGTGATGGGCCTACGTCGCACGAAGTTTCTCGACCTCGTGCTGGACGAATCGCCGGCGGCGTTGCCGCGCGAAGTCGATCCCGGCGCGTTGCTGGCGCAGGCGGTCGCCGAACGTTACGACCCGGCGCAATTCGTCGACGACGACGGCCGGCGTTACTTGGCGCGGATTCAATGCCTCGCGCAATGGCGGCCGGAATTGAACTGGCCGGACTTTGGGCCGGAGCCGTGGCGCGAGATCCTGCCGGATTGGTGCCGCGGGCTAGCGAGCATTACGGATTTGCGCGGCACATTGCCGATCGCGGCCCTACAAGCCCGGCTCGACGCGCAGCAGTTGCAGGCGGTTGAACGCGATGCCCCGGAGCGGATCACGGTGCCGAGCGGCAGCCGGATCGTGCTGGAGTACGA
>CAZWDN010000562.1:0-2629 GCA_964633125.1 uncultured Pirellula sp. | reverse complement strand
CTCCTTCGCCAACGGATCGCCGTCTTTCGGCATCCGTTCTTCCGGTTCGTCGGAAACGAGCAAACGGAGCAACTCGCTGTCGTCGGGCTTGCCGGCCGTGACCGGAGCGCTGCCGCTGGAGCCGGCCTTCGTGAGGGCCGTGAACGTGTGGAGTTGATAGTCTCCCTTCGAGTCGGAAGCGCCGTGGCATGCTAAGCAGTTCTTCACCAACAGCGGCGCGATATCCGCTTTGAAGCTGACTGGCTTCACGGCCGCCGGCTTTGCCGCCGTCGCAGTTGCCGGCGCAGGCTTCGCGGCGACGGGCGCCGCCGCGGCAGGTTTCGTCGCCGCGGCCGCCGGCTTTACTTCGGCCGGCTTGGCAACGGGCTTCGCTTCTGATTTCGGAGGAGTTTTTGCCGCAGCCTCAGCCTTGGACGCCGCAGTCACCTTGGCATCCGCGACAGGCTTTGCTTCGGTCTTTTTCTCCGCGGGCTTCGCATCCGCGGCGACCGACCAACCGACCGGCGCGCACCAAGCGAGCGTCAAGCATAGTGCATATGGAATCAGAGACTTCATCGCGAACCTCGTCTTCAACTGTTCAATTTCCGCGGGCATGCGGCGACATCCGACCAACGCAATCGTTACGACCGATGGCGCCTTTTAGTGCTGAAACAAAAACTCATTCGTGTTCAAAATCGCCCAACAAACGTCTTCCAACCCACGTTGGGCGTCGTTGCTCTTGGCGATGTGATCCAGGGCCGCCTTCAGTTCCGGCGGACTCGGCTTCCGGCAAAATGCCGCGAGGTACAGCTCTTGAATCACTTCGGCCTGCGGCTTGCCGGCCACGGTCAGCAGGCGAGCGCGGTTGTTGGCGTCCTTGATCTTGCCGTGCACGAGCGGGCCGTTGATCATTTGCAGCGCTTGCGACAGATTCGATTCGCCGGCCCGCTCGCAAGCGCATGCCGTTTCGCGCGCCGGTTGCCCGAACACCTTCAGGAAGTAATTGTCGACGTCCGGGCTCGGCAACTCGACGGCCCGCGTTCCGGCCGGCAAGCCGGCGTATTTCTCCGGCACGCCGGTCACTTGGCAGATCGCGTCGAGCAATTGCTCGGCCGACAACATCCGCGTCCGACTGTGCGAGAAATACTTGACGTCGTCTTTGTTAAAGTCGTTCCGACGCGAACTGAGTTGATAGGTGCGGCTATTGAGAATTGTCCGCATCACATGCTTGCGGTCGTAACCATGGGCCACAAAATCCTTGGCCAGCGCTTCGAGCAACGCCGGATGCGCGGCGGGGTTCGATTCGCGGAAGTCGTCGACCGGCTCGATGATGCCGCGGCCGGTGAGGTGCCCCCAGATGCGATTCACTTCCACTTTGGCGAAGAACGGGTTATCCGGATTCGTCAGCCATGCGGCGAATGCCTCGCGTCGATCGTCTTCGCCCGGTAGATCGAGCTCTCCCTTGAGCGGAGCCCAAGGCTTCATCGTCTTGCCGGTGCGCGGCTGAGTGGTTTCGCCGCTCCGGGCCGTCCAGACGACGAGATCGTCCGCGTCGCCGGTCTTCTTTCGCTGCACACGTTGGAAGAAGGCCGCGATGCCGTAGTAATTGTCTTGCGTCCACCGTTCGAACGGATGGTTGTGGCACTTAGCACATTGGATGCGCACGCCGAGGAAGAGTTGTGAGGCCGTCTCGGTGCAGTCGTTCACGTCGGCCGAAGTGCGATAGAAATTCGCGGCCGGGTTGGCGAGCGTGCTGCCGGAAGCGGTAACCAGCCGACGGGCGAACTCGTCGTACGGCATGTTGTCGCGCACGGCCTGCTCGATCCAGTGATGGAACTTATGCACGCCCGGTTCGGAAACCTTGGTCTTACGTACGCGCAACAAGTCGGCCCACTTCATGGCCCAGAACGAGGGAAACTCGTCGCTTGCCATCAGGCGATCAATGAGGAGCGCCCGCTTCTGCGAAGATTTGTCGGCGAGGAACGCTTCGGTCTCGGCGACGGTGGGCAGCCGGCCGATCACGTCGAGATGCACGCGACGGACAAACTCTTCGTCGCCGCAAAGTTCCGACGGCGCAATCTGCAACCGATGCAGCTTCTCGAAGACGAGCTTGTCGACGTAGTTGCTTTCAGCCGGGGCGGGCCACTTGAAGCCCGGCACGTCGGCGAGGAAGGTCAGCGCCGTGGTTTCCATCTTGTCCAGGTAGCGCACGAGCACCGTAGTCTCGCCCCGTTCGCGGCTGACGACAAAGCCGTCGGCGTCCACCGTGGCGACCGCTTCGTCGCTACTGAGATAGTCGGCGAGCTTGGTGATGTCGCGCACCGAGCCGTCGCTGTAGTGACCGAGCACCAGCAATTGCTGCACGTGCGCGGGGCGCAGGTATTCGCGATTCTTCGGATAGACCTCGATCTTCACGCACTTCGCCGCGGTCTCGGCATCCACTTGCGAACCTTGCGCGATCCAGTCACGGAGCAAGCCGAAGCTGTAATCGTCTTTCTTGATTCGGCGACCGCCGCCGTGCGCCACTTCCATCAGCGGCTTGCGCAGCAACAAACTGCCGGCCGGATCGAGCGGATCGATGCGGCGCGAATACGATTCGCGGACCAGCGTTTCGATATCAAGCACCGGATCATAGGCGCGGAGCGAAAGG
>CAZWDN010000561.1:0-2631 GCA_964633125.1 uncultured Pirellula sp. | reverse complement strand
TCACGATGTGGATCGGCCGCAATGCTTAGCGCCAGTCCTTGGCGCTCGAATCGAGACCAATCAATAGTTGATTCGCCGCGATAGGTCAATGCAGCCTCTCGCGAAGCCGCGCCCCGGACTAGCACCAATTACATTTATCGTGCCAAACATCGGCGCGCGATCAGAGTCGCCGGCAAAAACGATCGAAAATGCGCCAATAGTTTTCGAAACGGACTAGGCGCGGCCTAATCGCTGGGCAGCCAGCGACGAGAAATTGAACAACCGCAGCCGGTTCGCGGTCAGCGCGCCACGGGCCCCGCGAGGTCGCCAAGAATGTCCATCACGATTCTGCGCATTTTCGGTTCGGCGAGCTTACCCGCCTGCACGACCTCGTGGCCGTCCGCCTTTTCCAACAGATCCGGCAGGCAGACGTTGGTCACCGCCGAGATCGCCAACACCGGCAGGCTCATGTGCGCCGCCACGATCACCTCGGGCACGGTCGACATGCCGACCACGTCGCCGCCGATGGTTCGCAAGAAGCGATACTCTGCGCGGGTCTCGAAATTTGGTCCCTTCAGCCCGACATACACGCCGCGATGCGCCACGAAGTTGGCCTGGCGAGCAATTTCCAAGGCCCGTTCAATCAGCTTCCGGTCGTACACGTCGCTCATGTCAGGGAAGCGAGGGCCGAGGGTTTCGTCGTTGTAGCCGATGAGCGGATTGTCACCCATCAGGTTGATGTGGTCCGCAATGACCATCACGTCGCCGACTTTAAAATGCGGATTCATCCCGCCGGCGGCGTTCGACACGATCAACAGCTCGATGCCGAGCTTCCGCATCACGCGTACCGGCAACGTCACGAGTTGGAGCGGATACCCCTCGTAGCAGTGAAAGCGTCCTTCCATCGTGGCGACGGGGACGCCGTTGCATAGGCCGCAAACCAGCTGGCCTTTATGACCGATGGCGGTCGAGCGCGGGAAGTGCGGAATATCGCGATACGGAATCACCGCCTCCGCTTGCACCTCGCGGGCAAAGCCGCCCAGGCCGGTGCCCAGGATGATGCCGACCTTCGGCTGCCGGCTCCACTTGGAGCTGATGAAGGCGGCGGCTTCGTTCATTTTGTCGGCAAGGTCGAGCATGGCTTCGGCGCGCAGGGGGTGGCGATGCGATTTCGCCGGTCGCGCTTTAGGACAGCACGTTCGGCAAGCGACGGTCTATTGTATCGCCGCGCTTGCCGAACACCACCTGTCGCCGAACCATGCCGCGACCGCGGGACGACTAGTTGCTCACGGTCCGCGGCGCCGCGAGTTGCTGAAGCAGCAGTTCGATCTCCCGGTGCATTGCCGGCGTGGCGCGCACGATCAATAGCGTTCCCCAGGCCTCGGCGTCTCCCTGTGCGCCGCCGTTCACGGTCCAGGCATCCGGCGTCACGATCGATGGAATGAGTTCCGCCAAACTTTCCACACCGCTCTGCCGCTTCATCTTGGGCACGGATTGCGATGCCGCCTCGGCCGTCGCGCCGCCGAACCCGCCGTCGACGTCGACGACCTCGCGCTCCGGCAGATTCAACGTGCTGCAATTGTAAACGCGGACTTCAGTCAGCGAGTCGGGCCGACAGATCATGACCAAGCCGTCGCGTACCGTATAGGCGAGCTGGGCCTGCTGCAAAGCCAAGTCTAGGACGGCGCGGCCGCTGAGTTGCGTATGGCGAATCTGCATGGTGACGGGCGTCGCCAATTCCGCTTCAAACTCCTGCTTGGGAATGTAGACGTCGACCGCGATCCGGTCGCTGACGAAGGCCAAGACTTCGCTCAGCGGCGTTTGATCGAAATCACAATCCACTTTTTCAGCTTCGAGCTTGTCGCGCAGGATACGATCTTGCTCACCTTCGCGGGCCGCAACGCTCGCCGCCGGCTTCCCGTCGGCCCAAGCAAGCTGCGGCGCCGGTCCGACGGCGTTGGGCGCCTGCGGCCAGAACATCGAACCCACGACCAGCGCAACGGCCGCCGCGGCGACGGTACCTAGAGTGCAACGCATAACGAGCCTCCTTTTCCGTTCGTAAACAATTCTCGAGAAGTGATCTGCCAGCGAGGCGGCGTCGCCGAACTCGTCAAGAGCGCGCTCGATCGCCGCCGTACGACTGAGTCCGGAATGCGTGAGTTCCTCCAACCGCGCTTCCAAGTGGTCGCGCAACTCGTCGGAAATCTCCGCCTGCTGCCCCGGCTTCAGATGAAGAAACTTTCCCAACAGTCGCAAATAGAGTTCAAACTCGTCTTCCGACATGATGTTGCCCCCCTAATCAACGCGGGCCGGCCTATTACGCGGGGCGCGGCGCTGCGGCCGGCGTCCCTAAAAAAGCGCGCAAACACTCGACGTACTCTTGCCAGGCGCGGGTCTGGTCTTGCAACCGGCGCTTGCCGGCTGCGGTAAGCTCGTACCACTTACGCCGCCGTCCGGTCTCGGTCTCCCAGCGCGTGCGGACGTACTTATCCGCCTCCAAGCGATGCAATAGCGGATAGAGGGTGCCGGCCTGGAGGTCGACGCGCGAACCGCTGGTGTCGCGCAGTTGCTGCTGAATCAGATAGCCGTACTTCGGCCCGTCGGCCAAGACGGCCAAGACCATCAGATCAAGACTGCCGCGCAACAATTCGG
>CAZWDN010000560.1:0-2649 GCA_964633125.1 uncultured Pirellula sp. | reverse complement strand
ACCAATTTCCCGCCTCGCGAATCCCGCCGCCCCGTGTTTTCCGGAGCTTTCGATGGCGCTCCGCCTGCCGCTCGCCCTCACCCTGCTGATTTTCGCCGCCGGCGCGCTTCAGGCCCATGCAGCTACAGATGCGCCCCCGGAGAACGACGCGCTCCGGCAGGAGACGTTCGTCAAGGACGTTGCGCCGATCTTGGAGCGGCGATGCTTGGAGTGCCACGGAGCGGAAGGCGGCGCGGATGCCGCGCCAAAGGGAATCCTCTCGCTCGCGACGCGCGCGGCGGCGCTGCGCGGGGGCGAGTCGGGACCGGCCGTCGTTCCCGGTAAGCCGGAGGAGAGCTTGCTGCTCGACTTCGTGCGCCACGACGCCGCCGGCAAGGCGCTGATGCCGAAGAACCGCGAGCCGCTCACGAAGGCGGAAGTCGCAACGCTGGAGAAGTGGATTGCCGCGGGTGCCGCATGGCCCGTCGGCGCGACGCTCCGCGATCGACGCTTCGAAGGGTACCGCTGGTGGTCGCTCGAGCCGCCCGAGCGTCCGCAGGTACCGAGCATCGCAGGGGCTCTCGCGACCTCGATCAACGACATGCGGGGCCGAAACCCGATCGATGCGTTCATCGTGGCGAAGCTGGCGGAGAAGGGGCTCCGGCCGTCGGCTGAAGCGTCGCCCGCCGTACTTTGCCGGCGACTCTACTTCGACCTGATCGGCCTGCCGCCGACGCCGGAGGAGATCGAGGCCTTTGTAGCGGACTACGCCGCGCGGCGGGAGGAGGCGTACGCCGCGCTCGTCGATAAGTTGCTCGCGTCGCCGCATTACGGCGAACGCTGGGCTCGGCACTGGCTCGACGTCGTCCACTTCGGCGAAACGCACGGCTACGACAAAGACAAGCCCCGCCCGAACGCCTGGCCGTATCGCGATTACGTGATTCGGGCTTTGAACGAAGACCGGCCGTACGAGCGGTTTGTGAAGGAACAGCTTGCCGGCGACGTGCTATATCCCGGCACGCGCGACGGCCTAGAAGCGCTCGGCTTCATCGCCGCCGGGCCGTGGGACTTCATCGGGCACGCGGAAGTGCCGGAATCGAAGACCGACGGCAAGATCGCTCGCCATCTCGACCGCGACGACATGGTGGCGAACACCATGCAGACGTTCAACAGCCTGACGGTGCAGTGCGCTCAGTGCCACGACCACAAATTCGACCCGATTACGCAGAAGGATTACTACAGCCTGCAAGCGGTGTTTGCCGCGGTGGATCGGACGGAGAAGCCGTATGACTTGGACCCGGACGTCGCGAGCCGCCGCGCCGCGCTCGCCGCGGAACTTGCCGACCTTGCACGACGGCAAGCGGCGTTCGACCGGCGCATTGCGGCCCGGGCCGGCGAGGCACTGACGAAGCTCGATGCGGAAATTGCGGCGTTGGCGCGCCCGGCGCCGGAATCCAAGCGCAAGACCGACGCCTTCGGGTACCACAGCGCCATCAGCGACCGCCAGGACGTGGTGAAATGGGTGCAAGTCGACCTAGGCAAGGCCGTGCCGATCGGCGCGATTCTACTGCACCCGTGCCGTGACAACTTCAACAACATCGGCGACGGCTTCGGCTTTCCCGTGCGGTACCGCGTCGAGATTGCCAATGACGCGGAGTTTCGCAAGGGCGTCGTGGTCGTGGCCGACTATACGGGGCGCGACGTACCCAACCCCGGCGTGCAGCCGCAGTCGATCGCCGTGAACGGAGAGCCGGCTCGTTACGTGCGCGTGACGGCGACGAAGCTCGCGCCGCGTGCCAAGGATTACATCTTCGCTTTGGCGGAACTGACCGTCGTCGAGGTGGGCGACAAGCCTGTGGGTGACGCGAAAGGGACGCCGCCGCAAGTGACGTCGCTGGATTCGATCGAAGCCGCCCCGCGCTGGCGGCGAGCGAACCTCGTCGACGGCTACTATCCGGGCGAAGGCGTGGCCGACGCGGAGCAACTTGCGAAGCTTACCCAGCGACGGGCGGAGATTGCCGCTGAATTGGCCACTCAGGAAGAACGAACCGAATCGCAACGGCTTGTCCGTAAGAAAGCGGCGGCGGAACAAGCGCAGAAGGCGTTGCCGCAGCAGCAGCGTTGCTATGTCGGTGCCGTGCATACAGGCAGCGGCGCGTTCGCCGGCACGGGCGCCCAAGGCGGCAAGCCAAGGGCAATCTTCGTGCTGGCTCGGGGCAGCGTTCTGCAACCGGGAAAGGAAGTCGAGCCGGGGGCGATCTCTTCCGTAAGCGGCCTTACCGCACGGTTTACGCTTCCGGCAAACGCGGCAGAAGGAGAACGCCGAGCCGCGCTCGCACGCTGGATTATCGACGAGAAGAACCCGCTCACGTATCGCACGATCGTCAACCGGGTCTGGCAGCACCATTTCGGCCGGGGCATCGTCGACACGCCGAACGACTTCGGCCGTAACGGAGCCAAACCGACGCATCCGGAGTTGCTCGACTGGCTGGCCGTCGAGTTTCGCGACGGCGGCAAACACGTCGAGCGGCAATCGCTCAAAAGCCTGCATCGCTTGATCGTAACGAGCGCGACGTATCGGCAGACGAGCAGCGGTACGACAGCACGATTAAAGGGACGGCAAACTACGGTTGAGGCGCCCACGTCGGTCGACTCCGACAATCGCCTGCT
>CAZWDN010000559.1:0-2654 GCA_964633125.1 uncultured Pirellula sp. | reverse complement strand
ACCGCCTGGCGCGCATCCATTCGCGCTTCGAAGGCATCGTGATGACGCTCGGCACGATTTCACCGGCGGGCGAAAAGCCCCGCCCGCTGCGCTTCGGCGACGCGGTTAAAAAAGACCAAACGCTGGCCGTGGTCTGGAGCAAGGAGATCGGCCAGAAGAAAAGCGAATTGCTCGACGCCTATTCGCAACTCAGCCTGGCCAAGGCCACGCTTGAACGCTTAAAAACCCTCCGACCGGGAGAAATTTCCGAGCATGTAATGCGCGACGCTCAGCGTACCTACGAAGGAGCGCTCATCAGCACGCAAAATGGGGAGCGCACCCTCCGTTCCTGGCAACTTTCCGAGGCGGACGTCGCGGCGATTCGCCACGAAGCGGAGCGTCTCCACAAGGAAGGGGCGAGCGAGCAAGCGACCGCCGCCCTACGCGAAGGATGGGCCGAACTCGAGGTGCGGGCGCCGTTCGACGGCGTGTTGCTCGAAAAGAACATCACCGTCGGCGAAATCGTCGATGCGAGCCTCGATCTCTTCAAGGTCGGCGACGTCAGCCGGCTGATGGTCGCCGCGAACGTCTACGAAGAAGACTTGGCCGAGATCGAGCGACTCCCGCCGGAAAAACGACGCTGGAAAATCTCACTGACCGCCGAACCGGAAGAGCCGCCGCTGGAGGGCGCGTTCGAACTCGCCGGACGGCTCATCGATCCGGTGCAACACACCGCGCAACTCGTCGGCTACATCGACAACCCGCAAGGTCGATTCATCGCCGGGCAGTTTATTTCAGCGCTAGTCGAACTCTTGCCGCGAACAAATGAAGTGGCCGTACCGGCGGGCGCCGTCATCGAATCGAGCGAAGGGGCGGTAATGTATACAGTCGGCGGTGAAGACGGCAACGAATTCACGCGCCGCCTGACGGCCGTCGCGCATCGCGGCCGGTCGTACGTCCATCTGCGCACCGTGCTGACCGACGAAGAGTTGCGCCGCGGGTTCACCGTCTTGCAGCCCGGCACGCGCATCGTCACCTCGGGCATCGTCATTCTGGAAAGCACTTGGAAGGAGTTGGGCTTGGCGCGTCGCGCCGACCGTGCCGATGGTTCGCCCCAACTCACCCGCGCTCCGTAAGTCGCCTTCGTTCGGGTCCGCCCTCGGTGCGTTTCCGTCGCGAACGCGCCCGTTTCGCATAGTGCAATCTCCGGCCGCGTTCGGGAATCACCATGGTACATCGCCTCATTCACTGGGCCGTACACAACAAGCTAGTCGTCATCCTGCTTGCCTTTGCGATCGTCGGGGTCGGCGGCTATTCGTTGGTCAACATCAACATCGAGGCGTACCCCGATCCGGCGCCGGCGATTGTGGAAGTCATCGCGCAATATCCCGGCGCATCGGCCGAAGAGGTCGAGCGACAGGTGACCGTGCCGATGGAAGTGGCGCTCTCCGGCATGCCGGGCCTCACGACCACGCGCTCCAAGTCGCTGTTCGGGCTGGCGCACGTGCGCAATCAGTTCGAATACGGCGTCGACTTGGTGAAGGCCAAGACCGAAGTGGTCAATCGCCTCGGCGGCGTGACGTTTCCGCAGGGCGTCACGCCGCAACTGAATCCGGCGTCGCCGATCGGCGAAATCTATCGCTACTACATCGCCAACCCGAAAGACGCCGACGGCCGCCCCGTCTACACGACTGCCGACATGAAATCGCTGCAGGATTGGGTGCTCGACCGTGAGTTTCGTCGCATCCCGCGGATCGGCAGCGTCGTGAGCTTCGGCGGCGAAATCAAACGTTATGAAGTGCAACCCGACCCCGAACGCCTGCATAAATACGGCATTTCGCTCAACACGCTGGAAGACGCCCTGCGCAACTCCAACGGCAATGCGGGAGGCGATTATTTGATGCTCGGCGAAACGGTGCAGGCCGTGCGCGGACTCGGCCTCATCGGCGGCGGGCACGATCCGGTCGGCAGCGTGCTCACCTGGGACGACCCGCTGAAGGCCGGCGAATTCCTTCGCACCGCGGAAGAGCAACGCCTGCGCGGCATTCGCCAGATCGTACTCGCCGCGAACAACAATATTCCCGTGCGCATCGGCGACGTCGTCGACGGCGGCCGCGCCGAAACCGATCTTCAGTTGGCCGACACCGGCGTCGTCGTCGGTCGGGCCACGCGCATGGGCCGCGTCGCCGTCGCCGCGCCGCAAAAAGACGCGGCAGGCGAGTTCGTCGTCGACGCCGACGGCAATCGTATCTGGACCACCGAAGACGACGTCGTCGAAGGAGTCGCCCTGCTACGTAAGGGAGAACAATCGCTGCCGGCCCTCCGCGACGTCGAACACAAGGTCCAAGACCTCAATGAAGGAACGGGGAAACTTCTCCCCGGCGTGCAGCTTGTGACGTTCAACGACCGCACGGAACTCATCAACCGCACGACGGAGACGGTGAAGGAAAACGTGCTGGTCGGCCTGACGCTCGTGAGTCTGATTCTGCTGATCTTCTTAAACGACTTGCGTTGTGCGCTGATCGTGGCGATCAACATTCCACTCTCGCTTTTGTGCGCGTTCGCCGTGCTCTATCTCACCGGGCAGTCCGCGAATCTGTTGTCGTTGGGCGCCGTCGATTTCGGCATCATCGCCGACTCGTCGATCATCATGGTCGAATGCGTTTATCGCTTCT
>CAZWDN010000558.1:0-2667 GCA_964633125.1 uncultured Pirellula sp. | reverse complement strand
CGGCGACGTCGAACGGTGCGAAGTCGAATCGGACGAATTGCGCCGCAACGCCGATTTGCTGGAAGCCGCCATTTCGGTGCACGACCGTTGGCATCGACGGATCGAAGTCGCGGCGGAACTGACGAAGCTGGAAGACCTGAAGCCGATCGCCGAAGACGTGTGGCACAAGCTGGCGCAGCTCAAGCAGCGCTACCGCGACCAACGTCCGCAGATCGAACGCTTGAAGAAAGAACGGACCGAGGCGCGCAAGCAGGCCGCGGCGGTGCGCGTGAATCGCGTCGTTTGGCAGCAAGGCCCGCGCATTGAAGTGCTGGCCGCGCAAGAGGCTTGGATCGAATCGTTGGAAAACGAAATTCGCAAGCTGGAACAAGAAGCGCCGCAAAAGTCGGTTGCGGTCGGGTCGTCGGGCGGGCCCCGTCGCGAATCGCTGTCCGCCGAATGGGTGAAGCTCGGGCTGACGCCGACCTCGGCCGAGAAACTCGGCGATCGTAAGGCGCTCCGCGGCTTGCAGCGGGCCTTCCGCGAACAGGCGGCCGCCGAGAAGCGACTCGCCGCGGCGGCGGAAGCCGAAACGCGGCGGCGCGAGATCGTCGAAGCGGCCGAGGCCGCCGAAGACGAAGTAAAAGTCGTGATCCACGGCCGCCGCGAACCGGCGGGATCGCTGGAAGAAAAATCGCAGTTGGTCGGCAACCTGCGCAAACGCGTGCAGCTCGACCAGAAGATCGAACAACTCACCGGCCATCGCGACGAAGCCCAACGGCAACTGCGCGAAAAGCTGGCGATGAACACCGTGCCGGCCGACGCGATTTTCAACCCCGGCATGTTCTTCGTGGTCGGCGTCGCCGCGTTTCTCTCGGGCATCATGTTGCCCGACAGCGTCGTCGGCGACGGCGTGCTGCGGACCTTGCTCACGATCGGCGGCGGCATGAGCGCGCTGTTCGCCGGGGCGTTCAAGGTGATGCGCGACACGACGAACAACGGGCAACTCGATACGCTTCGTCGGCAATCGCGGACTATCGAAACGCAATTGCACGAACTCAACGGCGAGCGCGAACAAATCGACGCCTTGCTGCCTGCCGGGGGCGGCCCGATGTTGGCCCGACTGCAAGCCGCCGAGCGCGAACTTTCGCAGCATGAGGAAACCAGCGCCGGCGAAACGGTCGCGACGTCGCGACGTTCGGCGGTGCGCGATGACCTGGAAGAAGTGCGGGTCGAACTGCGCGTGGCTCAGGAAGAAGAGGCGAAGACGCAAAAGCGGCTCCGCCAAGAAATCGAGCGTTTCGGTCTGCCGGAGCGGATGACCTGGCGGCAAATCCGCGTCGCGGCGAAGAATCGGGCTCGTCACGATTTCGGCCGAAAGAAGGAGGAACGTCGCCAGAAGTATCTGCAGCAACGGCGCGGGGAACTGGCGCTGGTGGCCGATCGGATCGCGCAGCTCTTCGTGGAAGCGCAGATCGAGCCGCAAGGAGAACGCCTGGTTGATCACTTGCATCACCTGATCGGCGAATGGAAGCGCAATGAAGACCTGCTCGAACGGCGCAAGAGCCTGCGGCAGGAATACAAGATCCTCGATAGGAAACTGAAGCACGCGCGACGCGAAGTCGGCGGGCTGGTGCGGCGTCGCAAGTCGCTGTTGCGGTCGCTCGGCGTGACGAAGGAAAGCCAGCTTCGCGCGCGGCGCGACCAGTTGGCCCGACGCGAGGCGTTGAACCTGGAATACGAATCGCTCTCGCGCGAGATTCTCGCAGCGCTTGGTTCGCGCGGCGATGAAGGGGATTTGCGGTCGCGCTACGACCAGTACCAGTTGCCGCAACTCGAACAGCGGTGGACCGAGCTTTGCGAGCGGCTCTCCGCGCTGGAGAAGCGGCTCAAGGAACTCTACGAAGAGCAGGGACGGTTGCAGCAAAAGCTGGAGACGATCGCCTCGGACCGTTCGCTGCCGCGGAAAATTTACGAATTGAAGAACGTGGAGCGGCAGATCGAAGAGACGCTGCAAAAGTGGGAGCATCTCACCGTCGCGCAGCGGTTGCTCGAAGCGGTGCGGAAGAAGTACGAAGCCGAGCGGCAACCGGAGACGTTGCGCGAAGCGTCGCGCTATTTCGACCGCCTGACCGAAGGCAAATACAAACGCGTCTGGACGCCGCTCGAGGCGGGCGTGTTGTTCGTCGACACCGCCGCCACGGAAACGAAGCCGGCCGAAACGCTGAAGGTGGAAGTGCTCAGCCGCGGGACGCGCGAACAACTATTCCTGGCGCTGCGGTTGGCGCTTGTGGATCTGTACGCGCGTCGCGGGAAAGTGATGCCGCTGGTGCTCGACGACGTGCTCGTGAACTTCGACACCCGTCGCACGCGCTTGGCCGCGGAATTGCTTTGCGATTTCGCGAACGACCATCGGCAGGTGCTGTTGTTTACTTGCCACGATCACATCTATCGGCTGTTCCGCACGCTCCGCTCCGACGTCCGCCTGTTGCCGGGGCAGGTGATTCAAGAAGAGCCGGAAGGTCCGGTGCGCGTCGTCGAAAAGGTGGTGGAGCGCGTGGTGGAGAAGGTGGTGAAGGTGAAGGAACCGGTCTATGTGCCGGCGCCGGCCGCCGAACTGCCGCCGTCGCTGCCGCTGCCGAAGTTCGACGGCACCGGCGAGTTTCACTTGCCGCCGCCGTAGCGCCG
>CAZWDN010000557.1:0-2674 GCA_964633125.1 uncultured Pirellula sp. | reverse complement strand
ACGCCCTTCTTCCCCATGCGCGGGCCGAAGAACACGATGAGCGTGAACGACGCCAACGGCAAGAGCCAGGCGATGCACAACAGCTTCGGAAGCAATTCGTCCAAATTCATGAGAGCGCTGGGCCGGTGGGTGTTTCGGCTATCCCTTCAACTCGTTGGCGCGATCGACGTCGACGGTTGAGTGGTTGTTGTAGAAATTCAAGGTGATCGCCAATGCCACGGCCGCTTCGGCGGCGGCCAAGACGATGACGAACAAAGCGATAAAGTGACCGTCGAGCCCGAGCGAAAAGGCGCCGTCTTTTTGCAAGAACTTGCTGCCGAGGGCCACGAAGTTCAGGTTGGCGCCGTTGAGCACCAGCTCGATACCCATCAACACGCCAAGCGCATTGCGCTTCACCGCCATGCAGACGACGCCGGAGGCGAACAAAATCGCGCCGACCACCATGAAGTGGGCGACGCCGACGGGTTCAGTGAGCAGGTTCATATCCGAGTCAAACCTTACAGTGACTTACGACTCAACGGCTTACGATTCAATTTGCGACGGGGTCCGACGACGCTTGGTGCGGGCCAAGTAAGCCGCACCGACCAACACGACCAGCAAATGCACCGAGACGATTTCAAACGGCAGCAGATAGCTGCTCATGCCGGGCTTCAGCGATTCCGGGCGATCGGCGTCCAGTTTATCGACGCGCACGCCTAAGAGGCCGACGCCGATCGGCGTCGCCGTCGGCTCCATGACGGCCGGGACCGGCTCGCCGCCGCGCCAATCGGGCACGCTGAACGCCGCCGGAATAAGCAGCGCCAACAACACACCCGCCACGAGCGACGCCAACAGCCAATCGCCGCCGCCGGTCTTCATGCTGACGAACGGCCCTTGCGCGGTGAGCATCACGCCGAACACCAGCAACACGAGCGTGCCGCCGACGTAAATCATGATTTGCATCGCGCCGACGAAATCGGCTCCGGCAAGAAAGAACAAACCGGCCGTCGCGGCGAGCGAGACGATGAGGTACAGCGCCATTCGCACGACGTTGCTCGCGACTACCACGCCGACGGCAAACGCCGAGGCGAGCAGCCCGAAGAGCAAAAAGAAGAACGAATGCCAGTTGATCGAATCCACGCCTAGCTGCCTTTCGTCACACGGTGAGAGACGGACGCGGTTTTGTCGGCCGAGGGTTTTGAGGGCGCTGCGTCGTCGGCCGTTTTCGCTTCCGGCTTCGCGGCTTCATCCGACGCACCAGCGGCGGCTTGGTCCGCCTCGGTTACGACATAGCGATCGCCGTACGTCGTCTTGAGGACGACGCCGCCCGGGAACTGATACTGCCAGAACGTCGCGCCGAGGAACATGACGGCGGCGATCGGGACGCAGAACTTCAAGCACATCTTCATGACCTGATCGATGCGCAACCGCGGCAGCGTCCAGCGCACCCAAATCATGACGATGACGAAGAGCGACGTCTTGCCGACGAAGTTCACGAGGCCGAGGAAGTTGCCGATGTAGCCGGCGATGGGGCCGGTTTCATGCGTGAGGCCGAGCCAGCTTGTGATCGGCACCGGGCCGTTCCAACCGCCGAAGAAGAGAATGGTCGCCAGCCCGCTCACGGCGAACATCGAACCGTATTCGGCCATAAAGAAGTAACTCCAGCGAATGCCGGAGTATTCCGTATGGAAGCCGGCGACGAGTTCGCTTTCGGCTTCGGCTAAGTCGAACGGAGCACGATTGACGCTGGCCAAGGCGCACGTGAAGTACACCCAGAAGATCGTGAACGTGAACGGATCGTGCAGGATCAACCAATTAGTGAACCAGCCTTGCTGCATGGCGCCGATTTGCACCAGATCCATCGAGCCCGTAATGAGCACCGGCACCACGACGCACATGCCGAGCGGGACTTCGTAGCTGACGACCTGAGCCGCTTCGCGCATGGAGCCGAAGAGCGACCACTTCGACGCCGAGGCATAGCCGCCGAGAATGACGCCGAACACTTCGAGACCGAGCACGGCGAGAATAAAGAACACGCCGGTGTTGATCGGAATGGCGACCCAACCGTCGCTAAACGGCAACGCCATCAGCGCGGCAAACGAGGCGCAGAAGCTGATATAAGGTGCGATGCGGAACAGCAGACCGTCGGCGCCGTCCGGCATCAAATCTTCTTTGGTGATGAGCTTGATGCCGTCGGCCAAGCTTTGCAACCAGCCGAACATGCCGCCGACGCGCGTCGGCCCAAGGCGGTCTTGAATGCGACCGGAAACCTTACGCTCGGCCCAGATGAAGAACAGAGCGCCGACCGCGCCGACTTGAATGAGCAGCGCGCAGTGGATCAGGCCGGTCAGCAGGTACGCCGCCCAACTCCACATGTATTGCGAAAAGAACTCAGCCACGAGTGTGTTGTTCCTCAACGAGCCCGAACCGGGCATCTTGCCCGGCCGAGGCGGTTAGCGACTCGGCCCGACTTTTAAGACCGTGGAATATGGCACACGCCGCCGGCATTCCACAAGTACCCGATGCTTTGTTTTTTGATGACGAATGCGGCACGCAACCGGCCGGCTCACGCCGACCGCCCGCCTGCCGTTTAGCGATCGATTTCTCCCATCACGATATCGAGCGAACCGACGATCGCCGGAACGTCGGCAATCAGACAGCCGCGGCAAAGTTCATGCGTTACACAGAGATTCGA
>CAZWDN010000556.1:0-2675 GCA_964633125.1 uncultured Pirellula sp. | reverse complement strand
ACGTCGACGCCGATCGGGCGGCCCGCATCGTCGACCACGGTATCGTAGAGCGCCAACGGCCGGCCCAAGAGCGGGTCGTTCGCGCCGTGCAGCTTCAACATCAAAAACTGTCCGGGCACGATGCGCGCGGCCAATGCCGGACATTGGAAGCGAACGCGATAGGTGTCGCGCGCGAGCCGGACGTTTTCCGTGACGGTGACCGTTTCCTGACAGGCCCGATCGGCAAAGGTTGCTTCATGCATGACGGATCGTGGGCGGCTCGCTAGTGCCTCGTGGATGGAAAAATGCCGCGCGACCGGACGGTCGGAGCGACGGGCCGATTATCCCCGTTTCTTGCGCTTAGGAAAGAGCGGGGTCGGACGGCGCTTGCGGGCAAACTTCTTCGGCACGCGGCCGGTCGTTCCTTCGGGCCGCACGCTGCGCGGCGGCTGCGGTTGCGGATGCGAGCCGAGCGATTCTCCTTCGTCGCCGCCGCGCGCCGGCGGACGCTTGTCCAGCGACGGTCGGCCGCCCGTCGCGCCTTCGGGACGTCCGCCGCGACGTTCGAAACGTCGCTTCCCGCGGCGTTGCGCATCGCCGTCGTCGCGCCCGTCGCCGCCGCCGAGCACGGTGCGCTTGGCCGGCGGTTTCCCGTAACGCGGACCGTCTTGCGGCGGGCGGGGCGTAACGGTTCGCTCTTCATAACCGCCGCGCCCGGACGGTCGGCGACCGTAAGCGGGCTGCCGCGGTCGTTCGTGCCGTTCGGCTCCTTCGCGGCGCGGCGCAGCTTGGTTCTCCGTCGGCGCTCCGGCGTCGTCGCCGGCCGGTTTCGCCGCGGCGAGCAACTCCGCCTCGTCGACCGGACGTGATTGGCTCGGCTTGCGACGGCGAGCGTGGGCCTCGCGTAGGTCGCGGAGTTCGCGCGGCGAAAGCGGACGAAACTCGCCCGGCCGCAGGCCGCGCATCGTCACGTCGCCGATGGCGGTCCGTTTGAGCGTCAGCACCTTATGGCCGACCTTGGCCAAGATCCGGCGGATTTCGCGGTTCTTTCCTTCGTTGAGCACGATTTCCAGCAGCGTGCTCTGCGGCAACTCCTTCTTGACGTAAACGCTGACGCAACGCGCCACACCTTCGGCCAAATGCACGCCTTGGCGCAATTTCTGAAGAACGCCCGGTTCGGGACGTCCGGCGATCAACGCCAGATACGTTTTCTCAACGCCGAACTTCGGATGCGTCAGGTGGTTCGCGAGTTCGCCGTCGTTGGTGACGATGATCAACCCTTCGCTGGAAAGGTCGAGCCTGCCGACTGTGAAGAGGTGCTCTCGTTCGTCTTGCGGCACGAGATCAATCACGCGCGTCCGGCCCGACTGATCGTAATTGGTGCAAACGACGCCGTTAGGCTTGTTCACCAAGTAATGGACCATTCGACTTTGGATGCGGAGCGATTCGCCGTCGACGGTCACCTTCGCGCCTTCCGGCACGCGGGCTCCGAGCTTCGCGACTTCGCCGTTGATCTGCACGCGTCCGGCCGCGATCAGGTCTTCGCAATGGCGACGGCTGCCGAGCCCGGCCGAGGCCATGATTTTTTGCAGGCGCACCCCTTCCACGCCGTCGCTGGCCGATTCGTCGCGACGGGGCTGCTTACGGCGGGGCTTCTTGAAGCCGGAAGGTTTACGAAACGGCGGACGTTGATCGCGAGGCATGCGGTGCTCAGGAGAGAAGAAGGGGTCGCCGGGTGAGAAGAAATCGGTCCGGCGAGAAGAATTCACCATGATAGCCCCGCGAGGGCGTGCGCCATAGTGGCGAGCAAGACGGAGCAAGGGTGCGGCTGATCCCCGACATTTTGGGCATGCCGGCACGAACGTTCCGCAAGTTCAACACGTAAAGCCTGTGGAGAGAAGAAGAATCGGCCCGAAGCGTTTGCCCCAGGTGTCGCAAGAGATAGGCTTGACTTTAGGGCTAACCGCCCAAGTGTCCTGCTCGAAAGTGGGGTAAACGTGGAAGACCGTGCGGAGAAACGTCACCGATTGTCTCTGGAGGTATTTTGTTAGCCTGGGTACTCTGGGTTGTTTTGATGTCAGTTTGGGGAGTGAAAAAGGGTGTGCTGTCGTTGGCGCAAGTCCAACAACAGTCATTTTTTGCCAACTGTGCGGCACTCTCCGGGCAGCTACGAAAATCGTGTTAGAATTCGTTGGAATTTCCCCACCTCGATGAAGATAATTCGATGGCTTACGGGGAATGATGAACCGCAAAAGCCGTGGCTGACTGCAGGAGGCAACTTCCTACTTAATGGCCTCTGCGACACGCGCCTTTGCAAACCATGTCGACCCGACGAATCGACGACCCGACTTTCGTTTTGGACGATCCCGAAGTTTGTTTTGCGGTTCACCTTAATAACCATTTCCTGACCCGGCCCGCCCGGCTTGTGTTTTCGTTTGCGTCGCTCATTCGCAGGACTTTTTCCGGCGGCTTTAGCGGCGAGGCGAGTCTTCAAGTCGGTGTCGTAATGAGGCACCACCACCTTATGCGGCCAGGTAGGCACGGCGCGGTAACGCTTCCCACGAACATTTAGTTAGGAGCAGGGCTTTGTACGACGCATTGCTGGAAGACTTGGAAGACGAAGAAACGCCGAGCGCGGAAGAAGCGGCGGAATTGGTCGATAAGGACGAAGCCGTCGATGAGTTGGTCGAAGAAGA
>CAZWDN010000555.1:0-2683 GCA_964633125.1 uncultured Pirellula sp. | reverse complement strand
CCAAAACCCACAAGGGGTGCGTACATAACGCGACTTATGTACGCACGCGGAAAACCAGAATCGACGTAAGTCGGGTTTTCGAATCGGCACTTACGTCGCGGCGTTACATCACCGCGAAGTAGTTGTCGACGGCGAAGTCGAACGACTCCGGCGACATCCGCGGCTCTTTGCGTTCGAAGAGGCAAAGGTTTTTGATCTGCAGCAGCAGGTCGCGCGGCTGGCAGCAGCGGAACGGGCGATTGACCCGTTTGTAATGCGTTTCGACGAGATAGTCGACGGCTGGTTGGTCGTATTCGAAGCCGAGCTTCTCGGCCATCAGCTTCATCAGGTTGCGGAATTCTTCTTCCGTCGGGTCTTTCACTTCGATCTTGTAAGGAATCCGGCGCAAGAACGCGTCGTCGACGAGTTGCTTCGGTTCCAGATTCGTCGAGAAGATGATGAGCTGATCGAACGGCACCTGGATCTTCTTGCCGTTCGGCAAGTTCAAGAAGTCGTACCGTTTTTCCAGCGGCACGATCCAGCGATTCAGGAGTTCGTCGGTGCTCATCCGTTGGCGGCCGAAGTCGTCGATGACGAGCGTGCCGCAATTGCTCTTGAGTTGCATCGGCGCTTCGCTGATGCCTGTCGAGCGGTTGAGCGTCACTTCGAGCGAATCCATCGTGAGTTCGCCGCCGGCGATGATCGTCGGCCGGCGAATGCGAATCCAGCGGCGATCGATGTGCTGGTCTTGCAGCAGCCCGTCGACCTTGTCGTTCGGCACCGCCTCATGGTTGCTCGGGTCGAAGAGGCGAATGATTTCGCCGTCGATGCTGATGGCGCGGGGGATCCAAACGGTGTCGCCGAAGGCCCGCGTGATCCGTTCGGCGATGCTGGTTTTGCCGTTGCCCGGCGCGCCGAAAAGAAACATGCCGCGGCCCGAGTTGATGGCCGGCCCCAGCCGCTGGAGCATCTTCGGGCTGACTTTGAGGTCGGAGAACGCTTCGGCCAAGTCTTCGACCGACGGATGGCGCTTCGTCAGCGATTGCCGTCCGACGCTTTCGATGTAGTCCTTGAGGTGAACGGGAGCCGAGCCGTAATAAGTGCAGTGCTCGACAAGGCGACGCCCCTTTTCGCGGCCCGTCTCGGTGAGCTGGTATTGATAGTCGCCCGCCATCGCCGATCCGCGATAGACGACAAGCTGATCGACCTTCAATTGGAAGAGCATTTCGTCGATGAGCTTGAACGGCAGCTTCATCTGTTCGGCGACTTCGCGCCCCGTAGCGCTGCCGACGGAGAGCAGAAACTTCAGCGCGATGTTTTCCGCTTCGGCTTCGTTTAAGCGCGCTTGCCGAAAGCTCGAGGGCTCAAGCGGAACAAACGTATCGCCGTCGGTCGTCGCGGACGGGCTTGCGGCCGTAGGCGTCGCCGAGATTGTCGTGGCTTGGATTTTGACCGACTCGTGCTCTTCGTGAGAAACAGCGGCGGCGCGGGTCGGCGCGGCGGGAGGTTTCTCGACTGGCGGAGCCTGAGGCGCGGCGCCCTTGGCAGCCATCGCCTTGATGCGCGTGAGCAACTCGTCGAGTTTCGCGTCTCCGGCAGGCGCCGCATTGGGCGGCGTCGGCCGATCCGGAGGTGTTCCGACGGAGCTCATGGCTGTTTGATCGCGGTGAGCCGCATCAGGCGGCGGGGGACGAAGCGCTGGAGTTCCGAACGGGGCGCTCGAGAGGAATCGCGCGCCCTTCGGGTTCGTGCAAACTTAGGTCGCCGTGGGGTGGGGTCAAGTTGCCGGACATGCCAAGCGCGAGCCGGTCGCCGCTCGGCCGGCGGCGACGTAACGAATAAACCGCAGGTTCCGATTCTGCGGCCGCCGTCGCGCCACGCGGAGAATCGCACCTCGGGACGGGGCGAACGATGCCCTGCGGTGCGCTCCGCGCGGCGAAAGCGGCGGAATTCGGTTTGCGCCCCGGCTAATTCCGAGCATGGAACACGGGGGCCGTTTGCATTAAAATGCCGGCCTTGCAACTTGCGGCGTCCCGCAATCCGCGACGTCGGCAACCTTAGGCGGACACATCAGCAAAGGATCGTCGGAATGGCTTTGGATCGTCCTCGTGATTTCTTCGGCGCGCGCGATACGTTTACCACGTCGGCCGGCAAGTTCGGCATCTATCGACTTTCCAAACTGGAAGAAGCCGGGTTGTGCAAGACGGCGGAGTTGCCGTATTCGATTCGCATTCTGCTCGAAGCCGTATTGCGCAACTGCGACGGCTATCAGGTGACGGAGGAGGACGTGCGCGGCCTCGCCGGGTGGAAGCCCGGGAAGACCGTGGAAGTGGAAGTGCCGTTTAAGCCGGCGCGCGTCGTGTTGCAAGACTTTACCGGCGTACCGTGCGTCGTCGATCTGGCGCATATGCGCAGCGCCATGAGCCGACTGGGCGGCGACCCGAAGAAAATCAATCCGCTCATTCCGGTCGATCTCGTCGTCGATCACTCCGTACAGGTCGACCGCTTTGCGATCGATGCGGCGCAGCAACTCAACGAAGATTTGGAGTTCGAGCGTAACGGCGAGCGCTATGAGTTTCTCCGCTGGGGGCAAAAGGCGCTGAACAATTTCCGCGTCGTACCGCCGGGCCTCGGCATCGTGCATCAGGTCAACTTGGAATACTTGGCGAAGTGCGTTTGGGTGCGTGACGACGGCGCCGGGCCG
>CAZWDN010000554.1:0-2689 GCA_964633125.1 uncultured Pirellula sp. | reverse complement strand
CGGCTCGCGCACCGAAGGCTCCTGGGATCGCGGCTATCTGCACGGCACCGCCGGCATGTTCGTCGTGCTCGACGACCAACTCGTCTTCCCCTACATGGGCACCTCGGGCATCGCGTCCGACGGCCGTCGCGGCATGTACACCGGCGGCGCGATCGGCCTGGCGATGCTCCGCCGCGACGGCTTCGCGTCGCTCGATGCCGGCGACGCAGCCGGCACGCTCACCACGCGCCCGGTCGTCTTCCAAGGGAGCCGGCTCTATGTGAACGTGGCGGCGTCCGACGGCGAACTACGCGTCGAGGCGCTCGACGAATCCGGCAAGGTGCTCGCAACGTCGAAGTCCGTATCAGACGACTCGACCAAGCAGGGCGTCGCCTGGACCGACCGTGCGGACTTGTCGGACCTGGCCGGCAAGCCGGTCCGTTTCCGCTTCCACCTCACGCGCGGTTCGCTCTACTCCTTCTGGGTCACCTCCGACACGGCCGGGGCAAGCAACGGCTACGTCGGCGCCGGTGGTCCGGAGTTCGCCGGCGTGCGCGACGTCCGCCGGCAACCATGACCACTCGACGACCGGTCTTCCGCTTCCTGACTTTTGGCCGGCCAAATCCGCGCAAACGGGTCCATCGCGTAAGCGTTCAGGAAGTAAACGGTCGCCTACTGATGCTCAGGGCGAGATAGGTCGGCTTCGATTACGGTGATTTGGCGGTCGTCCATGATGTCACTCTATTTATTTACCTCAAGGTCGCCCACGATGCTCTTAAAGTGTGGTTCGTCGAGCACGCGCACACTTTTTCGTTCTCCTCGATATGCATGGAGATAGATCGCGCCCGGTGTGGGGCTACCAATTTGATAGTCGACGTAGACGAGAAACGACCGCCCTTTAGCGTCAAGCAAACGGACGGTAACTGTTCCGCCATCTCCGGTCGCGATGCGCGACTGCACTTTCACCGGAGCAGCGATATGGATGTCATCTTGAACAAATTCCCGCGCAGAGTCGGAGCATCCGACGCAGTGCAACACGATGAGAGAGAGCCATAGTTGTCTCATAATGTAAATCATCTCTCGCGCACTCTAGCGCCTGCTGCGCCCGGAAAACCAGTCGACCGTGCCGGCCCGTGAGTATATGCCGTCCTGTAGGATTCTGCCCGGGGATCGTGCCTCGACCTTACTTTGCGCTTAGAATGCAGGCCCGCCTGAGTTGGAATCATCCCGCCCCTCAAGCATGCCAGGAGCCGCCATGAACGTGTTTCTTCGAGTGTTCGGCAGCTATTGGTTCTTGCATCGTCTCGCGGCGGCGTGCTTCGTCGTCGCGAGCGTCTTTGCAGTCGACAGCGCCGGCACCGCCAAGGTTCGGGCCGAGGAGCGCGCGACGAAACCGTCACTCCCGCGCACCATTCTCTTCGTCGACGACGAAGACGTCCTCTATCGGCCCGGCACCGTCAAGCGGGTCGTCGAGTTCCAGAAGCATTCGGCCGATCCGGTGGTTGCGCCGGACAAGCCGTGGGAAGGGATGATCGGTTGGACGAGCGTCTATCGCCATCCGGCGACCGGCAAGTATCAGCTTTGGTATCAGGCCTACCAAGAGCGCCGCAAGGAAGACAAGCGCTTGAAGTGCGTCGTCTGCTATGCGACCTCCGACGACGGGCTCACTTGGACCAAGCCGAACCTCGGGTTGTTTCCCTTCTTCGAAACGAAGGAAACAAACATCGTGCTCATCGGCGCCGGAGACGACGAGCAAGGGGGCTACGGCGATCGCTACTGCAACTCCGTGCTCGTCGACGACCGCGAGACCGATCCGGCCAAGCGCTACAAGATGGCCTACTACGATTGGGGCGTCGGCAAAGATGCGAAGCTCGGCTCCGGCACGCATGTCGCCTTCTCGCCCGACGGCATTCATTGGACCAAGCATCCGGGCATGGTTTCCAAAACTCCGTTCGGCGGCAAAGGAATGCAGCCGCCGCTGGCGGACGAAGGTTTCTATTTTGAAGAAACGCTCAAGACCGGCGTCGTGCGGAAGTCGTGGCGCGTGCCGACGGCGATGTCCGACGCGCTCGACGTCCTCTACGATCCCCGGCTCAAGCGCTACGTCGGCTACGGCAAGATGTGGACGCCCGGGCCCGACGGCGGGCTCTCGTGGAAGCACGGCATGGGGCGCATCGAAAGCACCGACTTCATTCATTGGACGAAGCCGGAACTCGTGCTCACGGTGAACGATCGCGATCCGCCGCACGTGGAGTTTCATACGTCGCCGGTCTTCTTCTACAACGGGATGTACGCCTCGCTGAATCAGATTCTCGACCGGGGCCGGGGGACGATGGACGCCGAGTTCATGACCAGCCGCGACGGCCGACGCTGGGACCGAACCTTCGCCAACACTTGGGTCATTCCGCGCGGCAAGCCGGAGCGGTTCGACGCCGGCTCGATCATCACCAACGGCACGCCGGTGGTGCTCGACGACGAAGTGCGGTTCTACTACGCCGGCTATCGCGGCACGGCCATCGGCGGCGTCGGCCTGAATCGCCAGGAACTCGGCACGAGCGATTATTACAGCGGCGTGGGACTAGCCGTCACGCCGCGCGACCGGTTCGTCGCCGTTGGCCCGAACCCGCTCGCGCCGGTGAAGGGGCAGAAGAAAGACAAGCCGCAACTCGTGAACACGATCGGCCACGTGACGCTCAAGGCGCTCGACCTC
>CAZWDN010000553.1:0-2689 GCA_964633125.1 uncultured Pirellula sp. | reverse complement strand
CTACTCGGCGGCGAACACGTAGACGCACGTGTGCTTATAGGTTTCGCCCGGCTTGAGGATGATCGTCGGGAAGGTCGGTTGATTGACCGAGTCGGGGAAGTGCTGCGTCTCGAGGCAGAAGGCGCCGCGATAGACGTACGGCTTCCCCCCCTTGCCCGCTTGGCCGGTGAGGAAATTGCCCGTGTAGAATTGCAGGCCCGGCTGCGTGGTAAACACGGTCAGCGTTCGCCCGCTCTTCGGCTCGCGCACTTTCGCTGCGGCCGCCGGCATTTTGTCGGCTTTGCGGACGACGAAGTTATGGTCGTACCCGAGCGTCGGCTTGGCAAGCTCTTCGATCCGCTCGCCGATGCGATGCGGCGTCGTGAAGTCGAGCGCCGTGCCGGCGACCGGCTCGATCTTGCCGGTCGGGATGAGCACGTCGTTGACGGGCGTGTATTGGTCGGCGTACATCGTCACTTCGTGGTCGAGAATCGTGCCGGAGCCCGCCCCCGCTAGGTTGAAGTAGCTGTGGTTCGTGAGGTTCACGGGGGTCGGCTTGTCGGTGGTCGCTTCCCATTCGATCCAGAGTGCGCCGTCGTCGCCGAGAATATACGTCGCCGTCACTTTCAAATTGCCGGGATAGCCTTCCTCGCCGTCGGGGCTGACGTACGTGAAACGCACGGCCGTGCCGCGCGGCGTCACCAACTTTTCGCCCTGCCAAAC
Organism: uncultured Pirellula sp.; assembly: GCA_964633125.1. Lineage (GTDB taxonomy): Bacteria > Planctomycetota > Planctomycetia > Pirellulales > PNKZ01 > PNKZ01. Next base: position 1,987 of record CAZWDN010000553.1, on the reverse strand, counting down.
GACTTTGTCCAAGCTCCGCTTGCCGCCGCCGTGTAGATGGTTCGGGTCGTTGTTCACGGCCAACGGATAGGTCTTGCCTTCGAGCGTAAATTGGGCTTTGGCGATGCGGTTGCAGACTCGTCCCACGGTGCAGCCGAAGTATTGGTTGGCTTCCGACTCGTAGCCGGCGATGTCGTCAAACCCGAGTACGACGTCGGCGACGTTCTTCGCGCGATCAGGGGCAAGCACTTCGGTGATCGTCGCGCCGCGGTTCATCAGGCGCACGGTCACCAGCCCGCCGGTGAGCGTATAGCGTTCGACGGGGATGCCGTCGTACGTCATGCCGAACGGTTGCGGTCCGGAAACTTCGGCGGCGGACGAACTGGAATTCATCGGGCAAAACTCCGTCGCAAATACGACCGCTGCGAGACAGGCGGTTAGGCGTAACATCATGATGCAAAGGCTCCCACGAAGCTCGGGCAGTTTCGTTCCCCGGCGGCAAGTGCCGAGGGATACATTACAATACGCAGGCCGGCTTGCTGCCGCTCGCGAAATTCCGCCCGGAAAATCTCGGCGTAGCGTACCAGCTTTTGCGGACGAAATGAAGCATTTACCCGGTTAAAGCGAGTAATCGGAACTCATGGCACCCGACGCAAACACGGCCGAAGCCTGTCGCCGCGACCTTCCGCTCACGGCCGAAGCCGTGGTCCGGCCCGAGTGGCTCGACGAGATGGGGCACATGAACGTGATGTGGTACACGCATCTCTTCAGCCAAGGCGTACACGGCTTCTTCGCGCTGTTCGGCTTCACGCCCGAGTACATGCAAGCGAACGTCGCCGGCACGTTCGCACTGGAATTACACGTTCGTTATCTCTCGGAATTGCACGTCGGCGAGCGCGTGGCAATTTACTCGCGCGCACTCGGCCGCACGGCGAAGCGACTGCATTACATGCAGTTTCTGGTGAACGCCGAGCGGGGCGTGCTCAGCGCGACGGGAGAGCTCGTGAGCGCGCACGTCGATCTCCGCGTGCGTCGCCAATCGCAACTGCCGGAACCGATCGCCGCCGGCTTCGACGACCTCCTAGCGGCCCATCAGGCCCTGCCGTGGCAGGCGCCGGTCTGCGGTACGATGGGGCCGTGAAACCGGGCGATGCCGGAAGTTTTATGCGACGGGCGCCAATTCTTTGATCGGGTTGCCGAACGGCAGGATCGGCATCGGGCGGCCGTTGTGGTCGGGGAAGGCGTGTTCCGAGTCGATGCCCAAGTGCGCGAGCACCGTCGCCCAAAGGTCGTTCGGCGTGAGCGGCCGTTCGGTCGGGTACTCGCCCTTGCCGTTCGTGGCGCCGATCACTTGTCCGGTGCGCATGCCGCCGCCGGCGACGATCATCGACATCGCGTTCGGCCAATGGTCGCGGCCCGGCTGCATGACGCCGCTCGACGTGCCGATCTGGTAGTTCACGCGCGGCGTCCGGCCGAATTCGCCCGTCACCACGAGCAGTACCCGACGATCCAAGCCGCGCTGATACAAGTCTTCAATCAGCGCCGTCACCGCCTGATCGTAACGCGGGAATCGCACTTCCGCGTCTTTGAACAAGTGGCAATTCACCGCGTGGGAGTCCCAGTTGTAGCTCACGTAGTTGGGCAAGCCGCCGGGAAGTTGCGGGTTCTCCATCACCATAGTGACGAAGGTCACGCCGGCTTCCACCAAGCGGCGGGCCATCAGCGCCCGTTGACCGTACGCATGTTTGCCGTAGCGCTCGCGCACGGCCTCGGGCTCCTGCGTCAGATCAAAGGCCTTGCGGGCTTTCTCACTCGTCACCAGTTCCAAAGCGCGGCGATTGAATTCGTCGAGCGCGTCCATCGAGCCGGCTCGGTCGGCGCGGCGGCGCCAGGTGTCGAACTTGTCGAGCAAGGCGACGCGGTCGTCGAGGCGGTCGGCCAGGGCGTCGCTCGGCGCGAGATTGTCGATCTTGAAGTTCTCGGCGCTCGGGTCGCCGGGCACCATGAA
>CAZWDN010000552.1:0-2696 GCA_964633125.1 uncultured Pirellula sp. | reverse complement strand
CCGCCGTCGGGGCGACGGAAGCGCTCGAGCGCCGTCGATACCTGCGCGCGCCACTCGGGATGCGACGCCGAGAAAATATCGATGCCGGCCGACATTTCCAGCAGCATGCCGCCGTAGACCAGCGAAAGAAAATCGACGATCGGCGCCGAGCCGGAGAGCCGGGTGCGCAGAAACGCCGCAGCGCGCTCGGCGAGCGGCCCGTGCAATTCGCCGGTCATCGCGAGGCCGCGCAGCGCGAAGCCGGTGTAGTACAAATCGCTCGTCCCTTCGCGCCCGCCGAAACCGCCGTCGTCGCGCTGCCGGCTCCGGAGAAACTCCGCTTGGCGCGCGCGCTTCGGCTCGGGCAAGCGATGGATGCCTTGCGCGAGACGGACGGTGATGTCTTCGAGGTAGGGAAGCAAAGGGGGAGGGGGGAAGGCGGAAGGGGGAAGGCCGTCAAGCAACGGGTCGTTACGCGGTCAGCTTCTTACGAATCTCGTCCGGAATCAGCATGCTTTTCGGGACGACGTTTTCGCCCACGCGGCAGCAGACGGCCGTGATTTCGCCGCGGGCGACCAGCCGTTCCTCGCAGGTAAACGTGAAGGCGTAAGTCACGCTTTTGTCGCCGACGCGCACGAGCGCGACTTCGATCTCCAGCAGGTCTTCAAACTTCACCGGGCTCGCGTAGTCGCACTTCACGGCGACGCGCGGCCAAGAGATCGCCCCTGCGGCGTCGTGCATCAAGACGCTGAGGCCGCGAGCGCGCAGGAATTCATGCTCCGCCTCTTCCATGAAGAGGAAGAACGTCGAAAAGTGCGCGATGCCCGCCGCGTCGGTGTCGCGAAACTGAATCCGGCGTCGGTGGCGATACGGCGAGCCGGGGGCGTCAGCCGCCGGGTTGGTGGCGTTTGTCATCCGAGCGTTTTATCCGTGAGCAGAACGGTGCCGGCGGCGTTTGACGCGCGCGCCGCGCGTTCCTCGATCAGGCGACGGTAGAGGGCGATCGATTGCCGGGCCATGCGCACGTCGTCGTAGCGCGAGTGCACGGCCGCGTGCCCGCGGTCGCCGAGCGTGCGCAGTTTTTCGGGGTCGCGAATCACGGCTGACAGTTGGTCGGCCAGGTCGCGGGCGTTCTCCGGCTCGAACAAGACGCCGCCGCCGGTATCCTCGACCGTTTCCGGATACGAGCCGTGCGCCGGCTGCACGACCGGTACGCCGTTGGCCAAGGCTTCGAGAATCGAGAGGCCCTTGCTTTCGCGATAGACGGCGGGCACGCTCATGACGTCGAACGATTGCAGAATGCGAATCTTCTCGTTGCGATCAGGCTCGCCGAGATACTCGAACTTGTCGGCCAGTCCGGCGGCCTTCAGGTCTTGCTGAATGCGGGCCAGGTACGGTTTGTCGGCGGAGCCCAAGTAGCCGGCGGCCACGAGCCGCAGCGGCGGCAGGTCGCGACGCTCGTGCAACAGGCGAAACGCCTCGGCCAGGAGATGCAGCCCCTTCTCATAACATATGCGGGCGAAGTAGCCGATCGTCACCGGCTTCGCCGGATCGCGCGGCGGGCGCTTCGCGTGGCCGGCGAGCTTCAAGCCGTGCGGAATGACGTGCACGCGCTGCGGATCGAGCGCCATGTATTCGGTCATGAAGTCGGCGTAGTAACGATTGAGCGCCGTGAAAGCGTCGACGTCGTGGGCCTTCTCTTTCAACAGCTTCCGGGCCTGCTCGTAGTACGGCGGCACCAGTTTTTCGAGAAAGATATCTTCGCCGGAAAGTGAACAGACGACCGGCACGCGGCACGCCTCGCGAATGGGGCCCGCCATGCCGACGAGCATCGAGTTCGACAGGTGCACGACGTCGGGCCGCTCGGTCTTCAGCCAGTCGAGGAGCTTACGCAGTTCCTTGGCTTGGCGACCGTCGCGGCCGGCGATCATCGAGACCGTGAGCGGCCCGAGCTTTTCGGCCTGCACGGAAGAGGCGAATTTGCCGACGAGGTTGAGCAGCTTCTCCGAATCGAGCAGCTTGGCGAGGAAGCGGGGCGTGTAGTTGAAGATCGGCGAGAGCTGTTGGAGATAGACGTTGATGCCGCCGTACATCATCGGCGGGACTTTGCTGACGTTGGCCTCGTCCGTGCGCAGCGGCGTGTAGGTCGGCACGAGCAGCACGTCTTCCCCGGCCGCGATCATCGCGGCGGCGAGCGTGTTGTCGTGCAGACACATACCGCAGTACATGCCGGCCGCGCCGGAAGCGATGTAGACGATCTTCATGAGGGGAACGATGGATTGCGAACGGAAGTCACGAACGATCAAGATTCATTATACGACTGCTTAGCCGCCGCGGCCACGCGGCGCCGAGCCCCCCGTCGCGGCCGACGGGGCTAAGCGCGTCGCGCGAACGTCATGGCTTCGATGCCAGCGGCGCGGAGATTTCCAACAGTTCGATCGCCGGGGCCGTTTCGAAATCGATCATCGCCGTGCGTCCGTACAGCACCGTCGGTTCGGCCAACTCGAAGCTGCGGCAAAGGTCGGGGCCCGGCTCGATGCGCCAGATCGCCGTGAGCCGCACCTGCATGAGCACGCCGTGGTTGATGAGCACGCGGCCGAGCGGCGTGCGCTCGGAGACGACCTCTTCGCGCACGTCGGGCTCAAGGTAGTCGAGGTTCAAACGCACGATGCCGAACTGCACGACGCGGCCGCCGCGTTGCGTGCGGAGGCGAATCT
>CAZWDN010000551.1:0-2701 GCA_964633125.1 uncultured Pirellula sp. | reverse complement strand
AGCGTATCGACGTCGAGATCGTTCGACGGTTCGTCGAGCAGCAGGACGTTGGAGCCGCGGCGGAGGAGCTTCGCGAGATGCACGCGATTGCGTTCGCCGCCGGAGAGCTGGCCGACGAGCTTTTGCTGGTCGGTGCCGGAGAAGTTGAAGCGGGCGACGTACGCGCGCGAATTGACCTTGCGGCCGCCCATTTCGACGTTGTCGTGGCCGCCGGAGATTTCTTCCCACACGGTCTTTTCGGGATCGAGCGCGTCGCGGTTTTGATCGACGTAGCCGAGCTCGACGGCGGGGCCCATCTTGAGCTCGCCGGAATCGGGCTTTTCCTGACCGACGAGCATCCGGAAGAGCGTCGTCTTGCCGGCGCCGTTGGGACCGATGACGCCGACGATGCCGCCCGGCGGTAATCGGAAGCTGAGGTTGTCGATCAGCACGCGATCGTCATACGACTTGGAAATGCCCTTGGCTTCGATCACCAGATCGCCGAGCGGCTTGCCCGGCGGGATTTGCAATTCGAACTCTTCGTCTTTGTCTTGAAAATGCTCGGCCGCCATCTTCTCATAGGCGCTGATCCGCGCCTTGCTCTTGGCCTGGCGGGCCTTGGCGCCCATGCGAATCCATTCCAGTTCGCGAGCCAGCGTCTTCGATCGGGCCGAAGCGGCCTTCTCTTCCAACTGAAGGCGGGCTTGTTTCTGCACGAGCCAGCTCGTGTAGTTCCCCTCGAACGGAAAGCCGCGGCCGCGATCGATTTCTAAAATCCACTGGGCGACGTTGTCCAAGAAGTAGCGATCGTGCGTCACGGCGACGACCGTGCCGGGGTACTCGGCCAAGTGACGCTCGAGCCAGTTGACGCTCTCGGCGTCGAGATGGTTCGTCGGTTCGTCGAGCAGCAACAGATCGGGCTTCCAAAGCAACATCTTGCATAGCGCCACGCGGCGCCGCTCTCCGCCGGAGAGCTTCGTCACGTCGGCGTCGCCCGGCGGTAGGTTCATCGCATCCATCGCGATCTCGACCTGACGATCAAGCTCCCAGGCGTTGAGGGCGTCGATCTTGTCTTGGACCTTGGCCTGCTCGTCGAGCAGCTTCTCCATCGCCTCGGGCTCCATCGGTTCGCAGAGCTTGGCGTTGATTTCATCGTAGCGGTTGAGCACGTCGCGCGTGGATTGCACCGCCTCTTGGACGTTGCCCCAAACGTCTTTCTCCGGGTTGAGCTGCGGCTCTTGCGAGATGTAGCCGACGGTAAAGCCGGGCGTGAGCTTGGCCTCGCCGTCGAAATCTTTCTCGATGCCCGCCATGATTTTCATGAGCGTGCTTTTGCCGGAGCCGTTGCGCCCGAGCACTCCGATTTTCGCGCCGGGGTAGAACGCCAGCCAAATCTCCTTCAGCACTTCGCGCTGGCCGAATTTCTTCGTGAGATTTTGAATTTGATAAATGAACTGCTTACCCATCGACGACCGGCTCGACTTTCCAGGGAGGGGACACTACTACGCAAAGACTTTGCGCACTTTCGAATTACGAATTTTACCCGCGGCGGGGAGATTTTCGTAGCCCCCGCCCTGTGAGGCGTTTCCGGCGTCGAGGCCCGCGGACCGCTACAAATACCGCTCCAGCAGGTGCCTGCTGGCCGCGTCGAGACGCGCGGCGTCGGGAATGCGGAAGCGAATGCCGTGCGTGTCGATGACCAGCACCTGGCGGTCGGCCAGGCGACGCACGTCGTCGTCGGACTTTACGACGATCGTATGGGGGCCGCGGTCCGTGTCGACCGTCCATGCCACGGCGTTCGGGCCGTGCTCGATACGATGGATTCTCTCGACGACCGGCTGAAACTCCCGCTGCTTGCGATAAGCGGCCAGCGCCAGACGCGAAGGTTCCGAAAGCTGCGACGGTTCGACGACGCACGCCAACTCGCGCCCGTGACCGTCGCAAATCGATAGCCAACGATCGGGATCGGTGAGCGGGAAACAACGAATCGTTTGGACGTCGTGATGCTCCGCGCCGTCGGGAAGCGTTAACGTCAGCGCAGTCTGATCGTTGAGCCGTAGTTCGATCGACGGAGGATTGAGGGTTTCAGTCACGGATCGGTCCTTCTATCGTGCTTGAGGTTCGGCGAGTACGAACGGCTCGGACGACGCCGCCGATTCGGCGCTGACCGGCACCCCTTCATCGGCCGCGAGCTTGCGCTGCGCCTCGTACAGCCGCGCGTAGGCCCCGCCCGCGGCGAGCAATTCCGCTTCCGGCCCCAGTTCGACGAGCCGTCCGCGCTCCATGACCGCCAGGCGATTCGCCTTCCGCAGCGTGCTCAAGCGGTGGGCGATCGCAATGGTCGTCCGTCCGCGAATCAGGTTGTCGAGCGCTTCTTGTATTTCGCGTTCCGTCTCGGTGTCGACGCTCGACGTCGCTTCGTCGAGAATCAAAATCCGCGGGTCGATCAATAGCGCGCGCGCGATCGAGATGCGCTGCCGCTCGCCGCCTGATAGCATCTGGCCGCGTTCGCCGACCAGCGAATCGTAGCCTTCGGATAGCTTCAGAATAAACTCGTGCGCCTTGGCGGCCCGCGCCGCCGCGACGATTTCCTCGCGCGTCGCGTCGGGCTTGCCGTAGGCGATGTTCTCCGCGATGGTACCGAAGAAGAGAAAGGGCTCTTGCAGTACGATGCCGATGTTGCGGCGATACTCTTGCACGGGGAACGAGCGAATGTCGGTGC
>CAZWDN010000550.1:0-2713 GCA_964633125.1 uncultured Pirellula sp. | reverse complement strand
CGCCGGGAAAATCCATAAACCGCAGATCGACGGCTTTGACGTTCTTTTCGCGGCAGTAGGCCAAGACTTCCTTCGGTTTCACGCGCGGAACTCCGAGAAGGGCACGACGGGCGGGGCGACGACTCGTTTCATCATAATCGATCGAGCGGCGAAATTCGCTTCATGTTTTGCCGCCGAGTCGTTGCAGGTCGGAAAAATGCGACGGGCCCAAGGACGCGGAGTCCTCGGGCCCGTCGACGGTTTCAAGTCATCGGAGACCGGTCGGCTGACGCCGATCGTCGGCCGATGTGATTTACTTGATGAACAGCATCTCGTGGTACGACGGCAACGGCCAAATATCGTCCGGCACGATGGTTTCGATCTTGTCGGCGATCGCACGAACGACGTTCATCGTCGGAATGACTTCGTCGCGGAAGTGCTTGGCGTGGGCGAGAAGATCGCCGCCTCCCTTGTGGCCCACCGCCGCTTCGAGCTTTTCAATCGCCGATTCGAGCGCGGCCACGTTTTCCGTGAGCTTATCAAGCGAACCGAGATGAGGTTGCTTACCGATGGACTTGAGCGAAGCCGCCGTCGTGGCGAGTTCGTTCTGATAGCGATAGGCCGCCGGAAGAATGTGCGTCTTCGCCATGTTCAACGCCACGAGGCTTTCCGTATTCACGTCTTTGCAATAGCGTTCGACGTAGATTTCGTAGCGGCTATGTACTTCGCGCTCGGATAGTACGTTGTACTTGCTGAAGAGCTTCACGTTCTTTTCGCTGATTAGAGCGGGCAACGCGTCGACCGTATTGCGGAGGTTCGGCAGGCCGCGCTTTTCAGCTTCCTTATGCCATTCTTCCGAATAGCCGTCGCCGTTGAACACCACGGCCTTGTGCTTGGTGATAATCTCCTGCAGCAACTTCTGCACGGCTCCGTTGAGCTTGCTCGAATCGCCGCCGACCGACTTCTCCAACTCGGTGGCGATGTAGTCCAGGCTTTCCGCGACGATGGTGTTGAGCACCACCAGCGGGCCTGCGATCGACTGGCTCGAGCCCACCGCGCGGAACTCGAACTTGTTGCCGGTGAAGGCGAACGGGCTCGTGCGGTTGCGGTCGCCGGCATGCTTCGGCAACGGGGGCAGAACGTCGGCGCCGACGGTCATCGTTCCCGCGGCCTTCGAGGAACTGGCGGGGCCTTTTTCCAACTGTTCGAAAATGTCGGCCAACTGCGAGCCGAGGAAGATCGAAATAATTGCCGGAGGGGCTTCGTTGGCGCCCAAACGATGGTCGTTGCCGCTGAACGCGACGGCGACGCGGAGGAGGTCGCTGTGCAGATGCACGGCTCGGATGACCGCGGCGCAGAAGATGAGAAACTGCGCGTTGTCGTGCGGCGTCTCACCCGGTTCGAGCATGTTCGCCGTGCTGGTGCCGAGCGACCAGTTGACGTGCTTACCCGAGCCGTTGATGCCGGCAAACGGCTTCTCGTGCAACAAACACTGCATGCCGTACTTCGCCGCCATTTTTTGATGAACCATCATGATCATCTGCTGATGATCGGCCGCGACGTTGGCGTTTTCGTACACCGGAGCGACTTCATATTGGCCCGGAGCGACTTCGTTGTGCCGCGTCTTGATCGGCACGCCGAGCTTATAGAGTTCGCGTTCGCAGTCGAGCATGTACGCCAGCACGCGGTCCGGGATGGCGCCGAAGTATTGATCTTCAAACTCTTGGCCCTTGGGGGGCTTCGCGCCGAACAGCGTGCGGCCCGTGGCCATCAGGTCCGGACGAGCGAAGTAGAAGTTGCGATCGATCAAGAAGTATTCTTGCTCGGGACCGGCCGAAGCCACGACCGGGCCGGGGTTCGCATTACCGAACACTTTCAGTACGCGCTGCGCCTGTTGGCTCAAGGCTTGCATCGAGCGGAGAACGGGCGTCTTCTTATCCAGCGCTTCGCCGGTCCAGGAGATAAACGCCGTCGGGATGCAGAGGGTCGTGCCGTTCGGGTTTTCCAGAATATATGCGGGGCTCGTCGGGTCCCAAGCCGTATAGCCGCGGGCTTCAAACGTGGCGCGGATGCCGCCGGACGGAAAGCTCGACGCGTCCGGTTCGCCTTGGATGAGTTCCTTGCCGCTAAACTCGGCCATTGCGCTTCCATTGCCGGTGGGCGAGAGGAAGCTGTCGTGCTTCTCGGCGGTGAGGCCGGTGAGCGGCTGGAAGACGTGAGCGTAGTGCGTGGCGCCTTTTTCCAGGGCCCAATCTTTCATGGCCAAGGCGACGACGTCGGCGACCGACGGATCCAACTTGGCGCCGTTCTTGATCGTTTGCGTAATCGCTTTGTAAATCCCCTTCGGCAGGCGATCTTTCATTTGCTGATCGCCGAAAACATTCGAGCCGTACAGGACGTTGCTCGGAGTTTCGCGGAAATTCCACCCGCTCTCGACCGTCTTAAAACTTGTAACCGCCTCGACCGCCTCTTTACGTGCGTTACTCAAGTGAATCTCCTCCGGGGCTCCCCGCGAATAATAGAATCAGAAGGACGCCGGTCGTAAGGCAAAGGCCGTGCCGCTAAGATTGGCTTCGTGCCGCGGCAAAGAGACGTAAGTGTCAACCGGCAAAGGTCTTAAGCTGACTTCGACGACTTCAAACGTGATCCTTAAGGTAGGAGTCGCATGCTGAAGTTGCAAGCAGACAGGAGAAAATTGCCGTTTTTTTCAGCGTCGAAAATGCTGACAGGATCG
>CAZWDN010000549.1:0-2714 GCA_964633125.1 uncultured Pirellula sp. | reverse complement strand
GAACTCACCGGCGGCATGTACTTCGGCAAGCCGAAGACGACCGAAGATCTCGACGGCGGCGGCAAGCGCGCGATCGACACGATGGTCTACACGACGGCGGAGATCGAACGCATCGCGCACGTCGGCTTCCGCGCGGCCCGGCTGCGGCGCAAGAAGCTCACGAGCATCGACAAAGCCAACGTCCTGGAGAACGGCGTCCTGTGGCGCGACGTCGTGACGCGCGTCGCCAAGGAGTATCCCGACGTGGCGCTGGAGCATATGTTCGTCGACAATGGCGCGATGCAGCTCATGCTCAAGCCGACGCAGTTCGACGTGATGCTCTGCGAAAACATGTTCGGCGATATCTTGAGCGACGAAGCGGCCGCCCTGGCCGGGTCGCTCGGCATGTTGCCCAGCGCCAGCCTCGGCCAAACGACCGGCGAGCGCACCTTCGGCGTCTACGAACCGGCGGGCGGCACCGCGCCGGACATCGCAGGCAAGAACCTCGCGAACCCGATCGCACAGATCGCCTCGGCCGGGCTGATGCTTCAGTACAGCTTCGGGCTGAATGACGCGGCGGGCGCCGTACAGAAGGCGATCGCTCAGGTCATCGCCGCCGGCCTTCGCACGGGCGACATTTACACGGCCCAAGACGCCAAGGCCCGCAAGGTCGGTACGCGCGAGATGGGTGACGCGATTGCGGCCGCGGTGACGGCTTAGTCGGTCGAAGTTTGCAGCATGAGCTGCAAATAAACTACATCGAGGCGTCGGCCGAACTTCAGGCCGACCTCGCGGAACGTTCCCACGCGCTGGAAGCCGAGCGACTCTTGCAGGCGGATGCTCGCCGCTTGCGACGAGCACGCCCCGCCGATGAAAGTGTGGTACCCCAGCGCTCGAGCCCGCTCGATCAGGTCGATGAGGATCACGCGGCCGAAGCCGTGGCCGAGGCGGTCGTGTCGGATATACACCGAGCCCTCGACGCTCGGTTGGTACGCGGCTCGATCTTTGAACTTCGAGAGCGAACCCCAGCCGACGACTTCGCCGGCCTGCTCGCCGACGATCACCGGATAGCGCTCGCCGTGCGCCGCGAACCAAGCCTGCCGCGCTTCGACGGTCTCCGGCTCCGTTTGATACGTGCAAGTCGAGTGGAGCACGTAGTGGTTGTAGACGTCGTTGATCGCGACGAGATCCGCCGCTTGAGCGAGACGCAGGCTGAATGGCGACATAGTTCGTGTCTCCCGTTTGGGTCGGCGGCGGCCGGTTCGGCGCGAACCGACGTTGTCGTTTTTCACGGTCCGAAGTAGCCTGACACGATCAACCCGGCCAAGGTTCTCGGAGCGATCGATCGTGGCGTCCAGCGAAATTGTAGAACTTTCCGAGAACGTCGCCGGCTCCCCCTATTGGAGCCCCGACATGGCGCCGGTCGGCGCGAGCAGGCGTAAGTGGGGTTTGCGCGACATTGCCGTGCTCTGGATCAGCATGTCGGCCTGTATTCCCACGTACATGCTGGCCTCGTCGCTCATCGAACTCGGCATGGATTGGCGGCAAGCGGTCGGCACGATCTTTCTCGGCAACCTCATCGTGCTCGTGCCGATGGTGCTCAACGCGCACGCGGGCACGCGTTACGGAATTTCGTTTCCCGTGTATTGCCGGGCCGCTTTCGGGCTGCGCGGGGCTAATGTGCCCGCGCTGCTGCGCGCCCTGGTGGCGTGCGGCTGGTTCGGCATTCAGGCTTGGATCGGCGGGATGGCGATCTACACCTTGCTCGGCGTCTGGTTTCCGAGCTTGCACGCCTCGACGAAGCTCACGGCGCTCGGCGGCATCAACGGCGGGCAGTTCGGTTGCTTCTTGTTGTTCTGGGCGTTGAACATGCTGGTCGTGTGGCGCGGCATCGAGTCGATTCGCGTGCTGTTGAACATCAAGGCTCCGCTCTTGATCGCGCTCGGCTTGGCGCTGTTGGCTTGGGCCTACGTGCAGGCCGGCGGTTTCGGGCCGATGCTTTCGCAACCGTCGCAATTCGCCGCGGGGCAACCGAAGGCCGGCGAGTTTTGGAAGTTCTTCTTTCCCGCGCTGACGGCCAACGTCAGCTTCTGGGCCACGCTGTCGCTCAACATTCCCGACTTCAGCCGTTACGCCTATTCGCAGCGCGACCAAATGCTCGGCCAAGCATTGGGATTGCCGACGACGATGGGGCTATATTCGTTCATCGGCGTCGCGGTTACGTCGGCGACCACGGTGATCTACGGCACTTCGATTTGGGACCCGGTGCAATTGCTCACGAAGTTCGAGAATCCCGCGGTGCTGGTGGTCGCGATGCTGGCGCTGTGTCTCGCCACGTTGGCGACCAACATCGCCGCCAACGTCGTGAGCCCGGCCAACGACTTCGCGCATCTGTGGCCGAAGCGGATCAGCTTTCGCATCGGCGGCTTGATCACAGGCCTGATCGGCATCGCGATGCAACCTTGGCGATTGCTGGAGAATGCGTCGGTGTACATCGACAAATGGCTGATCGGCTACTCGCTCCTGTTGGGCGCGATCGGCGGGGTGCTCATCGCCGACTACTACTTGGTGCGCCGCACGCGGCTCGACCTTGCGGGCCTGTACCGCAGACCGGGAGCGTATTGGTACACGGGCGGGTTTCACATCGCGGCGCTCGCGGCCATGACGGCGGGAATCGCTCCTTGCCTGCCGGGCTTCCTCGCCGCCGCCGGCGCGATCGAAGCATCGACGATCGC
>CAZWDN010000548.1:0-2727 GCA_964633125.1 uncultured Pirellula sp. | reverse complement strand
GCCGCCACCTGCTCGAAGGTAGGCAAGGCTACCCCGAGCTACGGGTTTCCGCTATCCTTTTCTCGTTGCGCGGTTCAGTACCGACCGCGGCGGCCTTCCCGACCAAATCGTCAACGGATTCACGACCATGATACGACGGAGCGCGCTGGTAATGGCAATCGGCTTGGTTCAGCTTTTCGGCGCCGCCCATGGAGCCGAGCCGGCATATCTCAAGGGCGTCAAGCTAATTCCGCGGCAGGTACTCTTCGGCAATCCCGACAAAGCCGCCGCCCGAATCAGCCCCGACGGTAAACAGCTCAGCTACCTCGCCCCGGTCGACGGCGTGCTCAATGTTTGGGTCGGACCGGCGAGCGATCCCACGGCGGCCAAGCCGGTGACGAACGACAAGAAGCGCGGCATCCGCTCCTACTTTTGGGCGTACACCGCTAAGCACATTCTCTACACGCAAGACGCCGACGGCGACGAGAACTGGCATGTCTATTGCGTCGATCTTGCAAGCGGGCAAACCACGGACTTGACGCCGATCAAGGGCGTGGCCGCACAAATCGAATCGGTGAGCTATCGCTTCCCGACGGAGATCCTCATCGGCCTAAACGATCGCGATGAAAAGCTGCACGACGTCTACAAGGTCAACATCAACACCGGCGAACGGACGCTCGTCGAGAAGAACGAGCAAGGCTTCACCGGCTACACGATCGACGAAGACTATAAGATTCGCTTTGCCACCCGCTTCTCGCAGGACGGCGGCAACGAACTGCTGCAGCCCGACGGTAAGGGAGGCTGGAAAGACTTCCAGAAGATCCCGATGTCCGACACGCTCACGACCGGGCTGGCCGGGTTCGACAAGTCCGGCGACACGGTCTACATCATGGATAGCCGCGGCCGCAATACCGGCGCCCTCTTCGCGCTGAACCTCAAGACGAACGAAACGAAGCTCGTCGCCGAGAATCCGCTGGCCGACGTCGGCGGCGTGCTTTCCCACCCGACGGAAAACACGATCGAAGCGGTCTCGTTCACCTACGACCGTACCAAGTGGGAAATCCTCAGCGACGCGGTTCGCGACGACCTGAAGTATCTACGCACGGTCGCCGACGGCGAAATCGAAGTTACCAGCCGCACGCAAGACGACAATCTCTGGACCGTCGCCTACCTGATGGACGACGGGCCCGTCCGTTACTACTTGTACGACCGTAAGGCGCGCGATGCCAAGTTCCTCTTTACGAACCGCAAAGACCTGGAAGGTTTGCCGTTGGTGAAGATGCATCCGGTCGTGATCACGGCCCGCGACGGTCTCAAGCTGGTCTGCTACCTGACGCTGCCGCCGAACACCGATCCCGACGGCGACGGCCGCCCCTCGCAACCGCTGCCGACCGTGCTCGACGTCCACGGCGGCCCCTGGGCTCGCGAATCGTGGGGCTACAGCCCCGACGCCCAATGGAACGCCAACCGCGGCTATGCCACGCTGAGCGTCAATTTCCGCGGCTCCACCGGCTTCGGCAAAGAGTTCGTCAATGCGGGCAACAAAGAATGGGCCGGCAAAATGCACGACGATCTGCTCGACGCCGTGAAATGGGCCACGGATGAAAAGGTCTCCGATCCGGCGAAGATCGCGATCTCCGGCGGCAGCTACGGCGGCTATGCCGCGCTGGTCGGCCTCACGTTCACACCCGACGTCTTCGCTTGCGGCGTCGACATCGTCGGCCCTTCCAACATCCTCACTCTGCTCTCGACAATTCCTCCCTACTGGCAACCCGCCATTCAGATGTTCAAGGATCGCGTCGGCGACTTCACGAGCGACGAAGGACGCAAGTTCCTCACCGAACGTTCGCCGCTGTCGCACGTCGACAAGATCAAGAAGCCGCTGCTCATCGGCCAGGGCGCCAACGACCCGCGCGTCAAGCAAGCCGAGGCGGATCAGATCGTCAAGGCAATGAAAGAGAAGAAGATCTCGGTAACGTACTGTCTCTATCCCGACGAAGGGCACGGCTTCGCTCGCCCGCAAAACCGCATGTCGTTCAACGCCGTCACCGAAGCGTTCCTCGCCGAACATCTTGGCGGTCGCTTCGAACCGATCGGCAAAGACTTCGAAGGCTCGTCCCTTCAGGTCCCCGCCGGTGCGAACGACGTTCCCGGCCTCGCCGAAGCGCTGCCGAAGCAAACGGACGAGCTACCTGCAAAATAGCCTCGCGTTCATACGGGAGTTCCCAATTCCCGCAGGAGTTCGAGCGGGTAAATCCCCGTATCGTGCCCGTCGTTGAATTCGACGGAGTACGCGTAGTTGCCCATCGGGCTCATGGCCTGAATTTGCAGTTCATTCGGCCGCGGGCCGCTGGGCAGCAGCTGCAACGGGTTCGCCTCCGGCGGCGGAGCATTGCGCTTCTCACGACAAGTCGCACAAGGGCAACTCGCGCGCAGGTCCTTCACGAGGTAACGCCGGCGCATGCCGTCGCTCCACTCGATCACGAGCTGCTGTTCCGCATCCAGCGACAATCCAACGGGCGTCGGCGCTTCCATCATCTCAACAGTATTCCAATTTCCCATTTAGCCCCGGAGCTCGCCTCCGGGAGCATCTCTTCCTCGCCAAGATCAACTCTCACTCGATCGTCTTCAGAACTTCGAGCAGGTAGTCGACCTCTTCTTCCGTGTTGTAGTGCAACAGGCCGATGCGAACCAGCCCCGCCGGTTCGACGCCGAGCGTTTCCGTCAGCGGCAGGGCGTAGAAGTTGC
>CAZWDN010000547.1:0-2733 GCA_964633125.1 uncultured Pirellula sp. | reverse complement strand
AATGACCGTCATCAGCTCCACCAACGTGAAGCCGCGGCGACCGGTTGTTGCATGAGACGCGCCGGAACGTGCGACGAGTGGGTGACTGCTCATATCATTTACCGCTTTCCTGACGGGCTCCGTCGAGCGTGTTGCTGCTCAGACTCGAGAGATTGTCCCCTTCTTCGATCGCGAGCGACTCTTGCTTCGAGTAGCCGTCCGTCTTCTTGTAGACCTGCCCCCCCGGATACACGACGACGCGCATCGCTTGCGACAATTCGTCCACGGGCGCGGAATACATGCCGTCGAGTCCGCCGCACTGAATCTGAAACGACTCCGGATTCGCCCAAAGCATCGGGCTCGTATTCGTCGGATCCATGTACGACGCGAAAGGCACGGCCAACCCCCAAATGCCGGCGTTTTCCACGGAGTTGCGGTCGCCGAGCCGGGGGTAGCCGTAGATTTGAATCTCCAGCGCGGTACCGGTTGCTGTCGAGGCGGTGCTGTAGGAATCCGCGTCGAAATAAACGAACGGCGCCACGACCGCGCTGCCCGCTTGCGCCATCGGGAGGTACTCGAACCAGCCGTCGTCGTCTTGATCGGTCAGTCGCGTTTCGTCGAATTGAAAGAACGGCTCCGTGCGATAGCGCAACGGATCGAGACCTTCGGTGCCGACGGCGTCGCGGCGGAACGGGGAGTCCTGGTCGCGATGGAAGCCGAAGATGCGCCGATTGGCGATCGAAGCGGCGCTGCCGGAGTTAAAGGGAGTAGGGAATCCGCCGAGCCAAAAGACGATCGCTTCGGCTTGATCCAGGGAATTGAGATCCAAGGATTTGATGTCACCGGAGGCGTCTTTGTAATTGTACGGCTGCGACGTCAAGCCGGTTCCCGACATCAAGTTGTTTCGCAAATTGTCGTAGTTGCCGGAAGCGGTGCCGTAGTTGGCGTTCGTGAACGCCACTTGCACATGCCGCATGAAATGCACCTTACGCTTCACGACGTCGATTTCCGCCATGCTGGGCGGATACTGCAGGTGCTTTTCCTTGTACGATTGAATCGCCGTCTGAAGTTGGCCGATTTCAACGACGATCTTCGTAATCTTGGCCCGCTCCAAGGCCTTCCACACGGCGACGCTCACCAATGCCATGAGCATGCCGATGATGGCGATGACGACCAGCATTTCCACGAGCGTAAAGCCCGCGCGAGCCCAAGCTCGACGCATTGCGACGCCGCGACGGTTTCCGATTGCTCCGACCAACATACCGATTCTCCCGACTACGCCGGCTTCGCGCTCGATCGCTTCCGGCGATCGATCTTGAGGCGCGAACGACGACAAGTTTATTTCCCTAGTTTCGAACCCTAATACGTTGCGAACCGCGATACCTATCACACGCGTCGCACGGGCCGCTTCCCCGCGCGTCGGCGACGCTGCGCCTAACTCAACTTCTGAATCAGCGCGACCAGCGGCAAGAACAAAGCGATGACGATGAACCCGACGATCACGCCGAGCACGACGATCAAGATCGGCTCGAGCAAACTGACCAAGCTTTCCGTGAGTACGTCGACCTCTTCGTCGTAGTTGTCGGCGACCTTGTAGAGCATCTTGTCCAATTCACCGGTCTCTTCGCCGACGTCGACCATATTGACGACGAGGTCGTCGATGATGCGTTGCGTGGCGCGCGTGAGGTAAATCACCAACCCGATGCCCGGAATGAAAAACGTCCAAAAGAACGCGGCGATCAAATTGAATTTGGTCCGCGAATATTCGCGCATCGGCTTGGCGATCGATTCGCCTTCGCGAATCGAGTCGTAGATCTTGCCGTAAAGCTCCTCGAACACGGCATTGCCGCTGGTTTCTCGCGTAATATTCAGCGCTTCCAAGATCGGCACGCCGCTCGCGACCAACGTGCCGAGGGTTCGCGTCGTACGAGCGACGATATTCTTCTCGATGATCTGCCCGAACACGGGCAATTTCAGCGTGAAGAGATGCCAGCCCTTGCGTCCCGGCTTGAACTTGCAGATCAGCTTCACCATCAGCACGATGGCGATCGGAATGATGGGAATCAAGAACCAGTAGCTCGCCGTCCAATTGGAAATATTGATGAGCATTTGCGTCATGCCCGGCAGTTCGGCGTCGAAGTCCTTGAAGATCTTTTCGAACGCCGGCACGATCTTGATCATGATGAACGCCAAAATGCCGACGGCCACCATGACGACGACGACCGGATAGACCATCGCCCCCTTCACTTTGCGTTTCAACGACTGCGATTTTTCCTGGAACTCGGCCAAGCGGCGGAGAATGACTTCCAACGCTCCGCCGGCCTCGCCGGCTTTGATCATGTTCACGTAGAGCCGGTCGAACACCTTGGGGCACTTCGACATGGCGTCGGAGAGCGTCGAGCCGGACTCGATGTCTTCGCACACGTCCATGAGCGTGTTTTTGAGGCGTCCCGGCTTGGATTGCTGTTCCAAGATCTTCAGGCTGCGGAGAATCGGGAGACCGGCGTCTTGAAGAATCGACAGCTGACGCGTGAACATGGTCAGCTCCTTCGACTTCACGCCGCCGATGACGAAGGCGCGGTTTTTACCGTCGCCTCCTTTCTTCTCCGCGGCGCGTTTCGATTTCTTGGCGGAGATCTTCGTGACGTAGTAGCCCATGCCGCGTATCGTGGCCTGGGCTTCTTCCTCGTTGGCCGCCTCGATCACGTCCTTGATCTCTTTGCCGGCCGGATCCATCGCCTCGAATTGGAACGT
>CAZWDN010000546.1:0-2734 GCA_964633125.1 uncultured Pirellula sp. | reverse complement strand
TTCAGCAACGCGTTGAACGCGTCGCGCGAGAGCATGTGGACTTCGTCGATGATGTAGATCTTGAAGCGGGCGCGGCTCGGCCGGACGTTGACGTTTTGCCGAAGCTGGCGGATATCGTCGATGCCGCGATTGCTGGCGCCGTCGATCTCGATGACGTCGACGTCGTCACCGGCCGTGATGCTCTTGCAGATGTCGCACTCATTGCACGGCGTATCGGTGGGGCCGGTGACGCAGTTGAGCGCTTTGGCGAAGATGCGCGCGGTCGAGGTTTTGCCGACGCCGCGCGCGCCCGTGAACAGGTAAGCATGGCCGACGCGATGCGAGTGGATGGCGCCGGACAGCGCCTGAGCGACGTGTTGCTGCCCCACCAACTCGCTAAAGGCCTGCGGCCGATAGCGCCGGGCGACGACGACATATTCGCCGGCAGGGGCGCTCGGTGCGGCCGCGTCGTCCGCAGGGATGAGATCGGCCATGAGCTCAAGGGGGGAGGGGGGAAGGAGGAGGGTGGAAAGAAGACGAACGACTTCGCCTTCGACTTCTCCCCTTCCGCCTTGCTTAAACGTCGACCTTCGATGAGAGACCCACCGCACATGAAGCTTACCGCTTATGGCTGCTGGATTTCTCCCCTGACCAGGTTCACAGGTCCCCATTGCGGGGGCCTCTCATCGAAGGCCGACGAATCGGCGAACCGCCCAATGTAACTTGCCGGAGAAGCGACGTCAAAGAGGGGGCTGCGCCATTGCCGGTGAAACGCGGCATGTCCCGTCGGCATCCAAGCGGTAGAATTCCGGGTCTCGAAAAATCCCAGAGGTCGCCGAATGTCCGCGAAGTCCCGACTGCAAAAGCAGCTTGTCAGTGCGCGCGATTACAGCCTATCGCTTTTGGCCGATTTCAAGTCGCCGGAGCAGTGGGTGCATCAGGTCCATGCGCATGCCAACCATGCGTTGTGGTTCGCCGGGCATATGGCGATGGCCGATAATTTTTTCCTGTCGAACGTCGCGCCGGAGAAAGTCGTCGTGCGACCGGAATTTGAGAAGGCGTTCGGGACCGGGTCGCAGCCGACGAACAATCCGACCGACTATCCTCCGGCCGAGGAAGTGTTGGCGGTGATGAAGGAACGCCGCGAGACGTTGCTCGGCGTTTTGGAAAAGATGGAAGAGGCGGATTTGGAAAAGCCGCTGCCCAAGGCGCGTGCCGACTTTCTGCCCGACGTCGGCAGCGTCTTCGAAATGGCCGTCTGGCACGAAGGGTTGCACAGCGGCCAACTGAGCGTCGCCCGCCGCGCGATGGGGCACGCGCCAATGGATCAGAAGCCTAAGACCGAAGCGAAGTAGGCTGGGATTCGGCGTTCGCCACGACGATCTTCTGTGCGGCGTCGCGCCCGAGCGTGGTGACGTGTCCGTCGACGACGACCGTTAATGCGCCCGATTCGACGCGATTGGCCCGCACTTCGCCGCGGCAGCCGATCGTGAGGTTCGATTCCGAGAGAAATCGGAGGAATTCGGGGGATTGATCCAGCACGCGGGTAAAGCGAAATGCCTCGCCGCCGGCGACCTCTGCGAGGCTCCGTCCCGCCGCTTCGGCAAGCGTGCCGTCGGCCCGCGGGATGGGGTCGCCATGCGGATCGACGCTCGGAAAGCCGAGAAACGCGTCGATTCGATCGATGAGCAGGTCGCTGACGGCGTGCTCCATGTGTTCCGCTTCTTCATGCACTTCGTCCCACGTCATCTTGAGCGTCGTGGAGAGAAAGAGCTCGATCAAGCGGTGTCGCCGCATCACGCGCAACGCAAGCTTGCTCCCTTGGGCCGTGAGCCGGGCCCCTTCGTACGGCGTGTAGGTCGCGAGTCCGCTTTCGCTCAATGTTTTGAGCATGCTCGTGACGGTGCCGGGGGCGACGTCGAGCGCTTCCGCGATGGCGCCGGTCGTGGCGGGGCGCGTTTCTTTGGCGGCGGCGTCGTCGGTCGTGCCGCAAATCTGCTGGATCGTCTTCAGATAGTTTTCTACGGTCAGACTCGCCACGCGCCACTCCGTCGCTTTCGGTTAACAGCCCATCGACTCATCGCACCGATTGTAGCTCACGCGCGAGCAACTCCAAAAGCTGCGTTTGCGCCGACTTCAAGAAGAAATGGTCCCCCGACAGAAACCGCATTTGAAATCCGGCGGAGGTGTGCTCGCTCCAATCGGCTAAGGCCTCCGGCGAGACCTCTTCGTCCGCCAACCCTCCAAACGCCGCGATCGGAGTTTCCAACGGTCGTTGCTTTTCGTGCTGATATGTTTCCAGTACGGCGAAGTCGGCACGAATGACCGGCAGCAGGAGATCCAGCAGATCGGGGGTTTGCAACACGATCTCGGGAGTTCCTTTGAAACGGCGCAGTTCCACGACCAATTCGTCGTTCGACATCCGATGCACAAGCGGCGAACGAGCTTGCGGACGATGCGGCGCGATACTCGCCGCCACGATCAGTCGTCGCGGCTGCGGCAGCGAGAGTGCGCGCAGCAAGCGGGCCGTTTCAAAGGCCACGAGTCCGCCGAGGCTGTAGCCGAAGAACGCACAGGGAACCTCTGCGATTAACGACTGCGAAGCGGTGACGACGGCTTCGACCAATGCGACCATGGAATGAATTCCCGGCTCGCGGTGACGAAGATCGCGACCGGGCAATTGGAGCGACCGTACGTCGATGTCGCGGGGAAGGTGCTCGTGCCAGCCGTGAAACACGCGGCCGCCGCCGCCCGC